>PMVV01000157.1 GCA_003166475.1 Bryobacterales bacterium | reverse complement strand
GGCCTGCCCCACAGCGAATCTGCGCCACATGGCCGCGGGCGCTGAGGGCATTCGCATGTGATATTGGCGGGCAATTCTGCCCGGGCGCGACGTGTTCCGCCATTAATCCCGCCAGGATCTCATCCTTGGTCCGGATCTAATTCTCCAGATAGGCGATCCGCTCCTGCTCGGCGAATGCTGTCCGGGGCCACGAGTTGGCGCGAAGGTGATACCATAACCGGCACGATGAACCCACCGTTCTCGATGGCGCTGACGGTTGAGTAAAGTGACCAGTTGAAGCTTATGGACAAAACCAGAACATCGCGCGGCAATCGGCCGGATCCGGTCCCCAGCCAGTCGCCAAGGGGAATTCCCGCCCGGTCATCGCCTGCGCCCGAGTCGAACGAGCGCACCTTGCTGGTCGCCCTGATCATGGTCGCCTCCCTTTTTTTCATCTGGGGATTCTGCCATGCCATGCTGGATGTGCTCAACAAACACTTCCAGAACATCCTCCAGGTTAGCAAGACGCAGTCGGGGTTCATCCAGACTTCGGTGTTTGGCGCCTATTTCCTCATGGCTTTGCCCTCCGCCCTGCTGATCCGCCGCGTTGGTTACCAGAAGGGCATTTTGCTGGGATTGCTGGTGGTGGCCATCGGCGCGTTCCTGTTCGTCCCTGCCGGCCTGTGGTTCAAGACCTTCGAAGCTTTCCTTGTGGCACTCTTCGTTCTTTCCAGCGGCCTCGCCTGTATTGAAACTGCGGCGAATCCTTATGTGACCGTGCTGGGGCCCAAGGACGGCGCCGCCGGCCGGCTCTCGATGGCCCAAGCCTTCAATTCAGTCGCCTACATCATTGCCCCCACGGTGGGCGGCGCTTTGATCTTTGGCAAGCGTCATCAAGCCGGAACCCCGGTGGATTTTGGCGGGCTGCTGATACCTTACGTCGTTCTGGGCTGCGTGGTCTTGGTTGTGTTCGGTGTCTTCTGGTTCATCAGGCTGCCAAGCATTGACGGGCGGCAGGACCAGGAGTCCGCGGCGGAGGACGCCTCGGTTCACAAGGCCCCTCTCATCCGGCAGCCCCACTTCACTTGGGGCATTGTCACCCAGTTCCTGTATATCGCCGCGCAGGTGGGAGTGAACGCTTTTGCCGTGAATTACATCCTGGAGAATGCCATCGTTAAGGATGGCGCGGGTGCGGTGGTTACCGACCCGCTATTTGCCTGGTATGGCTCTGTCACAAGAGCGGCCAGTCCCGAGGCCACGGCCGCCTATGTGATTACCATCGCCATGGTGCTTTACGCTACGGGACGGTTCACCGGCGCAGCTATCGGCCGGGTGGTCAAACCCAACCTCTTGCTTTCCTTCTACGGTATCGCCAACTGCCTCATCGTCCTGCTGATCATGGCCGACATCAAGCAGGTTTCGTGGCGCATACTGCCCTTCTGCTGGCTGTTCATGTCCATCATGTTCCCCTTCATCTTTGCCATGAGCCTGCGCAATCTGGGGGAGCGGACCAAAATGGCCGCCTCGTTTCAGATCATGTCGATCGTTGGAGGCGCCATTGCCCCTCCTCTGATGGGGTATCTGGCGGATCGGTATCATAGCATGGCCATCTGCTTTATCCTGCCCCTGATTGGTTTCCTCGCAACCACCGTTTACGGCTTCGTCTATCCCCGCCTGCTGGAGAAGTCGGCTTGCGCAGCCGCCTGATGCCACGTCACGCGCGCGGGACGGCCTTCAGCCGGCGGATTGCCGTAATCTCGACTTTTGTGTCCCGCGCCCGTGACGAGGCGCACCAAATCAACGTTTGGGCGGCGATTTCGCCAACTCCGCGGCCCTCCGGTCATCCTCCGCGGCTCCTTCTCCGTCGCCCAGGCGGCGCCGCGCAATCGCCCGGTTCTGGTAGGCGTTCGCATAATTCGGGCGCAGACGAATGGCGCTGGAGAACTCCAGGACGGCATTGGCGAAACTCTGCAAGCGCAGATAGACGTAACCTCTGGCGTTGTACGACGGGGCGCTTTGCGGGTCCATCTCGATGGCCCGGTTGAGCGAACGCAAGGCCCCCCAGAAATCGTCCCTGCCGGCCTGCTCCTTTCCCAGCTTGTAGTAATAGGCCGCGTCCGCGGGGGGCGCCGTGGCTGAAGGCGCGGCTGCGGCCGGCGGGGGTGGGGGCGCCGCCGCAACTGGCGGGGCGGGCGGAGTGGCACTGTGGGGTTCGGCCGGCGGATCCAATTCACAGGCCGCGCCGAGCCACTTGAGAGTGGCCGTCGAACTCATCCGCAGCGTACGGGCGCCGTCCGTCATGGTCCAACTTGAGGTGACCCTTGCATTTTCCGTATCGATGGCTTCGATGCGGATGGCTCCGCCTCCCTGTTCGGCGCCCTTACTACAGTCCACGCGTATCTCCTGCCCGGCGCGCGACGCGCGGGTTACGGTCTGCCTGCAGCCCTGGCCCTCGCCGCCAAACCCGGGCAGGAGCGGCTGATGCAGTTCCTTCTCCCGCAGGCAGCTTCTCTTGATGCTGATCCGGGGTCCCTCGGCCATCTTTTCCTTGGTCTGCGCGTCGATCCTGGCGCGCTCCTCGGGCTTCAGTTTAGCGAGCACATCGGGTGGTATGGGCGGCCGGCCGCTGGTCCGGACGGTCAACGTAATCTGCCAGAGGCCGGTCTTGATATCGAGCGGCTCAATCGCGCCGGAGGCCCAAACGGGCGCGGCTGTGAGCGTCGCTCCAAGCCATGCGATCCCCAGCACACACTCTTTGATCACGTCGGCGCCCACCAGCTTTGCACTCCAGGTTAACTCACCCTGAGGTCATCTGGCCAGCGCCGTCCGGAAGCCGAGTTGGATATTGCAGAAGCCTGCGTCTGGTACGAAGGTCGCCGAGTCGGGCTGGGCGAGGAGTTCCTGAGTTCGGTCGATGCGTGCATCGAAAGCATCCGGCGTCGACCCCAGATGTACCCTGTTATTCACGATGGCTACCGTCGCGCCCCGATACGTCGCTTTCCGTATGCCGTCTTCTACGAGCATTCAGAGGCGACGGCGACAATCTACGCCCTGTTTCATGCCTCGCGTGACCCGGACAAATGGCGTCAGCGCGTTCCCTGAAACAGTGGTGCACTCGGCCCCCGTGATGGAGAGCACAAGAAAGCATCGCGTATCCTTCGTCCTTTTGGCAACTGTTACTTCATCGCGAGGTGACCACACCAGAGAGCCACATGCCGCTACAGTTGGATCGGCGTTCATTGCGGGACAATCGAAAGTTACTCGATCAGAGTCGTGTGGATGACTTCGCGCCCCCTGCAATAAGCGCCGAACGACTTTAGCAGCTTGTGTACCATGTCGAAGCAATGCCTGATGAAATCGTCGGCCATGTAGAAGATCCATGGCTCATCGCCGCGTTCTGCCCGCCCAAACCAGCCGTGCCACTTCTCCTGCTCGATTCGCTTCGCGAACTTCCCACATTCTTCGGCAGAACTGCATACGCCATGTCGCGGTCGCTGATTTCGGGCGCTCCGTGGAAGTATTGTCTTACCGGCCATCGTACTATTTAGGCGCACAGCATGACGCAGAGCCCTGAGTCGCGGCGCATGGATTCTCTGAACTCCCGACCCTGAACCCCGCGCCTACTCATACCTCAACGCCTCCACCGGATCCAGCCGCGCCGCCTTATACGCCGGCCAAATCCCGAAGAACAGTCCCACACTCACCGACACCACGATGCCCAGCACCGCCGCCCACAGCGGCACCTCCGCCGGCAGCGACGGGAATACCAAGCGGCTGATCAGCGAAATAATCCAGCCGAACAGAATCCCCGCGACTCCGCCCAGGCTGGTCAGCACCGACGCCTCCAGCAGAAACTGCAATATGATGTCGCGCCGCCGCGCGCCGATGGCCTTGCGCACTCCAATCTCCTGCGTCCGCTCCGTCACCGACACCAGCATGATATTCATCACTCCAATGCCGCCCACCAGCAACCCGATCGAACTGAGCACCGCCATAACCAGGAACGTGATCGCGGTAATCTGGCGGAAATCGGCCACCATCTGGTCGGCGGTCGAAAGCGCGAAGTTATCCGGCTTAGAGTAAGGCACCCGCCGGTCGATCCTGCGCGCCGATTGTTAATCGAAGCAATGTGCTACAATTTCGTAGATACAAATGGTTTTCGCGTGGGATGAGAACAAGAATCGTATCAACCGCCGAAAACACGGCATTTCATTTGAAACGGCGGCGCGGATCTTCGAAGATCCCAACGTCGTTTCGTACCGGGACCGCGTGGTTGACCAAGAGGAGCGTTGGAATGCAATCGGTTGCGCCGGCGGTATCGCGATCCTGTTCGTGGTTCACACAAGCGAGGAACAACATGGCGAAGAAGAAATCCGCATCATCTCGGCAAGAAAAGCGAGTCCCGGCGAGCGCGCTCTTTACCACCCCTATCACTGACAAGCAGCGCCGGGAGTTGCAACGGCTCGCAGCCAGCCCCGATTCGCAAATCGACTTTTCCGATGCGCCCGAAGGAAATCCGCGGGCGTCCGACCTTGAGGTGGGACGTTTTTACAGGCCGATCAAGCAGTTGGTAAGCCTTCGCGTGGATGCCGACGTCCTGTCCTGGTTTCGAGGGCGAGGCAAGAAGTACCAGACCTACATGAACGAGGTCCTGCGGCGCGAAATGCAGACAAACGCCCGTGGCCGGTAGGACGTCTTCTGCGCGTTGGCGCGCGTGCCGCCCGGTTTGAACCCCGCCCTCAAGCCCGGCAATTTGAGAGAATGGCAGTGGAGATACGAATGAGTTCAGCGTCGATCTTTGATCTAAGCCCCTCCGAGAAGCTCCAACTTGTCGAAGATCTGTGGGACGACCTTGCGGCCGCGCCGGAGGCTGTGCCAGTCCACGATTGGCAAAAGCAGGAACTGGCACGCAGGAAGGCGAACCTATTGAAAAACCCGGCTTCGGGACTGGCCTGGGAGAGATGAAGCGCAGAGTGCGTGCCCGCTGTGCCCGTTGAGCTGGTCATCGCTCCGGAAGCCGAGTTTGGATACCGCAGAGGCCTGCGTCTGGTACGAAGGTCGCCGAGCCGGGCTTGGTGAGGAGTTCTTGAGTTCGGTCGATGCGTGCATCGAAAGCATCCGGCGTCGACCCCAGATGTACCCTGTTATTCATGAGGAGAAGAAATGGCTAAGGCTGTCGATACCCCCCGAGGCGCAGGCATTTATCCCAGGGATCTTGGAAACGTGGCTGCTGTGGTGGATAGGCTGAATCGTATATCTGAACCCCCTGCGCAAAAGGAGGACTTCGATACCTGGCTGGAGATGGGCAGCGCCCTTGACTTTCTACGTGACAACAGCCAACAGGGCGAATTCGTTGTCTACGCGTCGAATCGCTTCACCTTCATTAATGCGGTTCTGGTTCCTGCCTCCTCGTTAGATCCGCCGGATATCGACGACCTGATGTCCTGGAATTGCAACCCGGCGTCATCCTGGGGAATCACGGTCCAATTTTCGGAGCAGCGCTCGGCGTGGATCTCGCCCCCACTCGACCACGCGGGGAGCAAAACGCTCGACAAAGGCGAGCAACTGGTGTTTGCGCGCCAGTTTGACGGGCTCCCTGGGAAAAAGAGCTATTACGAGATTCTGCAAAGGTTCACGCATGTCTTCGATCTTCACTACATGGAGGAACGTCGTTCCTACTGCCGCCTCGACGGGCGCGGTGACGTGGAAGACGCGATTCGAATCGTGGAGATACCCGGAAAGGGCGAAGAATTTGACACCAACGTCGTGATCTTCAACCGCGACCTGCTCGATGAGTATCTCGTCCTTACGGACTCCGTCATCGTGCGGACTTTCGATTTCACGCGGTACCGCCCAAGCACATTCAGCGGATGGGCCGCTGCGCACGATGTTCGCTTTCGGAGCGACGGCGATATGCATTATCGTTCTCACGTCGAGCCGGGCTATGCGAGTTACTTGCGCGGATTTCAGCTCACCCGCTCCGCGGCAACGAGGGAAGCAATCATCAAGCGTTTCGATTACACAGCGACGGAAGACAGGCAATATGCCTCTTTCATTGCACAAGATTGGAAAAACAAGGTCACCAAAGAGATTTCGTGTGCGCCCGGGCACACGGCCAACTACTTCACGGAATCCGATCTGCCTTTCGAGTTGAGCCCTGCATTCTTCAAGCCCGAGGTGCTTCTGAAGTACAAGGCAGACTCCGAAAAGTACCGCCTGGCCGAGCGATCGATTTCGTGCCGCGGCACGTGGTCCCTTCAGACTTATGACACCAACGATGCCGGACAGGTTCACACCTATCTCGTGTACCTGCGAGCCCTGCCCTACGAGGAACAGCTTTACTGGAAGTCGTACAATGAGGAACCCAAGGCCCCGATATCGAAGCGGGCGTTTACTACCGATTTTGAGGGCACATGGGACTTGGAAAGCGATCCTCTCGACAGCCTAAAAAGCGCAATCAGCGATCTCAATCGCGACCAGGTTCCGTGGTGGACCCTTCGATCCGAGAAACTGCGCGACCAAGTCCACTATCCGGTCACGTCGTCCGCTGACGAATGGGCAACTGAGATCCTGAATCTTGATCAGTTAGTGGTGGAGGGATTTGAAACCAAGTGGCTGAGGAACAAGGCACAGTCTTTGGGACGAACTCCCGACATCACTTTCGCATCGTTGAAACTGGTCGAGGAGTGTCTTCTGGCACTGGGATTCGGAGATGAGCATGCCAAGACCGTTATCGCCCCCCTTAAACAGGCGCACGATCTTCGCTCCAAAGTGAGAGGACACGCCTCCGGCAAGGACGGGGCCGCGATTAAGAAGCAGATCCTCAAGGACCACCGCGCGTACAGGGAGCATTTCCGTGCCCTTTGCCAAGGGTGCGACGAATCGATCAGGGACATCGCGGAGGCCTTTAAGAAGCTGAACTGAGGTGACTTATCGCCCGGTCGTGATCGCCAACCTAGGATGCCCCCCTCACTCATACCTCAGCGCCTCCACCGGATCCAGCCGCGCCGCCTTATACGCCGGCCAAATCCCGAAGAACAGTCCCACGCTCACCGACACCACGATGCCCAACACCGCCGCCCACAGCGGCACCTCCGCCGGCAGCGACGGGAACACCAGCCGGCTGATCAGCGAAATAATCCAGCCGAACAGAATCCCCGCGACTCCGCCCAGGCTGGTCAGCACCGACGCCTCCAGCAGAAACTGCAATATGATATCGCGCCGCCGTGCGCCGATGGCCTTGCGCACTCCAATCTCCTGCGTCCGCTCCGTCACCGACACCAGCATGATATTCATCACCCCAATGCCGCCCACCAGCAACCCGATCGAACTGAGCACCGCCATCACCAGGAACGTGATCGCGGTAATCTGACGGAAGTCGGCCACCATCTGGTCGGCGGTCGAAAGGGCGAAGTTATCCGGCTTAGAGTAAGGCACCCGCCGATCGATGCGCAGGATGGTCCGCACTTCGTCCAAAGCCTTGGGAAGCTGGCCGTCTTTGGCAGTGACCACGATGGCATTCTCCCGCGCGTTGGGGTACATCTTCTGCATCATCCAATACGGAATCAGAACGCGCGTGTCCTGGTCGCCGAAGAAAGACGCCGCCGGACGGATCATGGTACCGATCACTTCCAACTCGCGGCCGTCCACGGTGATGGTCTTCCCGATCGGATTCACATTCGCATACAACCCCTTCTCAATGTCCGCGCCGATCACCGCCACGGGCGCCTTCCGCCGGTTCTCTTCTTCGGTGAAGAAACGGCCCAGGTGCATGTCCACCTGTCCGCCCCTGGCATAGGCTTCCTCCACGCCCATGAGATTGATGTCATACATGTCGTTTGCTTTATAGTGCGCGTTCAGAATCTCGTCCGGGCCGAAGAGCATTGGCGAGACGTCCTGCACCGATGGGCAGCGCGCGGCGATATCCACCGCATTCTGCCAGGTGAGGTCCTTGCGGGTGCGCTCCTCCGCACTCAAGCGATGCGTGCGCGGTCCCACTGGAAACTTGAACACGATGATCGAATTGGGCCCGAAGCTGCGCAACACCGCGGTGATGGAGGTGTCGAAGCCGGTCATGATGGCGCCCACTCCGATGATGGTGCCGGTGCCGATGATGACTCCCAGCACGGTCAGAAACGCGCGCAGTTTGTGCGAACGGATGGTCTGGAGCGCCAGCACCAATCCGTTGAGGAAAGCCAGTCTGGTCATTGGCTACTTCTCCACGCGCAGGGCTTCGATAGGATCCAACCGGGCCGCGCGCCGCGCCGGATAGATTCCGAAGAACAGGCCCACCACGCCCGACAGCCCCACGCCCAGAAACACGGAAGACCAGGGCAGCGCCATGGGCACCGAAGTCACATTGCGCACCAGCACGGCGAGCGTCCAGGCGATCAGTACGCCGGCCAGGCCGCCGGCGGCCGCCAGGCACGAAGACTCCACCAGGAACTGGTTCAGAATATCGCGCCGCCGCGCCCCCAGCGACTTGCGAATGCCGATCTCGTGGGTGCGCTCGGTCACCACCGCCAGCATGATGTTCATGATCACGATGCCGCCCACCAGCATGAACACCGACACAATGCCCACCGCCATGGCGGCAATCGCGGATGTGAGCCGCTCCCAAAGCGCGACGAAGGCCTCGGAGGCGAAGATGGAAAAGTTGTCGTCCTGGCCCGGCCGCAGGTGCCGGTAGGCGCGCAGCAGGGTGCGGGTCTCGTCCTGGGCCTCGGCCAGGGTGCTCCTGGTCGATGGCTTTGGCCACCAGCCGAATGCCCGTGTGCGCGCCGTAAGTCTTGAAGTAGCTCTCCACCGGAATCATCACGAAGTTGTCCTGCGAGTTGCCGAACACGCTGCCCAACTCCTTGGCCACCCCCACCACCTGGTACGGCGTGCCTTCCACCTGGATGGTCTTATCGATCGGGTCTGCACTCTCGAAGAAACGCGCCCGGACGTCGTTGCCGATGAAGATCACCGGCGCGTGACGCCGCGCTTCTTCCGGCGTGATCCCGCGGCCGATCCCCACCTGCACATTGTTAATCGCCGGGATATTATCGGTGACGCCCTCGACGTCCACATCCTCCATGGAGTCGCCCTTGTAGGCCACGCGCGCGCGCCGCGAGACCATCATGCCGACGCCCTTCAGCAGCGTGGCGTGGCTCTCGATGAACTCGTATTCGTCGCGCTTGATCTCCGGGTTGCGTTTCATCATTTCGTAGAACTTCTTGGGGTCCCAGGGGCCGAACCACGCCATGCGGACGATGCGGAACCCGTCGGCGCCCATGTTGGACACCTTGTCGGAGATGTACAGATTCATACCATGGATCAGCGCGGTGACGGCGATCAGCGTGGTGGTGGCCAGAATGATGCCGAGCAGCGTGAGGAAACTGCGCAGCTTATTCTTGTGCAATGAATTGAAGGCGATGCGGGTTGCCTCCCAAAAGGAGGCGCTGGGCCGGAACTTGCGCTTATGGCTCACAGGGGCTCACTAAACAGACGGCGGCGAAGGCCTCATTGTTCCTGACGAAGAATTGGGCAAAACATAACGGCGCGGTGTGTTAAAATCGAGTTGTATCTCAATCGCGGATCTCCCGATTCGCCGTCTGGCTTTCCTCAACCAGTGGGGGCGCAACGGATTCGACGGGATTGAATCGTGGTGGGGAGGCGTGCCGGGTTCCGAGCTCCCGTAAAACGATCGGAAAAACAGAACTGCCAACACACAGTTCGCATACGCCGCCTAATTTAATTAGGTAGCCGCTCCAGCCGTCGAGCCCGCGCGGCGGTGAGTGAGCGTCATATAGCGGGATAGGCTGAAGTGCTTCGGTCCGGAGCATAAGGCCGAGATCAATCGGGCTAGGCGGCCGCCACTCTTGCCGGTTCTGAGGCGGAAGCTGAAGTTGCCGAATCGTGCTACGCACGTAGTTCTCTTCATTGCGGGCTTTCTCGGACGCGGGTTCAACTCCCGCCGCCTCCACCAATATATTTCCATTACAATCAATAGTTTGCAGTCATAATCGATGCTACGCAAATTCTACGTAAGGTGCCGCGTGCTTGCGGGCCCGCATTGAGTTGTCCGTATTGATTCGACCGATGCCTCCAAACTCGAAACCGACGTGCGCCAACTTCTCGAAGATCTAGGGCTGAGCGGACAGTTTCGCATCGACAAGGCGGTAGGCTGAAGCCAAGCTCGCAGAGCCCATTGGCGGCATGAAGGCGAGAGGCTTGCACGGTCGGGGTTGAAAACCGTTATACTGTGCAAACAGAGATGCGCTGAAGTGTTTTGGAAATGAGCGAACAACGAAGAGTACGAGACCCAATCCACGGCTTCGTTGAGCTTGCCGGGGATGAAATTGATATCGTTGAAACCCCTGTTTTTCAACGGTTGAGAGGCATCCGTCAACTGGCGTTTGCAAATCTCGTATACCCTGGCGCACTGCACACCCGCTTTGAACACACCCTCGGCGTTTTTCACGTTACGAGCCTTTTGTGCGATGTTTTCGACTTTTCAAGCGACGATAGAAAGCTGGTTCGTCTCGCGGCGCTGCTTCATGATCTAGGCCACGGGCCGTTTTCGCATGTGTCGGAAGACGCGCTTGACATTTTTGCCGACCGTGAAAAACT
>PMVV01000060.1:20400-21155 GCA_003166475.1 Bryobacterales bacterium | reverse complement strand
AAATCGCCGGTATCGAGCAGCGTCACCCCCGCATCCAGGGCCGCATGAATGGTGGCGATGCTTTCGTTCTCGTCGGAGGCGCCATACATCCCGGACATTCCCATACAGCCCAGCGCGATGGGGAATACTTTCAGCCCGGTGGCACCCAACTCGCGCGTGTCGATCTTGTTTTCTGTAGTCATGCACCCATGGTAAAGCACCTTGAGCCTGACCTGTTGCTATACTGATCTTACTAAAATCTTACCAACGCCCATGGCCATAGAAACCACAAAGCTGTCGACGAAAGGGCAGGTGATCCTGCCCAAAACAATTCGGGATGCACATGGGTGGGACCCCGGAACCGAGTTCGCGGTCGAAGACGCTCCCGGAGGAGTCACGCTGCGCCCGTTGAGACCATCGCCGCCCTCGCGACTGGAGGATGTGGCCGGTTGCTTGAGATATACCGGCAAAGCCAAGACTCTCCAGCAGATGGAGAAAGCCGTTGCCAAGGGGGCGAGGGAGCGGCGTGATCGCGGTCGATACTAACGTCGTCGTCCGGTTGCTTACCGGAGACGACGTGCGGCAGGCGGCGAAAGAGTCTGCGCTCTTCAGAACTGAGGAGATCTGGCTATCCAAGAGCGTGATTCTGGAAACGGAATGGGTATTGCGCAGTCTCTATCGTTTTCGCGGCACGCAGCTATCGACGGCATTGTTAGGGCTTACGAGCCTCCCCACAGTGCGGGTTGAGGACCCCGCCGCGGTGTCCAGAGCGCTGG
>PMVV01000060.1:0-20375 GCA_003166475.1 Bryobacterales bacterium | reverse complement strand
TTGCGCGCCGCCATGGCCTCGGCCGCCGCGCGCGCGCCGCTCATGGTGGTGATGCAGGGCACCCGATGCGCGACCGCGCTACGCCGGATGGCCTTCTCGTCGAAGAACGCCGGCGCGCCCGCCGTGGTGTAAACAGCCAGTTGAATAGCCCCCGCCTTCAGCAAGTCCACCGCGTTGGGGCGGCCTTCATTCACTTTGAACACGATCTTGCACGCGAGGCCCGCCGCGCGCAGTACCGCGGCCGTGCCGCGCGTGGCTACAAGCTGGAACCCCAGCGCGACAAACTTGCGCGCCACCGCCACCGCCTCCGGCTTGTGGTGCTCGTTCACGCTGATGAACACGGTGCCGCTCTCCGGCAGCGGCGTGCCCGCGCCGATCTGCGCCTTGGCGAACGCTTCGCCGAAGTTCGCGCCCACCCCCATCACCTCGCCCGTCGATCGCATCTCCGGGCCCAGCGCGGGGTCCACGCCCGGAAACTTGTTGAACGGGAACACCGGCGACTTCACGAAATACTGCGGCACCGGCAGCACGCCGGTCGCGTCGGTGAAGTCCCGAATCTTCTTGCCGAGCATCAGGCCCACGGCGATCTTCGGCAGCGGCACGCCGGTGGCCTTGCTCACGTAGGGCACCGTGCGCGACGCGCGCGGGTTNNATGGCGTACTGCACGTTCATCAGCCCGATCACGTGCAGCGCTTTCGCCAGGCGCACCGTGTAGTCTTCGATGGTGTCCAGTTGCTGCCGCGAGATGGACTGCGCGGGAAGCACGCAGGAGCTGTCGCCCGAATGCACGCCGGCTTCTTCGATGTGCTCCATGATGCCGGCGATCAACACGTCGTCGCCATCCGCCAGAGCGTCCACATCCACTTCCGTGGCGTCTTCCAGGAACCGGTCGATCAGCACCGGGCGATCCTGCGAGAAGGTCACCGCCTCGCGCATGTACTGGCGCACGGTTTCTTCGTCGTAGGCGATCACCATGGCGCGCCCGCCCAGCACATAGCTGGGCCGCACCAGCACCGGATAGCCGATGCGCCGCGCGATGGCGCAGGCTTCTTCCACGCTGGTGGCCGAGCCATTCTCCGGCGCGGGAATGCCGAGGTCTTCCAGCAGCTTGCCGAACAACTTGCGATCCTCGGCCAGGTCGATGTTTTCCGGGTCCGTTCCGATGATCGGCACGCCTTGCCGCTTGAGCGGCAGCGCCAGGGTCAGCGGCGTCTGCCCGCCAAACTGCACGATTACGCCATCGGGCCGCTCGGTGTCGAAGATGTTGAGCACGTGCTCCAGCGTCAGCGGTTCGAAGTACAGCCGGTCGCTGGTGTCATAATCCGTGGAAACCGTTTCCGGATTACAGTTCACCATGATCGATTCGTAACCCTGCTCCTGCAAGGAGAACGACGCGTGGCAGCAGCAGTAGTCGAACTCGATACCCTGTCCTATGCGGTTGGGGCCGCTGCCCAGGATCATGACCTTCTTGCGATCGGAAGGGTCCGCTTCGCAGGCGCTTTCGTAGCTCGAATAAAGGTAAGGCGTGAAGCTCTCGAACTCCGCCGCGCAAGTGTCCACGCGATTGAAAACCGCCCGCACGCCCATCGCTTTGCGCTTCTCGCGCACCGCCAGTTCGGCCGCGCCCCAAGTCTTGGCCAGTTGCGCGTCGGAGATGCCGCAACGCTTGGCGCGCATCAGCGTTTCCTTGGAAACCGCGTCCAGGCTATCGCCCTGCAATTCCGCCTGCAATTTGATCACGTCTTCCACCTGCCGCAGAAACCACGGGTCGATGGCGGTCATCTCGTGGATCTCTTCGGCCGTGTAGCCGCTCTCGAAAGCGAAGCGGATGTAGCTGAAGCGGTCGGGCGTGGGCGTAATCAGCTTCTGCGGGATCAGGCTCTTGTCGAGCTTCTCCGAGCCGAAGGCCTTGCCGGTCTCCAGGCTGCGCAGCCCCTTCCACATGGCCTGCTTGAAGGTGCGCCCGATGGCCATCACCTCGCCGACGGACTTCATCTGCGTGCCCAGCGTGTTATCGGCGCCGGGAAATTTTTCGAACTGCCACTTGGGAATCTTGACCACCACGTAGTCGATAGTCGGCTCGAAGCAGGCGGGCGTCTTGCGCGTGATGTCGTTGCGGATCTCGTCGAGCCGGTAGCCCACCGCGAGCTTGGCGGCGATCTTGGCGATCGGAAATCCGGTGGCTTTGGACGCCAGCGCCGAGCTGCGCGATACGCGCGGGTTCATCTCGATGATGACCATGCGCCCGGTCTTCGGATCGATGGCGAACTGCACGTTCGATCCGCCTGTATCCACGCCGATCTCGCGCAGGCAGGCGATCGCGCCATCGCGCATCATCTGGTATTCGCGATCAGTCAGGGTCTGGGCCGGCGCCACCGTGATGGAATCGCCGGTATGCACGCCCATGGGATCGAAATTCTCGATGGAGCAGACGATGATGACGTTGTCGGCCAGGTCGCGCATCACCTCCAGCTCGAACTCTTTCCATCCGAGCGCGCTCTCTTCGATCAGCACTTCGTGTACGGGCGAAAGCATCAGGCCGCGCTCGATGATTTCGGTCAGGTCTTCGCGGTTGTAGGCGATGCCGCCGCCGGTGCCGCCCAGCGTGAAACTGGGCCGCAGGATGCACGGATATCCGATGCGTTCGGCGAACGCCAGCGCCTCCGCCTCGCTTTTCACCAGCTTCGAATGCGGCGTTTCCAGACCGATCTTGCGCATGGCGTCTTTGAACAGCAGGCGGTCTTCGGCCTTCTTGATGGCGTCGATCTTGGCGCCGATCAGCTCCACACCGTAGTGATCGAGCACGCCAGCCTCGGCCAGTTCCACGGAGAGGTTCAGGCCGGACTGCCCGCCGACAGTGGAAAGCAGCGCATCGGGCCGCTCCCTGCGGATGATCTCTTCCAGGTACGGGAGCGTGAGCGGCTCCACATAAGTCCGGTCCGCCAATTCCGGATCGGTCATGATGGTGGCGGGGTTCGAATTCACCAGCACCACTGCATAACCGTCGCTGCGCAGCGCCTTGGCCGCCTGCGTCCCCGAGTAATCGAATTCGCAAGCCTGCCCGATGACGATGGGGCCGGAGCCGATGATCAGGATGCGGTGCAGATCGTTTCGCCGGGGCATCGGTTAGCGCTCACCCGCCATCAGTTTTACGAAATCGTCGAACAGGTAATGCGAGTCGTGCGGTCCCGGCGCGGCCTCCGGGTGATACTGCACGCAGAACACCGGATGGCTGCGATGGCGGAAACCCTCCAGCGTTTGGTCGTTGAGGTTCATGTGGGTAATCTCGACTTCGTTGGTGTTGAGCGAATCCGGGTCCACGGCGAAACCGTGATTGTGCGAGGTGATCTCCACCTTGTTCGTCACTTTGTTGATAACCGGATGATTAGCGCCGCGATGGCCGAATTTCAACTTGTAAGTGCGGCCGCCCACTGCCAGGCCCAGGATCTGGTGGCCCAGGCAGATGCCGAAGATGGGCGTCCGGCCGATGAGCTTGCGCACGTTGCTCACTTGCGTTTGGAGCGGCTCGGGGTCCCCCGGACCGTTGGAGAGAAACACGCCATCGGGCTTCATCGCCAGGACATCTTCGGCGGAGGTCAGCGCCGGGACCACGGTGACGCGGCAGCCCACCTGCACCAGGCGTCGCAGGATGTTCTGCTTGATGCCAAAGTCGTATGCAACTACGCGGAAGCGCGGCTCGGCTGGAGACCGCACCAATTCGGAAGGCGAGCACGGCTCGACCGGCTTGTCCCACGTGTAAGGCTCGGCGGTGGATACGCGGCTCGCCAGATCCAGGCCCGCCATGGTGGGGATCTGCCGCGCCTTTTCGACCAGCGTCCGAGCCGCGACCGTGAGGGAGCGGTCCACGGCGGACAATACGCCGCGCATCACGCCGCGAGTGCGCAGATGCCGGACCAGCGCGCGCGTATCCAACTCGGAGACTACCGGGATGCCGTGCTTGCCCAGAAACTCGCGGGCTTCCTCGTCGGAGCGCCAGTTGCTGGTAATACTGGAGAACTCACGCACCACCAGGCCCTCGATGTAAGGGCGCGCGGATTCGTTGTCCGCGGCGTTAGTCCCGTAATTCCCAATTTGGGGATTGGTCAGGATAACGATCTGCCCGGCATAGGACGGATCGGTGAAGATTTCCTGGTAGCCGGTGATGGCGGTATTGAAGACGACCTCGCCGGATCGTTCGGCAGACGCACCAAAACTCCGGCCCTCGAAGACGCTGCCGTCTTCCAGGGCGAGGATGGCAGATGGCAACTCGATGGTCCTCCCGGGGATTGGATCAAGCCTATTTTAGCAGGGGCGGGATGGGCGCGCTAGAATGATCGTATGGCGACGGCAACACTCATGACCTCGGCGGAGTTCCTGACCCGGCCGGACGAGTTCGACCAAAGCGGCAACCGGATCAAGGAAGAACTGATTGGCGGGGAGATCGTAAAGATGGCTGAACCCTCCACATGGCATGACGTAACGAAGAACAATATCGGAGATGCTCTGGCTCTGCACCTGCGGGCTCACCCTGAACTCGGTTTGAGATCTCTCATCGAAATCGCATTCGAGGTAACCCCGAACGACACATTCAGACCGGATGTAGCGGTCGTACGGATGAAACGGCTCACCGAGCGCCGCTTGGTTAAAGGATCCCCTGAGATTGCCGTCGAGGTGATCTCGCCGACCGACACCGTCGACAGGATCAGAGAGAAGATAGCAGCTTATTTAGAAAATGGCGCCAGTGCCGTTTGGATCTTCTACCGCGATGGTTCGGTAGCCGTGCATACAATTGCCGGCGTGCGGGAACTCAAGGGCGACCAACTCCTGGAGGACTCGCTGCTGCCCGGCTTTTCCGTGCCCGTCTCCACCCTCTACTTCCTGCCGTAAACCGTCGTCGAGGGATTAAAGTTCCGCCAATCGAACCAGTAGTCCTTGAGGACTTCGAGCGGTTCGAGACAGATGCCTTTGATTTTCCCCGAAACGGCGCAGCCTTGAAAGTTCCACTCACTGCCCGTCGCCGCATCCATCAGCAACGCACCCGGCTGGTTTCCGGACACCCGGTAGAATTCGGGCGCCCCCAGGACGCCGGGAACGCGGTCGCGGAAAGCCCGCACGGATTGGCCGTCCGCCCCCACCACCAGCAGCACCGGTTCGGCGCCCACGCGGTCTTCGACCAGCTTTTCCCGAATCACCTGGTCGAACGGAAACGCGCGGCTGGCGCCGAACGCCTGAATCCCCAGCATCAAGTCGCGCGCTTTCAATCCGTGCTCGCGGAAATCGATTACCGTGGGCGCGCGCTGCATGCGCACATCCCAATCCTTGCGCGCGTATCCGAAGCGGTACTCCGCGGCGTCCTGCAGCACCGTCCCCTGAGGTTCTTCGGATTGCCAGGTGCCGAAGTTCAGTTCGTCCGAGTGAACGAACGGCAACTGACTCCCGCGCAACGGGCCCGACACAGCCTTGCCGCTGATCTGCTGCCAGTAAGTGCCGGTCTGCTCGTCGCGCATCAGAAAATTCTGGTTATTGATGCCGGCCAAGTGAAACGTCAGCCGCAGTCCCGCCACATCTCTCCCCCACACCAGACCGGTGTGACAGAGCGTTCAATAGGTCGCTATGATCGCAACCTTGTCCAGCACGTCGTTGATTACGTGATGATAGGATATGTTGCGGATCGGATAAGCGCGGGCGGCGCCGCCGATCTTGATCGCGATCACCTTTTCATCCTTATCGAGCTTCGTCCGGGACACTGCCGCAAACGACGGACGATCGTCGGGATGGAACATCAACTCGTAAATATTCACGCGCGCCAGCGCCGCCAGGACGCACACAAAGGCTGCGCCGGCCGTGGCGAAAATCCGCCGCCATTTGCCAGGTTGCGTGCGCCAGTAGATGACCAGGGCGGCCAGGGCGGCGGCGCCGGAGATCAAGACGGCAGCGTTTCGAAACCGCAGCACCGCCAGCGCGATCGCCAATTCCCGCGCGCCCTGCGCCCGAAACGGCCGGATCACGTAGATGGGATACACTACCGACGTCAACGACAAGGCCAAACAGGTTAGCAGGACCGTGACAGATATCAGCCGGGTCCGTTGCATCTCACTGGTCATATTAATCTATTCTCCCGCCCGCGGCCGGCCCTGGCGGAACCAGACCAGGACGCCGCCGGCTGTCATTACGGCAACCGCGATCCAACTAATGGCGGCCGCGCGGTATTCATCTTCCCTCGCGCTGGCCAAAGCGGTCTGCAGGAAGAGTACTTCCAGCAGCACCCACAATCCGGCGAGAACCCAGAACCACCGCGGGCGCTTGCGAATTGTGATGGTGAAAGTATCGGCGCCGTTCGGCATGGTCATCCTCTTCGAACCCACGGCGCATCTTTCGTCCACCATCGTTCCGGATCGTGCTGCCTGCCGTAGCCGAAGGCGTTGTCCATGATGCGAAAAAATCCGTCCGCGGCCGGCGCGATCGAGGCCGTGGCTTTCACCGCTCCATGAATCCAGGCCTGGGCGGCTTTAGTGTAAGGGCAACTCGCCAGGCAAATGCCGCACCCGTTGCCGACCTTCTGCCAGTATTGGTAACACTTGTAAGAATCCTCGAACCAGGCTTTGTGCCCGGGGTTGTTCCACGGGCCTCTGGTCTTGAAACTCGGCTCGTCATCGAACGACAGGGCGCGAGAGGGGCACGCCTCGGCGCACTTCTTGCACTTCTTGCAGAACTCGACCAGTCCGAAATCGACGGGTTTGTCGCAAGCCATCGGCAGATCGGTGAAGACCTTGCACAGCCGAACCGCGGGGCCGAATTCCGGTGTGACCAACTTGTTGAGGCGGCTAAGTTCGCCAATGCCGGCCTCCACCGCGAACGGCACGCTCAGCGCCGTGTCGTTCACGCTGGGAATAGCCTGATAGCCGAGGCCGCGAATGAATTCGGCCAGCGATGCCACCGCGAACGCGGAGTGGCTGTAGCCAAGCCCCGTGGCGGCATCTCCCAACGCGGTGGGAGCGCGCGCGAGCAGGTCCAAGTCCATGGGGATGGCGATGGCCACGACCCATTTCATCTTCTTGGGAATTACGTACTTCGTGCCGGTGACCGCGGGCACCTCGGCGTCTTCGAAGACGATGTCCTTCTTCTCTTGCCTGAGGTTGACGTAGGCCTCATTCATCGGCGCGATCCCAACCAGGCCGGCGCCATAGAGCCGCGCGGCGGCCTTCACCGTTTCCGCCATCTCTTCCGGCGGAGCGGTGTGACGCCCAACGCCCAACTCAGCAGGCGTCCGCACGGAGATGCGCGTCCACGACAGCAGCCCCGCGCCGGGCTCGTTGGCCTTCATCAAGGTCCAGGCGCCTTCGCTCAACTGGTGGTCGGGCAACCGGAAGCCGGGCTTGCCCTCCCGCATCCACCCGGCCATGCGTTTGGCTTTGGCGGCTTGCTCCGCTTCGAACGAACCTGCTCCGTCGCGCTTGGTTTTCAACTGCCGGTAGATCGCAAAGATATTGTCGCCCGAGAAGCGCTTGAAATCGGCGGTCTTCTCACCCAAGGCCGGCCGGTCCACGGACTTCACCCACCATGCGCGCTTCCGTGCGCTGGCGCGTGCGCCGCCCGTCAGCGCCGAAACGGCCACCGGCATGCCCCCTCCAGCGATAAGTCCGGCGGCTTTCAACAGGGCACGCCGGCCAGTCTGCTTGCATTCCATTTCCACGTTATTGTTCCGCGCCGTCACTCAATAGATGAACTTTAGCGCCAGTTGAAGCAGCCGCGGCGGACCCGCTTGCAGAATCTGGCCGAATGCCGGCGATTGCAGGTCGTTCTCCGGCAGACCGAAGTTCGGATGGTTCAGCGTGTTGAAACATTCTGCGCGGAATTGTACGCGCTTCGACTCACTCACCCGGAAGTCCTTAAACAGCGACAGATCCACACTCTCGATGCCCGGCCCGCGAACTACATTGCGGCCTTCGTTGCCGAACTGCCCGGCTTGCGTGACCGGATCGAGTTGCTGGAATGCCGACCGGCTCACCCAATCGTTGGGCGTGTGCGGACCCAGATTGGGATTGGAAATCAGGTCCGGGCGGCTCGAATAGAATCCTGAGATCTCGGGCGCGCTCCCCTGCAGCGAGACGTTAGCACTGTCGTAGACGGTGAAAGGCGTTCCCGATGAAATGCTGGCGATCGTGTTCAACTGCCAGCCGTTCACGATAAATGCCGCCGCCCGAGAAGCGTCCCGCCAGATGGGCAGCTTGTAGCTTCCACTGAACAGGAAACGGTTTTTGGCATCGAACAGGGATGGCCCGTGTTCGGCCCGCAAGTCGAATGGATTCTGGGCGAGGTCGTTCTCTCCCGCCACCAGCGTGGGCGCCGATCCGGCCACGTTCAGCGACGAGATATAGTCCAGACTCTTCGAGTACCAGTAAGATGCCAGGAAACTCAGGTTGCGCGAGAACTGCCGCGAGAACGCCACCTGCAGCGCATGGTAGGTGGAACTGGAGTCGTCCGCGATCAGGCCGACGGACCCATAGTTGCAAACGCCGGCCGCATTACAGCCGGCGTATTCGCGCCGCTGCTCGGTGTTTTCGGCATTGGCGCCGGGACCGTAAATGGAAGGGTTCGCCTCGATGAATCGAGGCAGGTGCGTGCCCTTGTTGCCCACGTAGCGCACATCCAGCAGATAGTCCTTGGCGATGACCCGTTGGATCGATAAGTTCCAGTTCTGGGAATAGGGCGGCAGCATGCCTTGTTGGACCGTCAGGATGGTCGCTGGTTGTACGAACTGCCGATTCACAAACGGCGGCGCTTGGCTGCCGTAGGGATTGGCGATGTTGAACCCGGGGCCGGCCAATTGATAAGCCTCGGTCCATGGCAGGGCGCTCACGGCAGCCTGCAGCGGACCGCCCACGCCGTTTGTGAAACCGTCGTAGAAGATGCCATAGCCCGCGCGGATGGTCGTTTTGCCGGCTCCGAACGGATCCCACGCCAGGCCCACGCGCGGCATGAACTCGCGATAGTCGACCGCGGCGATGCCCGCCGGCACGCCTTTGTCGCCGGGGAATAACAATCCGGGAGGCGCGCTGGGCATCACGGTGGATTGCTGGCCCGGCGCCCACTCGTTCATCCGGTTGCGGATGTCGGTGTAGGGCGTGTTGACTTCGTAGCGCAAGCCGTAGTTCAACGTCAGGCGGGGAGTGATGCGGAATTCATCTTGCGCATACCCCGCCGCGATCCATTTGCGCAGGGCGCGGTTAAAGTCGCCGCCGCCCTGGAAGAACTGCACCGATTGCCCCAGCAGCATGCTGGCAAAGGAGTCACTGGCGGGAAACGGCGCGAACACAAAGAACCCGTTGGTCGCAATTCCCAGCAAGTAGTTAATCTGCTGGCGGTCCAGGTCGGCGCCGAGTTTGAGGTTATGACGCCCGCGAGTCATGGCGATCGAGTACGACCCCTGGTAATCGTTCTGATAAGTGTCCTGCGGACCGGTAATTGGGTTACCCACGTCGGCGTAGCCGCTGACGATCAAGTATGGAACTCCGGAGTTTGTGCCGAGCGTGGGCTGATAACTGAACCCCAGGCTGCTTCCCGGTGTGTGATTCTGTGCGTCTTCGTAGATGAATGCGTTGCGGAAGAACGCCAGGCGCACGGTCTGTACCGTCTCCGGTGAGATCGTGTGAACATGGGATACAGTGAACGAATTCGTGGTGATCGCGTCGGTGACGGGAAAACCCGGAACATTCGATCCGTTGATGGGAAGCGGATCGAAAAGATTTTGCCCGGCAGCGGCATACCGCATGAAGATCTGGTCGTTGTTCGCGAAGTAGTGATCGAACCGGAAGCCTCCTTGGTTGTAGTTATCGGCTTCCATCTGGGTGGCCTCATATAGCCCTGGTGAGACATTGCCGAGCGGGTACAGCTTCCCGGCGGCCAGTCCTACGGGACTGAGCATGGTGGCCGGGATTATGTTGCCCGGGAAGGGCGTGCCCGTGAATTCGTTAATCAGCGGCGCGGGCTGACCCGTGCTTGGATCGACCAATCCCGAGAAGTCCCCGGTGCGCTCGGCGGCGGTGGGCACGATGGCCGCTTGAGTCTCGCCCTGGTTATCGCGCTGCCCCTCAAAGTAGAAGAAGAAAAAATCCCTGTTGCGCCGCAGCGGACCGCCTACGGTTGCGCCAAACTGATTCTGGTGCAGCGGCTCGGTCGTAGCGGCAAAGAAGTTCCGCGCGTCGAAGGCGTTGTTGCGCAGGAAGTCGTACACGTCGCCGTGCAGGCTATTGCCTCCGGATTTGGTAACCACCGTGGTGGTTCCGCCGCTGGTCTCGCCGTACTCGGCGGGCGCGTTCAGCGACAGGATGCGAAATTCGCTCACGGCGTCCACGGGAGTGCGCAGCGCAAAGCCTCCGTTCACGCTATCCACGTTAGTTACGCCGTCCAACAGGTAGTTGTTCGATTCGGGTCTCTGTCCGTTGACCGCGAAAGCCTGTCCGCTGCGCAGAATGCCGCCGGCCTCCGACAGGCCCGCCGTCATCGGCGCTACGCCCGGCTGCAACAAGCCGAGTTGCATCAGATCGCGGCCGTTCAACGGAAGGTCCGTCGCTTCCCGCTCGGAAACCACGTTTCCCAGCGCGGAGCTGGTGTCGACAGTTGCCGTCCGGCCCTGCACCACGACCTCGCTGTGGCTGCTGGCTATCTCCAACTGCACCTGGTAGCTCACCACGCGGCCGACATCGATCCGGATCGGCGACGCTGAATACGGCGCAAAGTTGGGCGCGGTGACGGTTAATGAGTAGTCGCCTACCGGCAGGTTGGAAAAGCGAAATGTCCCTTGCCGCGACGTCGCTACCGTTTGGCGCAGCCCGGTCTGAACGTTCTGAGCAGCCACCTGCGCGCCGCCCACCACGGCGGATGAAGGATCGGCAACCTGGCCCTCCAGTATGCCAATCGGATCCTGGGCTTGCAGAACTCCACATAGGCACACGAATAGCAATGCCAGCGTACGCATGAATTGAATAAAACCCCCTTAATGTTGAGAGTCTATGCGGTATCGGTAAACCTGTCAATAATAAAAAAGGACTAAGGGATAGTGACTACTCTGGCGTAAGTCCGCTTGCGGATCGGAGAAGAACGGTCTGGGAATCGAGCCCAGCCCATCGCGTATGCGCGGGTGGAGGTCACGGCAAGTATACTAACCCTTTCTTGGCGGCCCAGACAATCAGTTCGGAGGTGCGGTGCATGCCTAGTTCAGTCATGAGATTGGCGCGGTGCACGGCAACCGTATTCTCGCTCAGATGGAGAATAGCGGCGATGGTTTTGTTGGATTGGCCTCGGGCGACCATCTCCAGGATCTGCTTTTCGCGTGGTGTGAGACGCTCGTAATCCGGATCGGGCGCACGGGCGGGAGCCAGCACTCCGGGGCCGAGCACCTGGTTCCCCGCCGCAACGGACTTAACGGCGCCCGCCAAATCCACGTCCAGGGCTTCCTTTAGCAGATAGCCGCGCGCACCGGCGTCCAAGGCGTTGCGCACGTAGTTCTCGTCGGCGTACATGCTTAAGATCAGCACCGCTATGTCCGGCTCGTGCCTGAGGATCTCACGCGTAGCCTGCACGCCATCCAGGCCTGGCATGGCCATGTCCATCACAATCACGCGGGGGTGCAGTTTCCGCGCCAGCCTGATGGCCTCCTGGCCGGTAGCCGCTTCCTCCACCACAAGGATTTCGGGATCGTCTTCCAGGATGCGCCGGAAGCCCTTGCGAACCAAACTGTGATCGTCCACCAATAGAACCGAGATCTCATTCATCGGTCGATTGATTAGGCTAACTGCGACAAACGCCGGAGCGCAATAATCAAAAACAATTACTCCGGCGGCGACTACGGATCACAGGGCGAGCCGCAGATAAATCGCGCCTGGGGTTGCATCTGGGGCATAGGGGCTGGTCTGTTCGAATCCCAATCGCTCATACATCGCCAGCGCGCGGCGCATGACCGGCATGGTATCGCCCAGCAGTTCACGATAGCCGGCCGTGCGCGCTTCGGCGATCACCCACTGGAGCAGCGCCAGTCCGGCGCCCCGACCGCGAAAGTTCGGCCGCACGTAGAGCCGCTTGGCTTCCGCGCGCGAGTGGTCCAGCGGGCGCAGAGCGACGCAACCCACGGGTGCGCCGCCGTCGAGCGCCAGTGCCAGGCGTCCCGCCGGTGGCGCATAATAACCGGGCAGGCCGTCCACTTCCGCCGCGAAATTCTGAAAGCAGGGCGTGAAGCCGAACGACTGCCAGTACTCTTCGAAGAGCTGCCGCACCATCGCCAGATGTTCCGGGGCGGAGGCTGAAACGATCTCCATCAAGACAATGTAACCACAGATGGACACAGATGCACACAGATAAACCGTTACTTCCTTGCGAAGTGAATCGGCTTGATCGGGACGGGACTGTTCAAGATTTTCAATTGAGCCTGTCCGTCGCCAACAACCTTCATCTCGAACTTGAGGACATCGTCACCATCTTTCTCCTCGAAGGTCAGCGTATCGCCCTGAATCTTCGGGTTCAGCATGGGCGAAGGCTCATCCGGGCGGTCGGTGGAGTCCGGCTCCTTCAGGTCCCCGTTCTCATCCACGTTAATGCTACAGGCGGCTGTTTCTCCCGAGATTGGGTTGCCGGCCTTCACCCTGATAGTGCAGATCACCTTGTCCTTGAACTTCGCCTCCCACGTGCCGGCGAACTTCTTTTGCGCATCGGTGTCTTGCGCCATGAGCGGCAGACAGGCAAGCAGGGGCAGCAGAGCGACTACGAATCTGGGTATGGGGCTAGGCATGGCCCGACCGTGGCAAGTCGGTGGCCGTTCGCGGAAATCAAGCCATCGGGAAAGATCGTCCTTGGAAACCGTGCATGTTAGTCACATCTGTGAACCAACCGCCATCTTATCCGTGTGCATCTGTGTCCATCTGTGGTTCCATGCTTTGGTCAGTGCGTCATCGAGTAAACCACGTAGTTCACTCCGATGCGAATGCCCAGCGCGGAATACTTCTCGGGATATCGCGGATCGTCCGCCCACTCCCATGAGTCCCCGATATCGGAGTTGAAGGCGATGGCCACCATCAGGCGGTTGCGATCGTCGTAGATCCCCTGCCAGTGTGGAATCTGCCCGTCACTTCGATAGGTGGTGCCGCGCGCCAGCGCCCACTCACCCGGTATCTGATAACGGTCGTCCAGGTTGTAAATCGTATGGAAGATCGCGTCGCGGTTATCGATTTCCACGATCGGCCGGTCGGGAAACACGCGCCGCATGCTCTCGTTGAAGCGGTTCCATTCCTCAGTGCCCCAGAAATCGTCGAGCATCAGGAACCCGCCGCGCAGCAGAAACTCGCGCAGTTTCGCGGCCTGGGGATCGGTCAGCTTCCAATCGCCCATTTCGCCGGCGCACAGCCACGGCCAATTGTACACGTCGTCTTCATCGTCCAGATTCACCGGCTGCTCCACCGAGCGCGCCGAAATGCGTGTCAGGCGCCGGATGGCCTGCGCGAAATGACGGTCCGCCCGCGGGTAGTCCTGCGTCCAGCTTGTGCCCCCTTGCCGCCAGTCGGCAACGCCGCCAAAGCGGCGCGCCCAGCGCCCGAAGCGCGCATTGGGATGCGGCGGATACATCAGCCGGCCGAAGATCCACTCGGCCTTTTGCTGCCAGTCGCCGGGCAAGGCCACGTCGTCGTATGGCTCCAGGCTGGGATAGACGCGGAAGGGCCGCTCAAAGGCGCACAAGGCGGTGAGCAGGACAACGCCGGCCCAGCATGATTTGGGTAAAGTCACGTTCCCGCCTCAATTCAATCCGAGTCTCGAACGCTTATTCAGCGCGCCGGCCCACTGCCCGAATCTAGCCGCCACATCTTGCCTGTGCCGCCCTCGCATAGCGTTGTCAAGGTTTCGTGGTTCCCCAAGGGAATCTTCCGCCACTTCTTAGGACTATAGCGCGACCCATGGCGGCATGCATGCCAGTAGCGCGGGCCGCCCCGTTTCGACCGGCCGTCACGTTTTCTGGACTTGAGGGTCGTATCGCCGTCGCGAATGGATCGCCGTGAGGTGAGCACAAAACCGCGTCGCTTGGGATGGGCTCGCGCGGTGTATTCTGGCGACGTTCGTGATCGGGTCCGCTGCTTGAAAGGTGGATTTGGTTTGGTGATCCTGAACGGCTCGATCGCGGCGGCGGCGAAGACCAGACGGGACGAACCGGAGGAGGGCACCTTCACCAGTAACAACGGCGGTGACCCTGCAGTGGGGAGCCGCGCCGACCCCGGTCGTACACGTTTACTGCCCGCAGATCGCTAACTAATCGGTAAGTCGGGCCGCGGCTTGGGGCCATTTATCCCGCCGGGGCCGGTCGTGCGGCCTCGGCGGCTTGTTCGGCCACGCACACGGCGTGCCGCGTGATGCGCTCCAGGTGGCGGCAGATCAGCAGGAGGTTCACGTAAGCGGTCACATCGCCCGGGGCCGAAGTCAATAGGGACACCTTATCGGCCAGGGCCTGGCATTCGGCCCGGATCGCCGCCTCGCGAGGCCGCGCCGAAAGCGCCAAGCCCCGGTCTTCGTTGCGCCAACTGTCGATGGCGGCCGACAGAACCTCCCGGATCTTGGCGCCGATCTCGGATATCTGACTCAGAATCTGAGACGGCAGCCGGCCCTGTTTCGCGGGGACCAGTCCAACCATTTCGTAGGCATAGTCGCCGATCAGCTCCAGATCGACAATGGCGTCCAGAGCCCCGGTGATTAGCCGCGCATCGCGCGCGACCGGCGCTTGCAGCGTAATCACGCTCAGGCACTGGTCGTGGATGAGCCGGTGCTGATGATCGGTCCGCGCTTCCAGTTCGCTGGCTCTTGCCGCGCAGCCGGGATTTGGATCCACTACCGCGCGGAGCGCTTCGGCAAGAAGTGCGATGGTGGTTTCGCCCATCGCGATCAGATTCTGACGAACCGATTCCAGCTCGCCGGCATAACGCGCTCGCATCATGGCTTATTCGCGCGCTTTCATTGGGTGCGGCGCCCGCAAGCTACATCGACGGGGAAACGCACGTTCAGGAACCGCTGAATCCAGCGGCTCGCGCAGCGCACCACGTTCTTGGTTTTCATCCGCATTGGTCTCACCTCCTTTTTTTGTATGGCGGGTCTGGAGACCCGCCGCAGGCGTGGACGCCCGCCCTGCTATCTCGCCAGCATTACCACGTGATACACGACCAGCAGCACCATCAGAATCAGGTAGGCCCGCAGGCTCAGCAGCGAGAGCCGCACCGTGCGTGTCATCGCCATGGGCCCCAGCGCGTCGGTATCCACTTTTGTTTCGAACACGTCGTCCAGCGGATGAACCACTACGAAATGGTCCTTTCGTTTTTCCAGCCTGGTTTCCAGGTCCATCGGACTTGCCATCGTTGCCATTTTCGTTTCCTCCATCAAGTGGTTGGCCCGCCTGCGGCGGACGGGAACAGATTCGGGGCGGCTACCTGCGCCGCCAGGATCAGGGACAAAATGAACAGGACAATGATAATGGTCCAGTTCACCCAGTTATTCCAGGGCTTGTTGGCGTACTCGCCCAGGAGTTCTTTATCGTTCAGCAAAAGCTGCAGGAAAATGATCGCCGACGGCAGGATCACGCCGGCCAGCACCTGCACCCCGAGAATAATCAGTTGCAAAGGCGCGCGCGGAATCAGCACGATGCCAGCCGCCGCGGCTACACAAATCAGGTAAAGCGAATAGAATCCGCGCGCGTTGCGCCAGGGCAACTGCAGGCTGTGCGGCCAACCCCGGACTTCGCCGTAGGCCCAGGCGCTCGAAAGCGAGATCGCCGTGGTGCCCAGCACCGCCGCGTTGATCATCATCAGCAGGATCAGGTTGCGCATCACCGGCCCCGCGTAAGTGCCGATATCGGCGGCCATTTGCGCCGGATCGGTGAAGCGGAAGCCATGCGTCAGCGAGGCTGCACCGGCGATCATCATGCAAACGGCGGCGGTGACGGTAATGCAAGCGCCCAGGAAAGTGTCCAGACGCGCCCACTTCAGGTCGGCAAAGCGGAGCCGCTTGTCGGCGATGCAGCTTTGTTGGAAAAAAAGCTGCCAGGGCGCGATGGTGGTGCCCACAATCGCGATCACCAGGAACATGAGTTCCGGCGTGATCCCACCCGCGGGCATGGACGGCAGCAGCGCGTGCTTCACGATCTGGCCCAAGGGCGGCCCCAGCCGGAAAGCGATCCAGAACCAGGCGAAATCCAGCAGGCACAGAAAAACGACGATGCGCTCCCACCGGCGGTAGCTGCCAGTCAGGACCAGCAAGATCAGACCGGCCGCCGCCAGCGGCACGCCATACCGGGGGTCCACCCCCATCTTGCTCAGCGCCAGGTTGATGGCGGCAAACTCGGTGACCAGGGTCAGAAAGTTGACCAACTGCAGATCCACCAGCGAGAACAGCCCCCACCACTTGCCAAACCGTTGGTAGATCATGGCGGCGTGGCCCTTGCCCGTCGCGATGCCCAGGCGCACCACCATTTCCTGTATGAAGTAGCAGACCGGCAATAAGAGCAGAACGATCCAGAGCAGATGAGTGCCATATTGCGCGCCAGCCTGGCTGTAGGTGGATACCGCGCCCGCGTCGTTGTCCGCGACCATGACGATCAGGCCGGGGCCGAAGACCATCAGGAAGGTGAGCAGATCGCGGGTCCATTTGGATTTCACCACGCGCCCGCGCAACGGCATGACTTCGGCGTCCACGCCGGCCGCGGGCATCATCAGTGTCTTGTTCGTCATCGCCGTTCCCTCCTTTCTTTTGTTCCGCTTGAGCACACGCCACTTGCCGACGTGCGCGGATCGGCAGACGCCTGCCTGCGGCCTGCGCGCCGGTAAAAGCCGAAACGCAAAATACCGCGGCGAGCTACGCCGTCAATTGTTTTTGAGGGAGAAGGAAAACTGCCGCCTCCGCCCCCGCGTTCACCACCGAATCAAAGTGTGGAAGAAGCGCGGGTGAGGCGATAGAGGAGGGTACCGCTACCGGATCACAACCGTCTCTTCCACGATTTGCAGCCCGTACTAGGAGGCTGATCGTCTTTAGGTTCCATATACCTTTCTGGAAGGCGAGAGAAGCAGGCGGGAAATGAAAAAGCCATTTCCCCCGGCGCAGAGAAATGGCCAACTATCGCAAAACGATCGCTGACGGATTCCCCAACGGGTCCAAGCTTCAGCACCGCGCGCCGTGAGAGATCCGAAGACCTCAGCCACATTAGGAAAACCCTTAACCCGGGAGTTCCTGGTCTACCCTGATTGCCAGCATCTTTGGACGCTTTAGGGCAGTGGCTTGTTTGCCGCGCGGACGCCTCGCCTACCGAGGATCCATGCAATACAACTACCAATTCCAAATTACCGCTTATCCTGTAATGCTGTCAACAAAAAAATGATAAAAAGTTTCTCATGAGGTTTTGCGGGCTCCGGCATGCTGTCGAAAGGGGATTGGCCGAGGGGACCACACCGGGTGCAAGATTCCCGTAAACTGATACGAGCGATGTTGGAACAACTGCGCGGCACGGTATGCCGGATTCCGAAAGGCCGTGTGGCAACCTACGGCGATGTGGCGCGCGCCGCAGGCTACCCCGGCGCAGCCCGGCAAGTCGCCTGGGCGCTGCACAATTCCTCCAGCGGCATCCCCTGGCACCGCGTGCTGGGCGCCGGGGGAAACATCCGCCTGCCGGGGCATGCGGGACTGGAGCAGCGCATGCGGCTTCAGGCCGAGGGAGTCACCTTTCGCGGCAGCCGCGTGGACATGGCCCGGCATACCTTCGATTTTGGTGTGAAGCGGAAGCGTCCATGACGCCCGGATAGCGCTATCATCGAGAATATGCGAACCACGGCCCTCGCCTGGCTGGTCTTCGCGCCGCTGTGCGCGAGCATTCGTGCCGGCAATGGGCAAAGCAGTCCCGCAGCCGATCCCAGCCAAGGCGCCCGGTCTGCGATCTTCCTGTTCGGACCCGCGGGCGCGGAAGCCGCGCGCCAGGCCGCCCGCACCGTCGTGGCCGTCTCCAGGCATTGGCTGAGCCAGCCCGGCTCCACGGCCGAACTCCGCCGCAGCGGAAGCGTGGACGCTTTATCGCTCGACGCCCGGACCCCCGCCAAGTCGATCGAACCGGCGTTCCTCAACGCCGCGCGCGAAGCTCGCGATACCGATCCGGACACGTTCCTGAATTCTCTCGATCGCGCCGCGCAGTCCCTCGCCAACCGCCCCGGCCTGCGTATTCTGGTGACGGTCGTGGAGACACCGCCGCTCTCCCAGGATGCCGAAGCCCAGCTCAAGCAAACCATCGACTTTTGCAGATCCAATTCCATTCGCGTGGTGGTGCTGGATCCTGCCGCAATCCCCTCGAAGTACGCGAGCCGTTCTTTTCTGGCGCTCGGGGAGGCTACCGGCGGCGCGCTGATCCGCGACCCCAGGGCGCTGGACGCCACCGTGCTCATCGCCTCCTCCGGATCGAAGACCGCGGAATCGGCTTATGCCGCGCCGGCGGCGCCAGAGCCCGCCAGCACGGCAAAACTGCCTGATTTGCCAACCGATCTGCCCGTATACACGCGGTTCATGCGCATTTCGCCGCGCAGTTCGCAGAGCTTCGGCACGCAGGTGGCCGTCGGGGCAGGTCAAGGCGGCATCACTACAACCGAGGGCGGCCCGAACATCGAAAACACTACCGGGCCCATGCGCGGCTTGTTCCTGGTTGAATCGCCGGTGAACGCTTTACATTTCGATATCGACGACAATGCCGGCACCTATACTGCCCGCGCCCGCCTCTCGCAGATCGCCCGCAATGCGTCGGGCAAAATCGTATGGCAGGCGAGCAAGCCGGTAATCCTGCACGGCCCGCTGAAGAAACTCGAAGCCCGGCGCGCCGGCAATCTCTATTACATGCGGGAAGTGGTCTTGCCCGCCGGCCAGTACACCCTGGAAGCATCCGTGGAGGACCTGATCGCCGGCAAGCGCGGCGCGGTACGCGAGCCACTGCGCACCGGTATGGGCACGCCCGGCTTCACCGTCAGCGATGCGCTAGCGGTGCGGCCTTTTAATGGCGCGGGCGACAAGTTCGAAGCCGACCAAGTGCTGCAATACGACGGGAATGCCATCTCCCCGGTGCTCGATCCCGTCTTTCAAGCCAACCAGCCGTTCGCGCTGCAGATCTACCTGATTGTCTATCCCGATATTTATGGCGCGCAGCCGCAGATGAGCCTGGAGATCCTGCGCCATGGGCGCGTGGTCGGCCGCAGCGCCCTGCCTTTCACCGACAAGATCCACAACGACGCGGTCGAGAGCAGCGGCATGTCTTCCATCATGGGTGAACAGAAACACGAATTCCCTTACCTGGCGACCCTGCGCGGCATCCAACTCAGCCCGGGCGATTATGAGGCGCGCGTGACCGTACGCCAGGGCACTGTCGCTCTGACCCGGCCGGTGAATTTTCGCGTTCTCGGCAACGAGCGCACCGCCGTGCTCGCCTCCGCCGGGCCTAACGCCGGAGCCGCGGCAGCCCAGCGTGAAGAAGCCGAAGACGCCGAGGTGACGCTGCCCGAAGTCGATCCCGTGCACCTGGCTGCGGACTCCGGCGCCCTCGCCGCTCCCGAGCAGCGGAAGGTCTGGGACGAAGCGACCGCGAGCGCCCTGTCGTATTCCTCGCGCCTGCCCAACTTCCGCTGCAACCGCGAGACGCACCGTCTCACGGCTCCGGTGAAGAGCGCCGAGCGTTTCAGCCAGACCGACACTTTCATCGAAGAACTGACCTACGAGAGCCCCAACGAAACTTATCGCACCCTGGAGGTGAACGGCCAGAAGTCCAGCGTACAGCGCGAGACGCTGAAGGGTGTACACTCGCGCGGCGAGTTCGGGTCCATGCTGAAATCCATATTTCGCCTCGAAGCCGGGGCTCAATACAAGTGGTCCGGCCGCGCCATGACCGGCGGCGTTCTATGCGATGTCTTCGACGTGGATGTACCCATGACGCGCTCGAACTTCATTCTGACTTTCAACCTGCGCCAGGAGATCGCCGGCTTTCATGGCCGCGTGTTCATCGACGAAGATAGCGGACTGGTGCGCCGCCTCGTATTGCAAGGCGCCGGCCTGCCGAAGGACTTCGGGCTGCAATCGCCCACTTTTTCCCTGGAATACGGAATGGTGCGCATCGGGGTTGAAGACCACCTGCTGCCCTTGCGCTCGGTTCTCCAGGTCCGCCAGGGCAAGCAGGTCGTGCGCAACGAAACCCAGTTCCGCGATTACCGCAAGTTTGCAGCGTCTTCGCAGATCAAGTTTCAGTGAGTGCTGCCTATGCTAGTGTGGGGCGGGCCATCGTTTTTCGTGGCCTGCCGAGTTCGGGCACAGTGCGCAGACGACAAACAACGATCGTC
>PMVV01000388.1:12634-16784 GCA_003166475.1 Bryobacterales bacterium | reverse complement strand
ACCTGGGTGGCCAGGAACTGGTCGGTATCGTTGGCGGGCATGCGCGTGGCGTCCTGACCGATAACGGCGGAAGGCGTCTGGCGATCGACATCCACGGTCACGGTGGATTCATAGACGGGCGTGAGGCGCTTCGAGATAATTACGGTGGCCACGACGCATCCGAGGACGAAGCCGAGGATCTTCCATTTGTGGCGCCGGAGGATCCAGAGATAGTGGGAGAGGGGGACGGCGGACTGATCGGGAGGCTCGGTGTCGTAACCGTACCACGCGGGTTGGACGGCTTGGTTGGGGGGTCCGAGGGCTCTTGGTTCAGGCATATGGTTGGCCTCTAGTTGACGCGATATGGTTAGTGGAAAGCGTAAATGGCGGCCGCACCCATCATGCCGCCCACAAGCAGAGCTTTCTCCAGGGCGCCCCAGGTCATGCGGCTGCGCTTGTTCTCGGGCACGTACAGAATGTCGTTGGCGAGCAGGGGCGTGTCGGGGGCTTTACGCTCCATGATTTGCTGAAGGGGGATGGCGATCTCGTTCTTGTTGCCGTTGCCTTCGCGGCGGTAGATATAGGCTTCTTTGGCGGCATAGCTAGTGAGGCCTTGGGACATGGCCAGCATCTTGAGGACGGTGGACTCGGTGCCATCGCCCACGGGAAATGCGCCGGGCGTTTTGACGTTGCCGATGACATAAACCTTGCCGCTTTCCGGTACGCGGACTTCCTCGCCGCCGGTCAAGACGATGTTGAGGGCGGGGTCGGCGGCATCGATGAGGCCTTTGACCAAGATGCGCTGGACGAGGGAGGAGGTAGCGCCGTCCGGGCCGGGCTGGGTGCGGGTGACCAGGATTTCAGCGCCGGCTTCCGGGGCGAGGCCGCCGGCTCGGGTGATGGCTTCGAGCAAGGTGACGGGGAAGGTGGCCTGGAAGGTGAGGGGCTGCTTGACTGCGCCGGCCACGGAGATGGGGCGGCTGTTGTATTCGGCGACGTTGACGGTGACGAAGGGGTCCACGATAATCTGCTCGTCCTGCAAGGATTTGGCGATGGCGGATTCGACTTGGCCGGGCATCAGGCCTTGCACTTTGACGCGCTGCTTGAGCATGGGAAGGCGGATGAAGCCGTCGGCGCTGACGCGCACGGTGCGGGTGAGTTCGGGGGCGTCGTATACGGAGATGGCGATGAGGTCGTTGGCGCCGATGGGCTGGGCGGGGAGGTTGGCCCATTGGATTTCGGGCGTCATGGGGGTGGGGTGTTGCGGCTGCGGGGGCGTCTGCGCGGAGGCGACGGAGAGGCAGACGAGGATCGGGAGCAGCAACGAGAGGTTACGATCAGGCGGTGCTTTTGACATGATTTACTCCTTCCAAGGCAGTTTGGAGGCTGAGCATGGCGGCTTTGAGGTCGGCCACGTTTTGTTGGATCGAGCCGAGGGTCAGCTCGACATGGTTTCCGTCAGCGCGCGAGTTGAGAGAATTCAGAATTTCGCCGCGGGTGAAGTCGGAGAGATTGCGTGCGCCATTTCGCTCCGAAGCGGCTTTCAGCTTGTCGTATTCGTCCTGGCTGAGGCGGAATATCACCAGGCGGTCTCTTCGGTTACGGAACATGGGATTGGGCCGTGCTCAATCAATTAGTAAAGGCGGGGCGCGTGGACACAGCAGCCAAGGACTTAACGGTGCTCTTGAAACCCGCCATTGCCATTCCCTTTCAGGAGCGAGATGGTGGTGGACTGCAGCTCGTCGATGCGGTGCTCCAGCGACTCGAACCGGCTGTGGAGATGCTCGGTAATGGTGCCAGAGTGAATGTAGGCCAGGAGTTCGGAGCGCATGAAGTCGGAAAGGCTGCGGGCTCCGTTACGCGAGGAGACTTCTTTGAGCTTGCGGTATTCGTCTTCGGTGACGCGGAAGAAGACTACGCGACTACGGGGATCGGTTGTCATGGGGATGGTACTCTCTGGGTACACACAGGCTAAAGGCGGCTAAAGCCTGCGCCAGCGCTAGCGCTAGCTTTGCTCGCTAAAGCGGGGCTGAGAGCCCCGCGNNGCGAACGCGGGGCTGAGAGCCCCGCGCAGGCTGAGAGCCTGCCCCACTGTAAATGGCCAATCTCCAGACACAGGCTAAAGCCTGTGCCACCGATCTGTGGGCAAAGCCCAGGCGGCGTCGATCTCGACCATCACCGAACGCTGGAGCAACTCGACGCCAACTACCAGGCGCGTGGTTTTGGCTTGGCGGAGGACGATACCCTGGAGGCCCTGGAGCGGACCATCGACCAGTTCCACGGTTTCGCCAATCCTGGTATAGCCGCAATTGGCTACGGGGAGTCCGGAAGCCGCAATTCGCACGAGGGCATCAATCTCGGCCTCGGGTATGGCGGCTGGTTCGCTGCCGAAACTGACGATGTGCACCACTCCGGGGGTGGTGACCATGCGAAAGGGATTGTCCGGGTCAAGCGCGGCAAAGACATAGCCGGCTATGAGGGGCTTTTGGCTGTCCCAGGCGGATCCGGTGCTCCTTTTATGGATGCAGCGCACCAGGGGGAGTGCGGTGCGGTAGCCTTTGGAGTCGAGGATGGTCTTGACCGATTTCTCGTGACGCGAACGCACGACCAGGGCCAACCAGGCATTTCCGGAAGCAGCCGTGAGAGCTGCTGTTTGCGCTGCGTAGGGTGAAACAAGGGAAATTGGGCAGGCTGCCGCCATTCTCGCCGTCCTGAGAGATTCGTTCTAACCGAAGGCGGCTCGCAAGATGAATAGACCGTTCATCCGCCGTAGCCAACGAGTCGACCTCTCGTGCGCTAAGGCAACCGCCTAATCAAAACTCGGGGGATACCCCGAGTTGAGACTTGTTGCTAGTGTAAGCGGGATGTATACGGATGTCAAGAGAAGAACCTTAATTTTTTTTGCAATTGCCATATAGTTGAATATATTGGTACTTAGTAAGCCGGCTTTTCGGCGTATATTTCTTAACGTGTTTCAAATGCGTGACGATGGTCACATTTACCGGTACCGGCGCTGTTTCCGACAAGCCAGATGCCCGATAGGACGAGTAAGACCTCCACGAAGTGCCTCGCCGTGCGCTTTTGGCGGTCAGGCCAGGCGCGAAGGGATCGGTCCGTAGCGGCCAACCGGAGCTTCACCTCCCAATACCCGGTTCCTGGGGGCCATCGCAATTGCAGGAGTTTCAACGTTTTCGAAGCCACATTGATGCGCCTCTCCGCGTACTTTGGGTGGGCGGAAGCCGGATCGCACGGGCGAAAGGGAGTTTCCACTCTGAATCCCCGTTGTCCGCGCGGCAGCGCAATTGTGCCGAGTTTTCACGGGCCCAAGCTACCGGCAATTCCAGCACTGTCAGCCTAATTCTGAGCAAGTTGGCGCACCCCGCCGCGTGCCGTTGGTGGTTCAGTCGCTGCCGGAGAATCCGACACTTCCGGCGACAACTGAGGTTCCCATCCAAATGTCCGCTTCCCCCGGGGTAAGCGCAAATTGGGAGTTCCAACGGCCTCGTCTATCTGGGAGTTTCAGTGATGGAATCATGCGAAAGGGAGAGCTTTTCTGCAAATTATCGCGCGGGCGGGCGATTTTTGGGGGGCCGCTACCAGAGAAGACAGCGAACTTAAACGATCGTTTTATGTCGCCTGCCAAGCGCTCTTCGAAGGCGGCAGACCACAAAGTGCGATGGTCTNNCCCCACGGTGCAACCGAACTGCCGTTGCTGCGGCTTTCAGTTTGGGGTCCGGCTGACTATCCGGATGGAACGGGCGCGCCAAGGCGCGCGACGCGTCATTCGGACAACTTGCTCGATAGAGTCCTGTTTTGCGTAACTTCCACGCTGTCTACTATTTGTCAGTCACCGCCGGGCAAAGGATCAGATTGCTTTTCTACCAGCATAGGTGTAGCATGATGACAGACGAGACTTTTGCGAGGCGACGAATATGAATACCCCAATGCGATCCTTCCTTTCGCTCATGACCAGCGGCTGCTTGCTTTTTCTGATGGCAGCACCACCATCCATCGGAGTGATCCGATCGAGCGGCGACTTCCAGGTGGATGGCGCTACGGTTTCCGGGAATGCCACCCTTTTCGAGGGCAGCACCGTGCAAACGGCCGCGACCCAATCGAAGATCCAATTGTCCGGCGGGGCTGCGATAGTGCTCGCGCCAAACTCGCGCGC
>PMVV01000388.1:0-12569 GCA_003166475.1 Bryobacterales bacterium | reverse complement strand
GTGGCCAAGAACAACGGTCATCAGGTCGAGATCACGGGGTCGATGATTCCGGGCGCTACGCCGCCCACAGGCGCTTCGCAGGTAGTTCAGGTGATGACCATCAATTCAGTCGGCGCCAAGTGCAATATTCCGGGCGGCGCGGCGGTAGCGGGCGCGGGGGGCGGGCACACTTTGGCTTACGTCATCGTCGGCGGGGTTGCGGTTGCGGGCACGCTGGTGGGTTTGGGGATTGCGGGGACGTTCAGCAGCAAACCCGCGGCCAGCACTTATTAAGCGCGGCAGAAGATCGCTTACAAGATTCGGTCCTTCGAATTCGGCCCGCGGCCGGGTTCGTGCGCGTGGCAAGCAGCGCGATCATCACCACAGCCCAGGCAGCCAGAGCGGGACGGGAAAACGGATAATCTACCATCGCGTGCAGGAAGACCGCGATCACCCCGACACCAAAGCGAACCAAACGCGGGGGCGCAAACACCGGACGAACAGGGTTACCATCGCGATCCCGAACGGCAAGCCTCCGTCGGTGGTCCACTCCAGCCAGTCCGGGTGAGCTCGGTGTGAACTCCGGCCCCGCGGTTGTGACACAACCACCAGCCACTAACCCCAGCCACCGCTCGCCCGCTCCACAAATGGCATAATGAAACCGGAGGTCTCCCTTTTGGCAAGCACCACGTTGTCGCTCGAGCAAGAGAAAAACCCCTGGCTGGCCGCTGAAGCCCGCTTTGACGAGGCTGCTACCCGCCTCAATCTGGACGACGGTCTGCGCAAAGTCCTGCGCACCTCGGCCAAGGAAATCACCGTCCACATCCCCGTCCAGCTCGACGATGGCCGTCTGGAAGTCTTCACCGGCTACCGCGTCCAGCACTCCATCGCGCGCGGCCCCGGCAAAGGCGGCATCCGCTTCGGTCCCGATGTCACGCTGGACGAAGTGCGCGCACTGGCCTCCTGGATGACGTGGAAGTGCGCCGTCGTCAACATCCCGTTTGGCGGCGCCAAAGGCGGCGTCATCTGCGATCCCAACCTGCTCTCCCTCAGCGAGCTGGAAAAACTCACGCGCCGCTACACCTCCGAGATCATGGAATTCCTCGGCCCCGAGCGCGACGTGCCCGCGCCGGACGTCAACACCAACGACAAAGTCATGGCGTGGATCATGGATACTTATTCGATGCACGCACGCCACACGGTCACCGCCGTGGTCACCGGAAAGCCTATGGCGTTGGGCGGCTCGCGCGGGCGCCCGGAAGCCACCGGCCGCGGCTGCCTCATCGTATCGCTCGAAGCCCTCAAGCGTTTCAAGAAGCCGCGCACNNCGCGAAGGTTTCAAAATCATCTGCATCATCGAATACGATGGCGCGGTCTACAACCCCAATGGCCTGGATACCCGCGCGCTGTTCGACCATCGCCAGGATACCGGGTCCATCCGCGACTTCCCCGGCGGCGAAAACATAGACCCCGCCGAGGCCCTGTTCCTCGAGTGCGACATCCTGCTGCCCGCCGCCACAGAGAACGTGATCACTTCGCAAAATGCCGACAGGCTCCGCTGCAAGATCCTGTGCGAGGGCGCCAACGGTCCCACCACCTCGGTAGCCGACCAGATCCTGGCCGACAAGAAGATCTTCGTCATCCCCGACATTCTGGCCAATGCGGGCGGCGTCACCGTCTCTTATTTCGAATGGGTGCAGGACCGCCAGGGCTTCTTCTGGAACGAAAAACTGGTGAATGAGAGGCTGCAGGAAATCATGGTGGATAGCTTCGGCGCGGTCGTGGAATTCGCCCTCAAACACGGCGTCAACAACCGCACCGCGGCCTACATGCTGGCCCTCGACCGCGTGGCCGAAGCCATCAAGCTGCGAGGCATCTACGCATAGGAAGCTTTCAGCCATCAGCGCTCAGCAATCAGCCAAACCAGACAGGTTCGAGCTGATAGCTGAAAGCTGAAAGCTGATAGCTGAAAGCTGATGGCTGATCCCGACCCATCCACCCCGCTGATGCGGCAGTACAACGCCATCAAACAGCAGGTGCCCCACGCCCTCCTCTTCTTCCGCCTCGGCGATTTCTACGAGCTTTTCTTCGAAGACGCCATCCTCGCCGCGCGCGAGTTGGAGATCACCCTCACCTCCCGCAACAAGGAAAAAGGCGCGCCCATCCCCATGTGCGGGGTCCCCTATCACGCCGCCGAAGGCTACATCGCGCGCCTCATTCAGAAGGGCCACCGCGTAGCCATCTGCGACCAGATGGAAGATCCCGCGCTAGCCAAGAAGCTGGTCAAGCGGGAAATCACGCGCGTGGTCACGCCCGGCACCGCCACCGATTCGCTCGCCCTGCGCTCGCACGAGAACAACTACCTGGCCGCCGTCTCCCGCATCGGCCATCGCGCCGGCGTGGCGCATGTGGATGTCTCCACCGGCGAGTTCCGCGTCACCGAAATGGACGCCTCCGAAGTCAACTCGGCCATCGAACAGCTTGGCGCGCGCGAGGTGCTCTACCCCGCCGATCTGCCGCTGCTCGCTCCCGAAGATCAAGGCCCGCGCTATCTCCGCACCGACCTCGAAGACTGGATCTTCAGCTTCGATTACGCCGACCGCACCCTGCGCGATCACTTCCGCCTGCTCTCGCTCGATGGCTGCGGCCTGGCCAACCGCCAGGCAGCCGTGTGCGCCGCGGGGGCCATCCTGCATTACCTGCGCGAAACCCAGCGCGCCGCCCTCGAACACCTCGACCGTCCCACCTACTACGACCGCGCCGCAAGCATGATGCTCGACGCGGTCACCGTACGCAACCTCGAACTGGTCGAGCCGCTGTTCGCCGGCGAGCGCACCGACGCCACGTTGCTCCACGTCCTCGACCAGACTCAGACGGGCATGGGCGGGCGTCTCTTGCGCCAGCGGCTGCTCGGCCCCTCGCTCGACCGCGCGGAAATCGACGGCCGGCTGGATGCCGTCGGCGAGTTGCTCCAGCAAACCATCCTGCGCGCCGATCTGCGCAAGCAACTGAGCGGCATTCTGGATATCGAACGGCTGCTGGCCAAGATCACCATGGGGGTCGCCAATCCGCGCGACGTGCTGGCGCTGGGCCGTTCGCTCGAAAAGATCCCCACCCTCAAAGCCACTTTCGAAACGCAGCGCGCCGCCCGCCTGTGCGACCTGCATGATCGTCTGGACGAAGTGGCCGAAGCCCGCGACCGCATCCTTCAATCCATCGCCGACGAGCCGCCCATCAACCTGGCCGATGGCGGGACGATCCGCGCCGGCTGCAACGCCAATCTCGATGAACTGCGCGACCTTAGCCGCAATGGCCGCCAGGTCATCGCCCAGATCGAGGCCCGCGAGCGCGCCCGCACCGGCATCCAATCGCTGAAGGTCCGCTTCAACAACGTCTTCGGCTACTACATCGAAATCTCCAAGGCCAACCAGCACCTGGCCCCCGCCGACTACGAGCGCAAGCAAACTCTGGTCAACGCCGAGCGCTTCACCACGCCCGAGCTGAAGGACTACGAGCGCAAGGTCCTCGACGCCGAAGACAAGATCCTCACGCTGGAAAAAGAACTGTTCGCCGAGGTGCGCAAATTCGCCGCCGCGCACGCGCAGCGCATTCGCTCGACCGCCGCTGCGGTGGCCGAAATCGACGTGACCGCCGCCCTGGCGCAAGTGGCCGCGGAGAACCGCTACGCGCGGCCCACATTTTCCGATAACGGCGACATGCGCGTTCTGGCGGGCCGCCATCCCGTGATCGAGCGCCTGGAACAACAGGATGCCGGCCGATTCATCCCCAACGACCTCTACCTCAATGCCGACACAGACCTGATCGCCATCATCACCGGACCCAACATGGGCGGCAAGTCCACCTATCTGCGGCAGGCCGCGCTGATCGCCATCCTGGCGCAGATGGGTTCGTTCGTTCCAGCCGATTCCGCCAGCCTGCCCCTGATTGATCGCATCTTCACGCGCATCGGCGCCTCCGACAACCTGGCGCGCGGCCGCTCCACCTTCATGGTCGAAATGACCGAGACCGCCGTCATCCTGAACACCGCCACACCGCGCAGCTTCATCGTGCTCGACGAGATCGGCCGCGGCACCGCCACCTACGATGGCCTGGCGCTGGCCTGGGCCGTGGTCGAACACATCCACGCCCGCACGCGCGCCAAGACCCTGTTCGCCACCCACTATCACGAACTCACCGAACTGGCCGAGCAGCTTGATGGCATCCGCAACCTGAGCGTCTCTGTGAAGGAGGCGGGCGACCGCATCATCTTCCTGCGCAAGGTCGAGCCCGGCAAGGCCGACCGCAGCTACGGCATCGAAGTCGCGCGCCTGGCCGGATTGCCGCTGCGCGTCATCGAACGCGCCAAAGAAGTGCTGCGGCTGCACGAACGCACCGAGCACGTGGTCACCGAAGAGCTATCGCCGGCGCCCGCGCATCCCGCGCAGCCGGTGCAGATCCAACTCTTCGAGCCCCTGAACTATGGCATCGCCGAGCGCATCCGCAATCTGAACATCGATGAGCTGCGGCCGGTCGAAGCCTTGCGCTTGCTCGCTGAATTGCAGGACGAATTGAGGCGCGCGTGCGTGTAGCCGGGGTTATGAGCGGGACGTCGCTCGATGGCATCGACGTAGCCATCGTCGAGATTAACGGCCACCGCGTCGAAACCATCGGCTTCCAATCGACGCCCTATTCCGAAGAAGTGCGGCGCGCCATTCTGGCCGTCTCGAACACCACCACCACTACGCGCGAAATCTCGCGTCTCAATTTCCACTTGGGCGAACTCTACGCAAGCGCCGTCCAGCGGGCCTGCCGGCGCTACGGACCGGTCGAGTTGATCGGCTGTCACGGCCAGACCATCTATCACCAAGGCGGCGCCAACACATTGCAGATCGGCGAGGCCTCGGTCGTCGCGGAGCGCACCGGAGTGCCGGTAGTCTCCGATTTCCGCACGCGCGATATCGCCGCCGGAGGCCAGGGCGCGCCGCTCGTCCCCTTCGTCGACTGCCTGTTGTTCCGGCATCCGCACCGCACCCGCATCGCCCTCAACATCGGCGGGATCGCCAACATCACGGTGATTCCCACGGGCATCGCGTTCGATACAGGCCCCGGCAACATGGCGATCGACGCGCTCGCGCGCGAGTACACCCGCCGCCGGCAGAACTTCGACCGCAACGGCCGCATCGCCGCGCGCGGCAATCTGAATCGGCCGCTGCTCGACCAATTGCTGGCCGATCCCTACTACCGCCGCAAGCCGCCCAAGAGCGCCGGCCGCGAACAATACGGCGCGGAATTCGTGACGCACCTGATTGAGACCGGCCTGCCGCTCCCCGACCTGATCGCCACCGCTACGGTGCTCACCGCCGCTACCATCGCCCTGGCTGTCACAACGTCCGTAGCGTCCTACGCGCCCACTGATCTGATCGTCTCGGGAGGCGGCGCGCACAATCCGCAAATCCTCGCGCACCTGGCGGCCTTCCTGCCCGGAGTTGCGCTGGCCACCTCGGCGGACTACGGCATTGACGTGGATGCCAAGGAAGCCATAGCCTTTGCCATCTTGGCGTACCAAACGTGGCGCCGCAAACCATCCAACCTGCCCTCGGCTACGGGCGCCCGCCGCCCAGTGGTGTTGGGCAAGATCACGCTATAGTGGGCGGCGGCCATCCCCGCGAGTGCTCAATCTCCGGCAAAGGTCCGCGAGTTCGGCACCCTCAACAACAACGTCTATCATCACAACTGGACCGGCACTGAATTCACCTTGCCAGCCGGCTGGACCCTGGTGAGCCATCGGGTGGGGCGATAACCACGGTCAAGTGGATATGTTATCGGCCATGAAACGCCCGACGGCTTTGATGGCCTCGGAGCGGCCCGGAGCGCCGTCATCGGGTGTCAGGTGGCATCAGAAGAACGCCCGCGTCGCTCCAGGAAATAAGGGCGAGGATCGGTCGGTCGTCATGGTTCCGGCCACGGGTTTAACAGATCGACTCCGAGACCGGCGAAATCCTTCCCGTTGCGCGTGACGAGCGTGAGGCCATGCTCCAGAGCCGTGGCTGCGATCATGCCGTCCGGCGCACTCAGTGGCCGTCCGGCCATCTGGCGCATGCCGTCGAGTCTGCCCCATCGGACGGCAATCGCCTGCGTTACCGGCAGAACACGTCCCACAAACAGAAGTGCCAGGTAGCGGTCAAGCGATGCTTCCAGGCGCGCCCGCCGCGCGGCGTCCCGCATGGTTGCAAATCCCGTTTCCAGTTCGCCGATGCTCACCACGCTCACAAACAACCTGCCGATATCCCGATCGGCCACCCAGTCTTGCACTTTGGGTTCCGGGCGGGGACGCATCAACTCCGAAGGGATGTTGGTGTCCAGAAGAAAACCTCCGTTCACGACAGGTCCACGGGCCGGGCGGTCGAGTGATTGCGCCTGAACATCCGATCAATCTCTTCGTCGGTAAGCAAGCCACGGATGTCCGCGAAGGCGTCGATCAGCGCTTGCCCGGTACGGTGTTCCAGCGGAGTGGCGGTCGCCGGTGGCCCGGCGGACACTGGATGCACGGCGCCTTCAAGCAAAGCGGTGGCGACGGACTCGATCGCGCGGCCCTGCAGGGCGGCCTGGCGCGCGAGTTCAGCCTGCACCTCGGGTCGGACATCGAGCGTGATGGTCATGGGAGATCCCTTCCGGTTCAAAAACGGTCTCTGTCCTTACCCTACTCCAGAGCGCCGGGCGGCGTCAAACAACAGAGTGTTATGAATCCGTCATCGCGCACCGCGGCACCGGCTATGCTGCGCCCTGTCGGCGGAGGGCGGCCTACGAGGCCGCCGCAGGCCGAGGGACTGCCCCACTCAGTTCCAGCTTGACGATGGTATCCACAGCGTGCCGATGGGCCGCCGGCACATGCACCTGGATGCCTGCCGCGGACTGCTTCACCTCTGCCCTGCCGCCCGTCAGCACACTGTGTCGCACGATGCGCCGGGCAATCGCCGGCAACTCGACCGTATCGGCTGGCCAACGCAGGATGTGCAGGTAGATGACATCTCCCTTGTGCGTGCTGCCGCCCCACCACTTCCCTTCCGCCAGCCTGAAATGCAGCTCATCGGCCGGCCGCTTCTTCTCGTCGGGCGCGACGAAGGGACCGCCGCGCGTGCCGTAGATGCTCTCGCCGTACTTCTTCAGGAACTCGCCCATCTCCCGTAACCGCGCCGCGTGGGATTCCTCGATCAGCCCATCCGGCCGCGGCCCCACGTTAAACAGCAGGTTGCCGTCGCCGATGGCGCAGCACACCAGCCCGCGCAGGCACTCCTCGATAGGCCGCAGGACTTCGTCCGGATTGTACGCCCACTGCTGCCCGACAGTGGCGCAGGTCTCCCATGGCCGCTTGTTCTGGAACGTGCCGATCTCCTGCTCGGGGGTATCGTAATCGGCCGGGATTCCGGCGCGATCGTCGATGATCAGGTCGGGTTGCAACTTGCGCATCATGCGGATCAGCCGCGGCGCGTCCCAATCCGCCGCCACGCCGTCCAGGCCGTCGAAGAACCACATGTTGGGTCTTGCCGTAGTTGGTCAGCAATTCGTGCACCTGCCCGTGCAGGTATTCGATGTACTTCGCGTGCGCCGCGCCGTTGCGATAGTCGGGATGGTGCCAGTCGGGTTGCGAGTAGTAGACGCCCCACTCCATTCCGCCGCGATGGCAGGCGTCCGCAATTTGGCGCACGATGTCTTTGCCATACGGCGAGCGCGGGCTGGTGATCTTATAATCGGTGAGCTGCGAATCGAACTCGCAGAAGCCGTCGTGGTGCTTGGTGGTGAACACGAGATACTTCATGCCGGCGTCCTTGGCAAGTTGCACCCACTGGTCGGGGTTGAACTTGACCGGGTTGAAGATGCGGTAGAGGTTATCGTAGATCTCCACCGGGATGTTGCCGGTGTGGGCGTCGTGCCGCCCGCGCCGTTCCCCGGCCCGGGACCAACTGATCTCGGTGCCGACGATGCTCACCGGACCCCAGTGGACGAACATTCCGAAGCGCAGGTCTTTCCAGCGTTCGATCGCGGCGGCGGGCGCGCCCGGGTCGGCTTGCGGCCACGCGGGCAACGCCGCGAGGGGAAGCGCACAGAAGGTTCGTCTGTTCATTGTAGGTCGAGTATATTTCCGGGCCCGGCGCGTGTCAATCTTACGGGCGGTCGACGATCGGCGGTCGGCTTTCAGCAATCGGCCTTCTGAGCAAACGGAGCTAGTTCCGGACGCGCCTGGTTGAATTCCTCTCTGTGAAGCCTTAAAGCGAGACGGAAGGTCTCTCGCAAACCCGACGGCCGACGGCCTCAATGGGTAATGACTCTAACTGCAGCCGGCCCAGGTCATTCACGATTTGCTCCACGATTGTGCGGACGATTGGGTCAGTTTGCAATTGGAGGGNNCCGCCTAAAAAGGCGGCTGCGGCCACGATTGGCCGCCCTCCAAGGCGACGCTACGCAAATTGACCAACTACCCTACTTGCCCCCTAGAATCTCGCCGTGCGGCTTGCCTTGCGTGATCTCCTCGTAGGCGTCCTTGGCTTGCGCTGCCAGGCCGTCGCCAACCCAGTTCTTCACGCTGTCCGGCAGTTGCAGCTTGGCCAGTTCCGCGGGCTTCTTTCCCTGGTCCACGGCGGACTTCACCGCCTTGCGCAACTCCACCATGAACTGCGCCTGCCCCGCCATGACTTCGGGGCCGCCCGGTACGCCGTGGCCCGGCAGCACCGTCTTCACCTTCAGCTTTTCAGCCGCGCGCACGACTTCCGGCCAGTTGCCGATGTTGCCGTCGGCCGTGTAGTTGTATGGACCGTTGACCACCGCGTCGCCGGTGCAGAGGATCTGTTCCTTTGGCAGGTAGACGAAGCCATCGCCGCGGGTGTGCGCCCAGCCGAAGAAATGGAACTCCACCTTGCGCGCGCCATCGTCCAGGACGAACAGGTTGTCGTCGAAGGTCTGCTTGGGCGGCTCGACGCTGGGGCGGTTCATGGCGGCTACGTCCTTGCGCTGTTTGGCGGTCTGCTGCCAACGGGCCGGCTCGTACCGTTTCATCTCTTCGGCGACGCCGCGATAGGCCAGCGTGGTGGCGCCCGCGTCCGTCCACACGGCGTTGCCGTAGGAATGGTCGCCGTGATGGTGAGTGTCGAAGACGTACTTCACCGGCTTGGACGAGACCCGCTTGACGTCCGCCATGGTGGCGCGCGCACCGCTCGGGAAGTTGGCGTCCACCACGATGAGGTAGTCTTTCATCTCGATGACGATGTTGTTGCAGTGGCCCAGGTTCTTCAGGTCGCCTTCGCGGAACCATACGCCGGGCGCGATTTGCGCGATGGTTTCGGGGGTGGCGTCGGTGCGCGCGACGAAGAAAGCCAGGCCGGCCAGCGCGACGAACAACGAGAGGATCACGGAACGTTTGCGCATTTTCAACTCCTATGGGACCAAAGAACCGCTCCCTCACGGTCGCGGCTCGGTAACGGATGACTCACCAGTTTACATCATGCGACAATAGGGCCATGGCCACCACGCTCGTATCGGTTGAAGAATACCTGCGCACGAGCTATCCCGATGGCGACCGCGAATACGTTGACGGCGAGATCGTGGAGCGAAATGTGGGCGAAATCGATCACGCCAGCTTGCAGACGCGCATCGTGTTCTATCTTCTGAGCCACTACCCTCAATTCTGGGCTGCGGTGGCGGTGAGGGTACAAGTGAAATCCAGCCGGTTTCGGGTTCCCGATGTCACGCTCGTGGCAGGCCCGCGGCCGGCGGGCAAGATCGTCACTGCCCCTCCGCACCTGGTCGTAGAGGTCCTATCGCCCGATGATCGGGCCGGCGCGGTACAAGAGAAGATCGACGACTATTTGGCTTTCGGCATTCCCTACGTGTGGGTCGTGAATCCGCGCACGGGGCGCGGCTACGTCCACACCACGGAGGCGGCCCGCGAAGCCAAAGATGGCATCCTGCGAACAGCGGATCCGGCGACGGAACTGCCGCTCTACGAACTGCTCGGCAAATGATGCCGGCTGAAAAGCCGCCACAGAGCCGGACCGTGATCCTCGGGCTGCTCCTGGCCGCCGCCGCACTGGCGCTTTTCGCGTGGCTTTCGGAAGAAGTGATCCACGGGCGCACGCAGCAGTTCGACAACCGCATTCGCATGCTCGTGCACGCGTACGCCAACCCGGCGTTAACCGCGGCGATGCGCAGCGTCAGCGAAATCGGCGAGCCCTGGTTTCTGATCGTCGTGGGCGTGCCGGCCGTGGTCTGGTTTGTGTGGAAAGGCTGGCGGCGCACGGTGTTTCTGTTCGCGATCACCGTGGCCGGCGCCGAAGTTCTCGACCAGTTACTGAAGCTGATGTTTCACCGGCCGCGGCCGGCCACGTTCTTTGCGCTAACCGAACCCATGGGCTACAGCTTTCCGAGCGGCCATGCGCTGGTGTCGTGCGCGTTCTTCGGCGGATTGGCGGTCTTCGCCGCGGCGCGCACCGGAAGCCGCGCGCGGCGCTGGCTGTATTATATTGTGGCGGCGCTGCTGATCGCCGCGATTGGCTTCTCCCGCATCTATCTGGGTGTTCACTATCCGAGCGACGTGCTGGGCGGTTATGCAGCCGCTGTGGTTTGGCTGTTTAGCGTGGCGTGGGTGCGACGGTGACTGCGCCTTCGGATGCCGACGCCACCAGCGCGACGTACTTCGCGAACACGCCCGAAGTATAGCGCGGCGCGGGCGGCGTCCAGGCGGCCAGCCTTTCGCGGATGACTTCCGGCGCCACTTCCAGGTTGATGGTTCCGGCATCCGCATCGATGGCAATGGAATCGCCTTCGCGAACCGCGGCAATGGGTCCGCCATTGAATGCTTCGGGCACCACGTGGGCCACCATGAAGCCGTGCGTCGCGCCGCTGAAGCGGCCGTCCGTAACCAGCGCAACACTCTCGGACAAGCCTTCGCCAACGATGGCGCCGGTGACGCCCAACATCTCTCTCATGCCTGGACCGCCGCGCGGCCCTTCATAGCGGATGATCACCACGTCGCCAGGCTTGATGCGGCCGGCAGTGACAGCGCTCATGGCATCTTCTTCACGATCGAAGACGCGCGCGGGTCCGCGATGCTGCATGCGGTCGTGGCCGGCGAGCTTGATGACGCAGCCATCCGGCGCGAGCGATCCGCGCAGAATGGCCATGCCTCCGCGCGGCTTGAGGAACTTGGTCAACGGGCGCACGACTTCCTGTCCAGGTGTCTCGCGCGCATCGGCGGCTTCCGCGGCGAAGGTGCGGCCGGTACAGGTGAGCGCCGAGCCATCCACGTAGCCGCCCTCGACCAGGCGTTGCGCGATCACGCCCCAGCCGCCGGCTTTGTCCACGTCGACGGCGACGAAGCGTCCGCCGGGTTTCAGATCCACCAGCACGGGAGTGCGGCGGCAGATCTCCTGGAAATCGTCGATGGCCAGCGGGACGCCCGCTTCGCGCGCCATGGCCAACAGGTGCAGCACGGCATTCGTGGATCCGCCGGTGGCCGCCACGCCTGCGATGGCGGTGACGAAAGCCGCGCGCGTGGCAATCTGGCGCGGCCGGCGGTTGTGGCGCACAGCGTCCATGACGATCTCGCCGCAGCGGAAACTCACATCGTTCTTGCGCGCGTCCACTTGGGGGACCGCAGCGGTGCCCATGGGGGAGAGGCCGATCAGTTCCATCACGGTGGCCATGGTATTGGCGGTGAACTGGCCGCCGCACGCGCCCGCGCCGGGGCAGGCGTGGTTCTCGATCTCCAGCAATTCCTGGTCGGTCATGCGGCCGGCGGCGTTGGCGCCCACGGCTTCGAAGACATCCTGAATGGTGATGTCGCGGCCGTTGTGGCGTCCGGGCAGAATCGATCCGCCGTACAAGATGACGCTGGGGACGTCGAGCCGCAGCAACGCCATGGCCGCGCCGGGGATGGTCTTGTCGCAAGCCACCAGCGCCACGATGCCGTCGAACATGTGGCCGCGCGCCACCAGCTCGATGGAATCGGCGATGACTTCGCGGCTGACCAGTGAAGCCTTCATGCCTTCGGTGCCCATGGTGACGCCGTCGCTGATGGCGATGGTGTTGAACTCCATGGGGGTGCCGCCGGCGGCGCGGATGCCTTCCTTTACCTTGACGGCCAGGTCGCGCAAGTTGTAGTTGCACGGCATGGTTTCGATCCAGGTGTTGGCGACGCCGATGATGGGCTTGGCGAGGTCGGCATCGGTGAACCCGATGCCTTTCAGCATGGCGCGCGCGGGCGCGCGGTCACGGCCTTGGGTGATGGTATAGCTGTCGAGGGGCATGTTTGTTTTAGGCTGGAGGCCTGTTGTTTAGCTTAGCGGATTCGGCGCGGGGCGCGCTCTGCGCGAGCGGGTGTGTACATGCCACCCACAGGTCCAATCCAGGTAGCGACGCCGCGATGTGGGGCGGCCAATCTTGGCTAATGCCACGTACTTTTTGCAACGGGATTAACGCCGCTCGTAAGCGTGGTGCCGGAACATGCAATCGCCCCCAAAATTTCTGTTGTTTATTGCGTCTCCGCTGGACATTTCGTTTGGCTTCAGCTATAGTCTGGTAGATGGCTCCTTGGTTTC
>PMVV01000133.1 GCA_003166475.1 Bryobacterales bacterium | reverse complement strand
TGTTTATCCGGCTACCCTAAGGCTGGGAAATCGGTTCGCCGTCGACCGCGATGCGATATTTTGCCGCCGCCGCTGTATCTCGATATGGCACCAGAGACGGGCAGGTTCAGCAGGACGTAGTCGCCAAGTGGGCGACCAACGCTCCCTGGCTTTTATCGATCAATACATCGGCAACTTGAAACAGTACGAAGCCATCGCCATCGACGTCGGCGATCAGGACGGATTGCGCGTCGACGCCAGGAAGCTGCATGACATCCTCGACAGTTACGGCATTCCAAATGCTTGCGAGGTCTATCCCGGCACGCATACCAGCGCCGTCGCGGTCCAGTTCCAGAATTTCGTGATGCCGTTCTTCGGTAGAAACCTCTGCTCGGGGAGGATCTGCCAGTAACTTTCGCCCGCGCGATTACGGCCTGAGTCCGCTGGGTTTGAACTCGCCGCCCTTGATCAGAAGATTGAGTATTTCGCCGGTTCGCGCGGGGCAGGCCCGTCCTTTCTGGGGCGTCAGGTTGTCGTGCTCGGATTCGATCAGGGGGAGCGGTTCTTTAGAACCCGGAATCTGGTTCAGCGCGGTCCACACCCCGGCCGGGGGCGAGATCGTGTCGATGAAACCCATGCCTGCCATCACGGGAGCGTGAATGCGCGATGCGAAGTTGACCGGATCGAAATAGAGCGCGGTCTTCATCGCTTCGGCGTTGTCCGGCGGCCAGCCGGGATACCCGGCCTTACGGCCGTGAAGATCTCCGTTGGTATCGGCGCCGGCCGGCACACAGACCAGTACCGCGGTGATCTTCTCAGGACGCAGGCCCGCCAGCACGAGACTCTGTTGTCCACCCATACTGCCTCCGGTGAGGACGATCGTGTTGCCGTCCCAGTCGGGCCGCGTCAGCAGGTAATCCAGCGCGCGCGAGTCGCGCAGGCACATATTCAGGAAATACGATTTCTCCCGATCGGTGTTGCCGATGGCCTGATAATTTTGCGGGATGCCGCCGGAGGGATCCGAGGGCAGCTTGTCGTGGGAATCGACATTGACTAACAACCAGCCTTCGGCGGCACGCTGCGCCGCGCCGCGCGCGTTCAATGCGTACACGCCGGCGTACTGCAATTGGATGAGCGCCGGAAACTTTCCTTCGCGGGCAGGCTTGGCAATGTAGCCGTGAGCTTTGGAACCGAGCGCGTCGAGGGCGAACATGTTCAATTCGACACCCGGCACGTCAGTCGAGACCGGCGTCAGGACGGGTTTGATGGGAACCTTGGCCTGGGCGGCCAACTTGCTTTCCCAGAATGCGTCGAAGTCATCGGGCCGCGGTGTCGAAAGGCCGATTTTCGCGGGTGCGACAGCGGCGCCGACGGCGTAGAGTCCGTTATTGCGGCCGGTGTTGCCTCCGGTGTAAGCGGGCGCAGCGCCGCGTGCGTCCGGCGCGGGCGCGGCGAGGCTGGCGGACGGTTCCACAGCGACGTAGATCATTTCGGGCTGATCGCCGGTGATTTCAATCTTGTCCTTGCCGGAAGAAAGATCCAGCTTGCCTTCTTTGAGCACCACCGCGTTATTGCGTCGAATAGTCCACTTGTATGCGTACGTGGGTGTCGCCGGGCCGGGCGTCACAGTCCAGCCAACTGTTTCGCCGGTGTCATAAATGCCGCTGGCGTGATACGGCGTGAAGGTGAGCTGTTGCTCGATCGGCGCTCCCCGCTGGGCGAAACCGAGCGGGGCAGCGGACAGGACGGCGATCAGGAAGCTTGCACGGATGCGAATCATTTGCGGACCTCGCTCCAACCTTGCGGATCCAGAAATACTTCCAACGCAAGGGCGATCGTGGCCAGCGCGAGAACCGTTGCGAATAGAGTGTATTTCATATAGAACGGTAAAGGCTGTTTGGCTGCTTAGGATTCTATCAGCCGTCGTACAGCAGCGCAACAAAGCATGCACCATGTATGCGCAGAACAGGCGCTTGCCATCCGAGGTTGGCCGGGTGCCTGTTCCAGCACACGCTGGCAGACTTGGATTGACTGCATCGTGTCTATATGATATCCCTGTTTGCAGCTCTGAATAGCGAGTTTTGTAGTGCGTGCGCGCCGGGTAGCCATAGCGTCGCGTACACGAATCGAAGGAGATCGTATGAAAGCAGCATTTGCTTTGGTCCTGTTGGGTTGCGGAATATGCTTGGCCCAGGTTGCCGATGAATGCAGGCCTTCCGGGTTGAACATTCCCGAAGCCAAGTACCCTTGCGTCTATCCGGACAATCGCGCGATGTTTCGAGTAATAGCTCCCGATGCCCAAAAGGTTACGGTGCGTATCGGGCGCGGGTTCGATATGACGAAAGGCCCGGACGGCATATGGAGCGTCACTACGACACCGCTGGTGGCCGGTTTCCACTACTACAGCCTGCAGATCGATGGCGCGACCGTTGCGGATCCGTCGACCATGACGTTCTTCGGATCGGGCTGGCAGAACAGTGGAATCGAAATTCCCGAGCCTGAAGCGGACGCAAGCTACTATCACGCCAAGGATGTGTCGCACGGTCACGTGAGCGAGCAATGGTATTTTTCTACGATTACCAACAAGTGGCGCCGATGCTTCGTCTACACGCCGCCGGACTATGGGACGAACGTCAAAGAGCGCTACCCCGTTCTGTATTTGCTCCACGGTTGGGGCGAAGATGAAACCGGCTGGTACACCCAGGGCCACGTGGATTTCATCATGGACAACCTCATCGCGGAGCAGAAGGCCAAGCCGATGATCATCGTGATGGACAATCTCAACGCGGTCAAGCCCGGCGAAAGCGCCGCCCTATTTGCAGCTCGCGGGATAGTTCCGGCTCCGGGAACCGCTCCGGCCTCCCCAGCCGGTGGCACACCGGGCGCGCAGGGTCGTGGCGCCGGGCGCGGCGGACGGGGCGGGTTCAACCTTTCGGGTTTCACCGACATGATGTTCACGGATTTGATTCCCCTGATCGAACGGACTTATCGGGCGCTCCCAGGGCGCGAGAACCGGGCGATGGCGGGGCTGTCGATGGGTGGCATGCAGACGTTTACGACCGCGCTCAACAACCTCGACAAGTTTGCGTATCTGGGCGGATTTAGCGGAAGCTGCGGCGGTAGGGGCGGGACTTTCGATCCGAAAACCACCTGCGGTGGTGCATTCGCGGATCCAGCCGCATTCAACCAGAAGGTCAAAGTCCTATTCCTCGGAATCGGGTCCGTGGAAGGGCCGGGAACGAAACAATTCAGCGACGCTCTGACCGCTGCCGGCGTTCACAATGTCTATTTCGAGTCGCCAGGGACGGCTCATGAATGGTTGACGTGGCGGCGCTGCTTCAACGACTTCGCTCCGCGGCTTTTCCGATAGGCGCCGCTGCGGCCCGACTAACTACCGTTGTGCCGCGGTTCTTTCAAACTCGATCATATAGACGTGCCCCGCTTTGAGGCTTACGCGCGCCGGCGAGTTGTCCACTGCCGGCGCCGGAAGTTCCGCGTGGCCGTCGCGGATACTCCAGATGTGCACGCCGGGAGCGATCCGCAGTTGCTGCACACTGTCCACCAAGGGCCTGAGCGTGGCGCTCGTGGGCAGGCCGTCCGCCCAGGCGAGATCGACCTCCACTCCTCCGCGGGCGCGTAGTCCGGACACCCTTCCGCTTCTCCACGGCTTCGGCAGCGCCGGCAGCAGCTCGATTTCCCCGGCATGGCTCTGCAGGAGCATCTCGGCGATCGCTGCGGTGGCGCCGAAGTTGCCGTCGATCTGGAACGGCGGGTGATTGTCGAACAAGTTCGGCAGAGTGGACCTGCGCAGTAGCGCCAGCAGGTTTTCGTAAGCCTTGTCGCTGTCGCCCAGACGCGTCCAGAAGTTGATAATCCAGGCGCGGCTCCAGCCAGTGTGGCCGCCGCCGTTGGCCAGACGGCGTTCGATGGTTGCACGGGCTGCTTGGGCCAGTTCGGGCGTCTTCTGGCGCGTGATCTGGTTGCCCGGGAACAGGGCAAACAACTGCGACATGTGGCGGTGTCCGGGTTCGGTTTCCTGGTAGTCTTCGGGCCATTCCATGATCTGGCCGAATTTGCCGATGCGCAGCGGCAATAGCTTATCGCGGGCCGCCGCTACCTTGGCGCGGAAGTCGGCATCGATCCCGAGAGTCTCGCTGGCTTCGATCACGCGCCCGAAGAGCGCATACAGGATCTCGGTGTCCATGGTCGGTCCCATGGTGAGGGACGCTTTCTCGCGCGACGGCATCTGGTAAGTGTTCTCCGGCGAGATCGAAGGACCTGTTACCAGATGGCCCTTGCCGTCCGGGACCAGGTAGTCGAGAAAGAACTGCGCTGCCTCCTTCATGAGCGGATAGCCGCGATCGGCCAGGAACTGCCGGTCGCGCGTGAAGTCGTAATGCTCGGCCAGGTGGAGCGAAAGCCATGCCGCGCCCATAGGCCATACGCCCCAGGTCGCGCCGTCAATCGGAACTGCGTCTCCCCACAGGTCCGTGTTGTGATGCATGACGAATCCGCCGGCGTTGTAGTAGAACTTAGCCACCTGGCGACCATTCTCGCGCCCGTTCTCGATCAGACTGAACAGCGGATCGGTCAGCTCCGACAGGTTGCAGCTCTCCGCCGGCCAGTAGTTCATTTCGGTATTGATGTTGATGGTGTACTTGCTCCCCCAGGCCGGCGTCAGGCTGTCGTTCCATTTGCCCTGGAGGTTAGCCGCCATGCTGCCTGGACGGCTGCTCGAGATCAGCAGGTATCTCCCGTACTGGAAATAGAGCGCCGCGAGGTCTTCGTCCGTCGAACCTTTCTGGACTCGCAGGAGCCGCTCGTCGGTAGAGATGGCGCGCGCCGCGGCCTCCACCGGAAGTTCCAGATGCACCCGGCGGAAGAAGTGCTGGTAATCCGCTACGTGCTCCTTGCGGAGAACCTCATAAGAGCGGGTGGACAGCGTGAGATCGCGCGCGCAGGCGGCAGCCAGGTCCTTCTCGCGATAGTCGGTGGCGGCCACGATCGTGAGCGTCACGCTGTCGGCCGCGGTTACGTCGAGGCGGTCGCCGGTGTTTTCTATGTGGCCACCGGAAATCGAGGCTTTCATCTCGCCACGGAAACGCACCCCGGTTTCGTGCTCTCCCGGGGCCCTCTTCGGCAGCGCCTGCCCGGTCATGATCAACCTGCCCGGCGCGGCTTCGGTGGCAGCGTCGGCGGGCCGGGTCATCGAAGCGTGGAACGAAATGCTGCCCGGCTTATCTGCAGTGAGACGCACGACGATCGAGTGGCACGGAGCGGAGGCAAAAACCTCGCGCGTATAACGGACGCCGCCGGCTGTATGCTGCACCGACGCGATAGCGGTATCGAGGTTCAACTCGCGGCGGTAGCCAGATGGCTCCGGCACGTCGCCAAAATCGAGCCAGAGGTCGCCGAGGGTCTCGTAAACGGGGAGGGCCCGGGGAATGCTGATCATGGTTCGATCCGCCAGCGCCTGCGCTTCCGCCGGGTGCCCTTCTTGCAGTAATCGCCGGATCTCGGGAACGGACTTAGAAGCTTCGGGATTACTTCGGTCACGCTTATCGCCCGACCAGACCGTGTCCTCGTTCAACTGCAGGTGCTCTTTGCGGACGTCGCCAAAGACCATGGCGGCCAGACGGCCATTGCCTATCGGCAGAGCCTGCACCCATTGCGCGGCGGCCTGCCGGTACCAAAGCTTGAGATCGTTGTCCTCCTGCGCCTGGCACAGGCCGGAAAAGCCATATGCCCCGAGCACCCAGGCGGTCATCAAGAGGCGAAGTCGCATATACGCCCTTTCCCGGTTACCTGCCGCTCAATTCGAGAACGGTGATGGAATTGGCCGTCACCGTCCGGGTGAACTCCGTGCCGAGGCCGGTCACATCAGCCGTCACGGGCTCGACCTTATGCGGATCCGTAATGGAGTTGGTGTCGCTGGTATTGGCGGACGAAAGCGTGATGGTCTTACCCGCCGGCGCGATCGAGGTCAGCCCGCTGATGGAGATGTTCACCTGCTGGGGCGTGCCCGACCGGTTAATCATCTTCACGTAGATGGTTCCGGTGGCGGTATCGCGCGTCGCGCTGAAGAACATTTCCGGGATGGACGTGGGCATTGGTGTCGGGGGTGTCAGACCCGAGGTGTCGGCCGCGCGAGGGGCGCTTCCCGGGGGGCCACCGATACGGCGCGGCATCTGCTGCCACTCGCGGTAGGGAATCCCGGAAGCCACGATATTCAGAACCGAGTCCCCGACGTGATTGGCGAATATATGCTGCGCCCAATACGCCGGAGAACCGTAGGCGGACATCGTGTTGTAGCCGATCAGGTCGGTGGTCCACTGCATGGCGCCCGGGTTGACGTTGACGAACAGGGGCGCGTAGCAGTGTATCATCACCAGGTCGGCGTTGCGCTCTAACCCCGCCATGTTGGCGGCGTCGGCGATGGCAGCTTCCATGTTGGGGGTCGGGGAGCCAACCCGGGTGGCCCACTCGCCCACGAACACCTTTGGCCCGTTCCGCCGCCGGCTGTCGTAATCGTTGGCTTTCGTCGCCATCTCATCCGAGCCGCGGTAGTAGTGGTCGTCGTCCACATCCGGCGTGCGGGTAGTCAACGCGTTGGCCGAAAAGCCCGCGCTATTGATCAGCAGGAGGTTGGGATACTTCGCCTTGATGGCGTCGTAGAACGCCGTGAATCGGGCATCGTAGCTGCCCTTCTGACGGTCGAAGTAATCCTCGTTGCCGATTTCGACGTAGCGCAGGGGGAAGGGCGCCGGGTGGCCGTCCCCGGCGCGGCGCGCGCCCCAGGTGGTATTGGTGTCGCCTGTCACCTACTCGATTTCTTCGAGCGCTTCCTTGACGAAAACGTCCAATTCCGGACCAGACCTAACCCTCTGGCCGCGCAGCGAGTAGCCGGCAAAAACGGCGAGCACGGGCTCCATGTTCAAGTCTTCGCACCATGCAAGGTACTCGAGCAGACCCATGCCGTCCGAAGACCAGTAGCCCCACGCATCGTCCATGTGGCCGGGGCGCTCCTCGATCGGACCAATCGTATTCTTCCAATTGAAACGCGTGTCGAACGTGTTGCCTTCCAGGTAGTTGCCGCCGGGGAAGCGCAGAAACTGCGGCTTCATGGCGGCCAGCAACTCCATAATGTCAGGCCGAAAGCCGTTCACCCGGTTCTTATAGGTGGGCGGAAATAGCGAAACGAACCCAAACCAGATCGTGCCTGGCCGGTTCGCGCTGAGGACGAACTTGCTCCCGGCGGAAGCCTTCACGTTGCCCGTGGTGAGCGTGGCTTCGTATTTCTGCCAGCTTTCGGAGAGCTTCGGAACTTGCGCGGTAGCCGCGAGCATCGTCCCGTCGTTGCTCATGATTGAGAGCGTTACGGCGCCCGAGAATCCCGCCGAGGCCTTGGCGTAGAACATGGCCTTGTAGGCGGCGTCCGGCTTGACCGGGATACCCCAGAAGCCCTCGTTGGCTACGCCCACGCTCTGATTACCGGAAGCCTGCGAGACAGTCAGTTTCAAACTGGCGGGAACGGCATTGTTCAGAGGGGTGGCAGTGTCGAGTTCCATCGATCCCACGCCGCCGCGCTCTTCGACCAGAGACCAATCCACCAAGTCCTTGGCCTCTTTCGCGGCCCTGGACTGCTCCGGGTTCTGGCGGTTCTGCCGAGCCGGAACCGTTTCCTTAAAGTTGCGATTGCGAATCAATTCCGCGTAGAGGCCGCCTTCGAAAGCATAATTGATTTCCTCAGTCATCAGACCGTGGAACGTGGGCGGCATCTTGGCCGTAATTTGATCCGCTTTGATCTGGAGGCTCACTCCGTTGCCGGTTTGAGCCGGCATCAGAGGTCCGGCAGTCAGCAGCAGGCAGAGCGAAACGGCGGCGCGACGCCGCGGCCCGTCTGAAATTGTTTGCACTTCGCATCTCCTCACGAGGGATCTCGGCAATCGCTGTTTGCTAGCGCCCCAGCGTATCACATGGATAGAGCGAACCCGGCCCGGCGATGTGCAGGCGCTATCGGCCCCGCGGGAATGGCTATTTCTTCCCGGCGGTCTGAATTACGGCATCAAATGCCGGCTTGGGTTTGCCATCGCGATCGAACAGCAGCGGATAGTTGGTGCGGCCGCGGACGGGAAAATTGTTCTTCCACGAATCGCCATCGGTGACGCCCCAGAAGGTGACGCGCGACATAACGTCGGCGTGCTTGACGAAGATGGCGAACAGGTCTGCGTATCGCTTGGCAAGGGCCTTTTGGATATCCTCGGGTAGGCTGCTGACGTAGGGATTGGCGCCGCCCGCGGACGTGGCCGAAACATCCGCGGAGTTGCCGCGCCCGGCGGGCGGGAGCACGTCGACATCGAACTCGCTGATGCTGATCTTCACACCCAGGGCGGCGAAGGCGTTGATGGTGTCTTCCTGTTGCTCGAGGGTGGGCCAGACGAGCGAGTCGTGGCCTTGCAGGCCCATAGCCGCCACATTCACTCCGGCAGCCTGTAGCTTCTTGATCAGATCGACCGCGCCCTTCCGCTTGGCTTCGTTCTCAATGGAGTAGTCGTTGTAATAAAGCTCGCAGTTGGGGTCGGCCTCGTGGGCGTACTGGAAGGCTTTTACCAGATAGTCCTCGCCGATAATGTTCAGCCATTGCGATTTGCGCAGCGTGCCGTCCTCATTGAGAGCTTCGTTGACAACGTCCCAGCCGCCGATTTTGCCTTTGTAGCGCGTGACCACGGTGGTGATGTGTTCCTTCATGCGCTCAAGGAGTGCGTCGCGGGTGAGTGGCGCGCCTTTTTCGTCCTGGAAGACCCAGCGGGGCACCTGGCTGTGCCATACCAGGTTGTGGCCCACGATGAACATCTTGTACTTCTGCCCGAAGGCCACGTACTCGTCGGCGGGTCCGAAATTATAGCCGTCCACACGAGGATGAATCACTTCCCACTTCATGACGTTTTCGGGACTGATGGTGTTGAACTGCGCGGCGACGATTCCGGCGGCGCGCGGATCTTTCTCTTCGAACTGGCGTTGATTGAGCGCTGCGCCGACGCGGAAGAGACCGTGGAACGCGTCCTTCAGCGAAGGTTGCTGGGCGAAACCTACGGCGGCGAAAATGACAGGGAGGGGGATCAATCGATTAAACATAGGGTCCTCGAGACATCAGAATGCGGAACAGTATCGGTCTGACTTTATTGGAAATCCGGTGGTCGAAGGCATGATTCTAGCGTCCCCTTGGGCGCTGAGACGAATTGATTCTGATATCAAACTATACCGGCGTTAACTCAACGAAAGCAACGCTTTTCCACGGACCCGCATCTTTGGCCGCGGTCCATTCCGCGCCGCTGGTTCAGAAGGCGGAGTCACACGGAAGCCACTGAACCGGCTGTGGGGCAGATACGCCATTCCTGGACTGTGTCGTAGTCGCGGCCCGGGTCAGGGTATCAAATCGTATTTGTTTGCCGCGTCG
>PMVV01000033.1 GCA_003166475.1 Bryobacterales bacterium | reverse complement strand
GCCAATGATGTTAAGTCATTTATTTTCATAGTCCCAATGTGCGTCTGGTGCGTGTTGATACAGGCTGATTGTGTGTTGACCCCCGCTGGGCGACCGCCGTTCGCTGTTCCGACCTTAGGATAGCATTGAGGAGTTGAGAAGCTTGGGCGCCGATGTGCGGGTGGTCCTTTAGTTTCATTGGGATGGCTGAGTTTTGGGGGCGTGTGACTCAACGTCCCCCAATCGTGGACAGGCGACGGGCGGTGCACCACAGGTTTTCCGTAGAGTGCCGATGTTGGTTCTCCGCACCCCTGATACGATCAAAGGCAGAGGCCAGCGGCCCGCGGCGCATCGGGCGGAGTTGATCGAGGACTGGAACCTGGCAAGGTCAGAGGCGCAGCTTAAGCCCATTGCGCCTCTGGAGTAAAACATGTTGAAGGACATCGTTGCCGCAAAGGCGCTCGACGGTCATCGTTTGCATCTTCGATTCGAGGATGGCGCTGAAGGCGTGGTCGATCTCGCGCCCCAGCTCAGCTTTCGCGGAGTCTTCGAACCGCTACGCGACCCCGCTTACTTCGCGCAGGTCCGCGTCGATCCGGAACTGGGCACTGTGGCTTGGCCGAACGGGGCCGACCTTGATCCTGACGTCCTGTACGGACGCGTTACCGGTACGCCCATCCTGCAGGAGCACGACATCCATTTGGCACATTAGCAGCGCGTTTCGGCCTTCAGCGAGGGCGTCGTTCTTGCTCAAGGGTCTCGCGGCCGTGGCGGAAGATGGGTTATACAACTCGATTGAGAGCTACACTATTCGTGGCACCGGGAACCTCCGGTCGCGCGTCTTAAAAAATATGATCAGCCGTGCATTTCTACCGTTGGCCCTGCTGATCGCCAATGGTTTAGCCCAAACGCCGGAGGTCGTCATCCGGAGCTCGGCCCGCGAAGTGCTGTTAGATCTCGTCGTGCGCGACGCGCACGGCAAACTCGTCACCAATCTCAAACCCGAAGAGATAGCGATCTACGAAGATGGCGTCCGCCAGGATGTCCGCTCGTTCCGTCTGGTGGCAGGTAGCGAAGTCCGAACGGAAGATGAAAAGCAGGCGGCTGAAGCTCAGGCTGCGGCGGCAACGACGCCAGCGCCGGCCGCGCGGCCAGCGGTAAATCCCCTGCGCACGGTCAATGTCGTGTGCCTGATTTTGAACGATATCACCGCGGCGTCGCCGGGGGACAGTCTCATGGATCCGACGCGCCCCTTCGCGTTCGATACGGCCCGCAAATTCATCAATAACCAGCTCCGCCCGAACACGTTCATCGGCATTTTCACCCTGGACGGGAGTGGACTGAGGCCCGTTTATCCGTTCTCGAATGACCGGGAGCGTCTGCTGAAGGCCGCGGAGTTGGCCTCCGAGAACCAGCTCCCGCCGATCAAAGTAGGATCGGAGGCCGTGCTGAGCGGCTTGAGCCAGTCGGTGGGCGCCAACGGCATCAGCATCGGCAGTACGGGAAGCGCCGAAGATGCTCGCAGCGGGGGCGATGTCCTAGGGTCGCGTACCGACATGAGGGTAGCAGCGGTAGCGGCCCTTCGTGAGCTGGATGCACTGAAAGGCCTGGTCCGGCAGCTCGTCCCAATGCCTTTTCATAAAACTGTGCTTCTTGTCAGCAATGGACTCACGCGGCCGCCCGATCAGTTGGAATACTGGGACTCAATGGTCCGTGCCGCCATCGACGGTGGCGTCACCTTTTACGCGGTGGACGCCCACGGGATGGATGTATATTACGATCCGCTGGCGACCTCCGCCGCGATGCTGGGTTACGCCGCTTCCCTGAGCGCCCAGCAGGGCTCGACCAGCCTGGAGGGCCCTAAGGCGAGCAGCGGCCCGATCGGAAATCCGGGCTCCCCGACACTCACCACCCGAACGATGGAACTGGCGCATCAGGACGACTATGTCAAGTTCGCCGTATCGAGCGCCAACCCGCAGGAGGCGCTGCGCGAACTGGCCGAACGCACCGGCGGATTCCTGATCGCCAACACCAGAAACGTCGATCACCTTCTGGCGCACGTGATGGAGGAAGTGGACACGCATTACGAAATCGCCTACCCGCCGAAATCGGAGCGCGACGACGGGCATTTCCGCAAGATCGAGGCGAAACTGGCGCGGCCGGGGTTGCGCGTCGAAACACGCAGCGGGTATTTCGCGGTGCCCGATACCGGCCACGCGCTCACGCCCGAGGAAATGGCCGGGCTGCGGGCGCTCGATACCCAGCCCCACCCGCACGCCTTCGATTTCCTCTCGCGCGCCTACCGATTCCGCGATGCGGGCGGCCATGCGCAGTACGCGATTGCTTTCGAGATGCCGATTTCCAACCTCACCGCGACAGCCGGGGAGAGTGCGCACAGGCGCCGCTTGCATGCCTCTCTATTGGCTGTGGTGAAGAATCGGGAAGGTGTAATCGTCGATCGAGTGAGTAAAGACGTGCCCTCGGAGGTGCCGGACGATCAGTTCGAAAGAGTGCACTGGGAATTGATGACCTACCAAAAGGCTGTGAATCTGCCGCCCGCACGCTACACGGTGGAGACTGCGGTAGTGGATCACGAAGGCAACCGGGCGAGCACGGGGACGTTCGAGATAGACAACCGGCAGCAGAGGGGGGTGGGACTGAGCGATCTGGCGGTGGTCCGGAAGTTGGAGAATCTGACGACACCGGCCGACCCCACCGACCCATTCGAATACACCGGCAAACGGGTACTGCCGTTCGTCACCAGCAACCTTCTGGCCGGCACACGGCCGTTCGTGTATTTGACGATCTACCCCGAGGCTGGAAACGGGGCGAAGCCAATACTGCGCGTGCGCCTGTTGAAGGACGGCCGAACGATCGCCACGCTCAGGCCCGAGGTGGCGGCGCCGGATGCTTCAGGCGCCATCCCGATGCTGTTGAAGCTGACGGACAAGCCCGGCAGCTACGAAGTGCGGGCGGCGATCGCGCAGGGCAATAGCTCAACGGAGAGGACACTCCAGTACACGCTTGCCGGCCCGCGACCGATTTGATATTTCATGTTGTATGGATGTGACATAATGCTGGACCCTTGGGCCAAGATGCGGCCTGCCTGTGCCACGTTGTCCGCCTTATTGCTGGTTGCATTCCTGTCGGGACTAGTTTCGCTGGGCAGGGCACAAACGGTTCCCGTGCAGAAGTTCAACATTAGTGTCGATCAGCCTGCTTATACGGGTCAGCCGCTGTGGTTACACGCGGATGTCACGCCGACGGTTCCTGAAGTTCACTATCCCTATCGCGATAATCCTGCGGACTTTGGTCCGAACCTGGTGGAACTAGAACACAATGGTGTAGCAGTCACGCCGCGATCCCACCAGACCTGGCCGACGGATGGAAGCGGAATAGTCGATGGGTCGATCGCACCGGTGGGATCCCCGCCCAACCGACTGCCACTGCATGTGCTATATGCGGTTGACGAGCCGGGCCGATACTCGGTCCGTTGGACCAAGCTGCGGCATGAATTTGACAAGCAAGGCATGGTCGAGGTCACAGTAGGACGGTCGGACTGGATCACGTTTGAGGTGCGCCGATCCACTCTCGAGCAGCGGGATATCTGGTTGCAGACGCTAGTTGTGAACGCCCCGACAGATCCCGGAGCCCTCGTCGGCGACTATCTCCCATCAGTACTCGCCGCCGCCCCGGACGTTCGCGCCCTTCGCGCCGTTCTGGATCAGACCTATTCACCTCATGAAGTCGTTGGCTCCGTTGCATCAGGCAGTCTGCAGTTTTTCACTGCTAGTGACATAGCCACCGAGGTCGTCGGCGAAATCAAACGTCGCGGCCCAAGCGATGCTTTGGCATACGTTGTAAGCTGGAAGGCGCAACTGTTTCACGATCGGCAGAAGGTCCTGGCAGGCATTTGCATTCAATATGTGCAGCCTGCAAAGAGTACGCAGGTGGCCGCAGCGCTCAAGATGCTAGGATTCGTCCTTCATTCGCAGAATTGGCAAGCCGCTCCCGAACTCACGTCAGGGGCTAACGGCCAAGTAATAGCGACAGCACCGGCTATCATCGCAGATGGAAATAGCTCTGCAACGCAGCAGCTTGCCATATATCTCGGCGGGATCAAAACGGACCGCTCGCGTCAACTGTTAACCCTGATAGCGCTACGACCTGGCACTGAGGGCGAACAAGCGCGAACCGCATTAACGTGGATCGGAGACCCCCATGATCTTCCCCGGTTGGCTGAGTCTATGACCGAACCCGGAGATCCGGACAAGTATGGCCGGGACCGTTCAAGTCTTCCATACAGCCTTGTCTATGCCTATGGGGACCAAGCCATCCCATATTTAGAAAGCGCTCTCGTTCAATCCCCATACGTATTCGTTCGAACGCAGTGCGCCGAGGAGCTAGCACAGATGGGGCGACCGGCGGCTTTCCAGTTCTTCCTCGATGCAGTCCAGAACAACAGGTTTTATAAGCAAGAAATGGTTAGATGGCTTGAGGATCGATTTCCGAGTGAGCTGCCACGCAGTGCCGATGAGTCGCGAGTGCTAGCGTTTCTACGAGCACATCTCTCACCCAAATGAGTTGGGTGTGGCTACTTTAGACCAGGACGCACGGACAGGATATCGTGCGACTGTCGGCATCCGGCGGATCGTATCGCAACAGGTGCGTCAGCGCACAAGCCCCGGCCCGGTACATGGCCGATCGTGAGGGCGTGGTCGATCTCGCGCCCGACCTCAGCTTTCACGGAGCGCGCCTCGCCCGTGCGGCCCTGGGGAGGGCCTGCCACCCGAATGGTAAAGTAGTTGAGGATCCCACGCCGATGAAGCGCACGATTCAGGTACGGATCTTTCGAGGCGAACAAAAATACGTGGCTGAGTGCCTGGACCTGCCGGTCGTAACCGAGGCGGCCACCCTCGACGAGTTGGCGGCCAATATTCGGGAGGCGATTTCCCTGCACTTGGAAGGCGAAGATCTGGCCGCAATGGGCTTGTCGGAGGATCCTACCATCCTGGCCACCATGGAGCTTCCGGCGGTCGCCTGATGCCCAGGCTACGCGCGTTGACCGGCGGCGATCTCATCCGTACGTTCGCCCGATTCGGATTTCAAGAGATCTCGCAACGGGGCAGCCACGTGAAGATCAGGCGCGTCCTCGTGGATGGAGTGCGCCCACTTCCATACGGAGTGAGGCAGCGCTCAAGGGGTCGGGGCGGTGGAGCGGTGTAACCGGCTGTTGCGTTATCTAGGTAT
>PMVV01000171.1 GCA_003166475.1 Bryobacterales bacterium | reverse complement strand
TCCGGGACGTCTCTAGCGCCGTCATTGGGAACGCCTGAGCCGGTCTGCCAGGATGGTTTGGTGAAAAAGACGCTTTCGCCGCCGCCGGTGGCCTCCGGCCCAGCGGGGGGTTGCGGGTTAAAGCCCTCGTTCCAGGGGATCTCGGGGATGTAGAACAGCGCCGACGCCTGGTTACTGGTGTTGGTGGAACTCCAATAAGTTCCGCTTCCCTCGTTGAATTGCGTGCCGCCCACACCTGTCACTTGCGGAAGGGACGCCGGCATATCCACCGAGAGGGCGTTATCGATGGCGGTTCCGTCGCCGAGGCCGTAACAGTCCAATGCGCCGGCATCGCCCGAGGCGGCGAAGACGGTCTGGCCTTGCGCATTGGCTTGCATGCCCAATTGCTCTAGAGCCTGCGCGCCCGCGGACCCCGTGTCCAATTCGCAGTCACCGTAGCTGGTTGAAACGATCGGGGCCACGTTATCGGTGACGGCGTATGAGAGCGAGTCTTCCACGTTGGTTGAAGTCACAAAGTAAATAGTGGCGTTGCGCGCTACCGCGCCGGCGAATTCCAGATCGAGATCGGATTCTCCTAAGTCTCCGGAGTTCGCTTGAATTCCGGGATCCTGGTTGTCGACTAGTATGACGGTTGGGTTGTTCACCGGAAGATTGAAATAACTGCGATATTGCTGGATGTCCGCCGGGATAATATCGGTCTGCCCGACGATCGCAAGCTTCTGTCCCGCTCCGTCGATGCCGGCGTCGTAAAGAGGGGTGATGTTGTAAATGGTGGCTATATCGTCCGGAGCAAGCTGTTCAGCGCCCTGGAGGTTATCGCGGGGATGTGCGCTGGGCCGCAGCCTGGGCTTCAAGCGGAAGTCGTGGAGCCCGCGAATGGTGAGTACCACGCCCTGGAAGGCCACGGGGATGGTGGGGTCGGTGCTATTGGCGTAGTGCTGCTCGCCGCCAACATTGTAGCTGTGAATCCGGACGCCAAAGGCGCTGCCGATTTGGCTGGCAGCGCCGCCGAAGGCAATCGCATTGCGCGAGCGGGCGACGGACTTGAGGGTAAGACCATGTTGGCTTAGCCAGCTTACGATTTTGTCTATATCGGACTGACTTACTCCGAAGCGGTCCGCGTATTGCTCCGGAGTCAGCCAGCGATGGTAGTTGGGCGAGGAGGGGTCCTGCTGTTGCGCCAACAACTGGTCGAGATCGGCCTGCTGGCTGGACGAGGGTTTGAGCACCAGAGTGACGTAGGGTAGCGCCATCGACGGGTCTACCGGTCCCAAATCCGTGCCGGACTGGATGTGCGGGGTGACACTGCCGGGCAGCGCCGCGCGGCGGCTATCGTCGACGGCGAGTGTAATCCGGTCTTCGGCTCCGAGCGCATGCGCGAGGGAGAGAGTCAGGACCAGCAAACATCCGGAGATTATCCGGCGGCGGGGAAGGGGTCCGGTTACACTTCCAGATTTGGTGCTGCGAGGGGCCATGCTAATTATGACGATGGGACTGGCACTGCGGTTTCCGGAGACTCGGGATGCGGTACCGCTATTGACGGCCCGTTTTGGCGGCCTGAGAGGCCGCCGCAGGCTGAGAGCCTGCCCCACGGAGCAGCAGCGCCCAGTCCAGCCATCCGGGCGCCTGCGGGGATTTCCAGCGCGGTCCCTCCACGGGCGGCAAGGGCACCCATTCGCCGGTGAAGGCGCTGAACCAGGCTGCCTCGTAGCGGCCCGGCTCCAGCGTGACGGTAACATCGCCGCCGTTGGGCAAATAGACCGCGTAAATCTCGCCGGGCTTCGCCAGGCAATATGCGCCGCTGTCGACCAGCGCGTCGTGCGGTTCCGTCTTCCACCATTCGAAGCTGGTGAAGAAGTCCACCATATGTTCATAGCCCTTGAGCATCACCATGGTGTCGTCGCCGCGGCCGTTGATCCAGCCGCCGCCGGTATCGGGCCAGATGTTGATGCCGCGCCGTGCGGTCTCGCCGGCGGTCCCGTAAGCGCCGGCCATGGCGATATCCCAGGCCACGTGCCGCAGCGTCTCCGCCGAATCGCCGCCCATGCCGGGCGCCCAGTGCGGGTAGTGATCCTCGTAGCCGTACTCTTCGTTGGCCTGCGGGATGATGCGGCCGGTCTTCTGTTGGATCTGCCGCTCCTCCAGCATGAGGGCGTGCTGGGTGCGCGACCATTCCTGAATGGAAGTGAACCCGAACCACGCGGAGGCGCGGTCCTGATGCTCGCGATGCACGGGATGGCTGGTGGCGAGATGGTGGTAAGGGTCCCAGCCTTCCAGCAGCGTGCCGGTCTCGTGCGCCCACTTTTCATCGCGAAAGCTATCCATGTCGTCGCCCAGGTCCCAGGTGATGTTCGAGAATGCGCCCAGGCGCGCGGCGGCGTAGCGCAGATAGCGGCGCTCGTCGTCGCTGCCCGCGGCCAGATGGACGCGGCCGTCGCTGATGTCCTGGATTACGGAAATAATCATGTCGCGCTCGCGGGCGAAGCGCAGCATGCGCTCGAACTTCTGCCAGTAGGCTACATCGAAGCGCGTGTAGTCGATTCCAGGGTGGTCGAGGCTACCGGGATCGGCGGCGATCCAGGGCCGCAGAAACAGCGTGAAGTTGTCGCCCATCATGGCCGGTTCGCCGTAGAAAGTGAACGACCCGCCGGAGAGCAGCACGCGCATGCGGTTGATCTTCAGATCGTGCAGGCGCTGGATGGAACCGCGGATGAAGCGCTCGTCGCGCCAGCCCATCAGCCAGAAGGCGGTGGTGCCGTTGAAGAAGTAGTGTTCGCCGGTGCCTTCCCAAATGAAATGCCAGGGGTACTGGGGGTCCACGCGGATGGGGCCGCGGCGGGCTCCGTGGGCGCCGGCGGTGGCCTGGAAGGCGCCTTGATACGTTTTGGAGAAATCGCCCTGGCGGTAGACCACGGAGTAGGTGTA
>PMVV01000485.1 GCA_003166475.1 Bryobacterales bacterium | reverse complement strand
GCTCCCGCCAGATCGCCTTGGGCCCGCAGGATCTGGCCGATGTTGTTGGCCTCGGTAGCCACCGTAGGATGATCGGGGCCGTAGACCCTCTCGCCGATAGCCAGTGCGCGCTTCAGGCTGCGTTCGGCCTCCGCCGGTTGGGCGCGATTGTCCAAGTAAATCCCAACCTGGTTCAACAACCTGCCTGCGGTTTCCAGCGCCACGCCCAGGCTCTCGCTGTGACCGGCGGCGGCCAAGGCGTGGGGCAGCAAGCGGGCCGATGCGCTCCAGGTCTCCACCTTGTCCAATTTGAACCGGAACGCCTCGTTCACCAGCTTCACGGCGGCTTCGGCCCACTCTTGCTCCAACCCTTCGCGGGCCAGGCGCGCGCGGGTGGCGGCCTGCACCAGGCGATGCACCGAGATGGCCCCGCCGCGGGCGTCGATGAGCGAGTAGCGCAGCAGGCCGGCGCGGGCGCGGTCCAACTGCAAGGCATCGGGGAACCGGCCGGCTACGAGGCGCGAGTCGATATCGTCCGGCGCCAGGAACGCGATCAGGTTCAGCAGGTCGAGCGCGCCGGGCGCGGCGTCCGTCTCCGTGCGGAGTTGTTCAATGGAGATCTCCCAGGTGGCGGCCACCGCATCGTTGAGCAATTCGCGAGGCGCGCTGCGATAGCGCTCCAGGTAATCGGCGATAGAGATCCCGTTGGCTTCGATGTAGGCGGCGGCGAGCTCGAGCGCCAGCGGCAGGCCGCCCAGGGCGTCGCACAATTCGCCGCCGGCCGCGGGTTCCTCCACGCCGCTGCGCTTTTGGAGGAAGGCGACGGCTTCGGCGCGCGGCAGCACGGGCAGGCGCAACGGGCGGGCCACCTCCCGCCAGTTCGGATCACGCGATGTGAGGATCACGTGGCCCATGCCCGCCGCCGGCAGCCAGGCGCGGCAAGTGGCGGCGCTGCGCGCGTTATCGAAGATCAGCAGCCAGCCCGGATGGCGGCCCAGCCACGCGAGCACCGCCGTGGCGGTGGCCTGCTGATCGGCTAGGCCGCGTTCGGGCAGATCCAGGGGCGTGGCAAGCTGCGCGCAGTCGGCCACCAGCGTGGTGGAGTCTTCGGCGCGCAGCCACCAGACGGCGTCATAATCGGCCGCGTGGCGATAGGCGTATTCCAGCGCAAGCTGGGTCTTGCCCGCACCGCCCAGGCCCGCGATGGGGACGATGGCCGCGGCGTGGCCGTCGGTGAGCGCGGCGCGCAACTCGCGCAGATCGTCTTCGCGTCCCGTGAAGTTGGGGTTGCGCCGATGCGGGACGTTCCAGATGCGCGGCAGGCTGCCGGGAAAGCGCGGCTCCGGCTTGGCGGGTGGCGCGGCAGGAAAGCCCGGCTCGGTGGCAGGCTTGGGGCGCTCGCGCTTGGCTCCGGCCAGCAGCGCCTGTTTCGCGGCGGCTGCGTCGCGGCCCACCAGGTCTATGTAGATGATCGGGGACAGCAGCCCCTCAAGTTCGCATGCGCGTACGCGTACCGGGAGGAGCGTCCCCTTTTCGCCCGTCGGGTCCTGGGCGAACGCCGCGGCCCACTCCGGTTGAGTGTAGAGGGCCGCGAGGTAATCGGGCGAGAGCACCGCGATGGTGCGCTCCGCCTCCGTCGCGGCGTTTTGCATATCAAGGACGAAGTTAGACCCGGGCCGGAAATCCCAGGCCTGTATGATCGAGGTATAGCCGGCGGCTTCCAACTGCCAGGCGATCCACTCCGCCCAGGGTAAGTCGGCTTTGTTGTAACTGATGAAGAAGTTGGGCACGGCCGGCCGCACGTCCAATTCTACGGTAGCGCCGCCGGGTTGGCAACGCGGGCTTTGATAGTGTTAGCGGCAGCGGCGGTAACGCCCCCCAGAGCAGCATAGCCGCAACCAAAAGAGGCGGCCTGAGAGGCCCGCCGCAGGCCGAGGGCCTGCCCCACGAAGAATCCTTGTAATGCATTAGCTGTTAGCTTGGTATTTCGATGATCTCTTTCTCCAATATCAACAAGCAGTACGGCAAGCAGTTGGTCTTCGTGGACGCTTCCTTTCAGTTGAACCCCGGCGAGAAGGTCGGCCTGGTGGGCCCCAACGGTGCCGGCAAGACCACCCTGTTCCGCATGATCGTGCGGGAGGAATCCCCCGACGAGGGCGAGGTATCGGTTCCGAAAAAGCTGACCATCGGCTACTTCCGTCAGGACGTGGAGGAGATGAAGGGGCGGCCGGTGCTGGACGAGGCCATCGCCGGCAGCGGGCGCGTCGGCGATCTGCACCACGAGCTAGAGGATTTGCATCGCGCCATGAACGATCCGGCGCGCGCGGACGACATGGACCGCGTCCTGGCGCGCTTCGGCGAGGTGCAGGAGGAGTACGAGCATCTGGGCGGCTACCGGCTGGAGGCGCAAGCGCGCGAGGTGCTGCATGGCCTGGGCTTCGAGGACGACCAGATCGATGGCGATGCCGGAGCGCTATCGGGCGGCTGGAAGATGCGCGTGGCGCTGGCGCGCGTGCTGCTGGGGCGGCCGGACGTGCTGTTGATGGACGAACCCACCAATCATCTGGACATCGAGTCGATCATCTGGCTGGAGCAGTTCCTGAAGTCGTACCCGGGCGCGATTCTGATGACCTCGCACGACCGCGAGTTCATGAACCGCGTGGTCTCGAAGATTGCGGAGATCGATGCGGGCGAGATCGTGACGTACTCCGGAGACTACGATTTCTACGAGCGCGAGCGCGCTATCCGCGAGACCAACCAGCAGGCGGCTTTCGCCCGGCAGCAATCCATGCTGGCCAAGGAGCAGCGTTTCATCGACCGCTTCAAGACGCACGCAGCCAAGGCGGCGCAGGTGCAGAGCCGCATCAAGGCGCTGGATAAGATCGAGAAGATCGAACTGCCGAAGAAGAGGCAGGTAGTGAAGTTCGAGTTTCGCGCGCCGCAGCGGTCGGGCGACCAGGTGGCGGTGATCGAGGATCTGCACAAGAGCTACGGGGCGCGCGTGATCTATGACGGGTTCAATCTGACCATCCGGCGGGGAGAGCGCTGGGCCGTGATGGGACGGAACGGCGCGGGCAAGACCACGCTGCTGAAGATGATTGCGGGCGCCAGTGCGGCGGATGCCGGCAGCGTGCGGCTGGGCGCCAGCCTGAACATGGGATACTTCGCGCAGCAGTCGCTGGACGTGCTGGATCCGGATCTGAGCGTTATCGAACAGCTTCAGAGGGACTTTCCGCAGGACGGGCTGGGCGCGCTGCGTACGCTGGCGGGCGCGTTTCAGTTTTCCGGCGACGATGTGGACAAGCGCATTCGGGCATTGTCGGGCGGCGAGAAGTCGCGGCTGGCCATGGCGCGGCTGCTGTACAACCCGCCGAACTTCCTGGTGCTGGACGAACCCACCAATCACCTGGACGTGGCCACCAAGGAAATGCTGGTGGAGGCGCTGAATGATTTCGAAGGGACCATGATTTTCGTGTCGCACGACCGCATGTTCCTACGGGGGTTGGGATCGCGAGTGCTGGAACTGGGAGGGGCGAGCGGCAGGGATCGCCATCCGCGGGTTTATCCGGGATCGTATGTGGAGTATGTGCAGGCGATTGGGTATGAGGCTCCGGGGATCTATTCGTGATGGTGGGGGCGGGGCCGATTGACAATCGGCCCGCAGGCTGCCAGCCCAATGCCGCTTACTTTGC
>PMVV01000078.1 GCA_003166475.1 Bryobacterales bacterium | reverse complement strand
TTATCGACGAGAACCGGTTGCCCAATCGCACCCGACGGTCCCCCAAAGCGCTGCTGGCTGGTCGCAAAGCTGATGACCGCGACCGGCGCTGCGCCTGGACGGTCGTCTTCGGAGCCGATCAGGCGTCCCGCAGCCGGCGACACGGCCAGGCCGCGAAAATACTCGCCGGTGACGTACTCCGTGCTGGCGCTGGTGGCCTGACCGCGAATGGCCAGGGTACGGTTTAGTCCGTTGAAGTACCCGAAAAGCGTGGAAAAGACGGGATTCTCCTCGCGAAGCGTTTCGAACGCGCCGTACGGGAACATGCCGCTGACCATGGAGCCTTTATCGCCCGGCCACGCCATGCCCTGTACCCCGTGCATGACGTGGACCGACTCCTTGCTGCCGTCCCGGGGCGGCCGGCTATGCCAATTCAAGACCACCAGCGACTCGGGATCGGCCACCGGCAGCGAGCGCAACAGGATCGACTCCATGAAGCTGTAGATCGTAGTATTGGCCCCGATGCCGAGCGCCAGCGACAACACCGCCATGGCGTTGAATGCCTTGTTGGCGGTCATGGTGCGACAGCCATAGCGGACATCCTGGCCAAGTTCCGACCAAAACCGCTTGATCCAAATCTCCCGTGACTCTTCGTGCTTCAGGCCGACGTTCCCAAATCGCCGGCGCGCTTCAGCCTTGGCGCACTCCGCCGTCATACCGTCTGCTTCGAGTTCCGCAGCCTTCTCCGCAAGGTGAAGTTCCATTTCCTCGCGCAGCGCCTCACTGCGCCTGGCGCTTTCTATCCAATACCTCAGCCGTCGTATCCACATGTCCGTCACTCCGCTCCCATCACGCGGGCGATCGCCAACGTGAGTTTGGCGTACTTCCGGGTCTCAACGGCCAGTTGTTTGCGGCCAGCCGCCGTGATCTTGTAGATCCTCGCCCGCCTATTATTCGACGTCACGCCCCAGACGCCCTCGATCCAGCCGTTTAGCTCCAGGCGCTGGAGAGCGGGGTACAGCGAGCCCTCCTCGACCAAGAGCTCGTTGTCGGACGATTGTTGAATGAACTGGACTATGCCGTATCCGTGGAGATCGCGTCGCGACAGCGTTCGCAGAATCAACATGTCCAGCGAACCGGGCAACGAATCGTTCTTTTGCGCCTTGCGTCCCATACCAAGAATTCTTAGCTTACAGCGACGAGATTACGCGAGTCAAGGCGGCAACGCGCGCCATAGCGATTCGCATCCGGCGCGCGTGAGCACCCCGAAATCCTCTTGCGGGGCTCGCCAATCTGAATGGAGGAACCGAAGCGCAGAGACCACTTGGATGTACGTGGACTGCGAGAGTCTACCTTCCTTGACTAGCAACAATTGAATTGATAGGCCCGGATGTGTTCGGCTCCAAGCTGGTCGGGCGATTTGCCAAAATGCTTGGCGAACTTGCGCGACTTGTAGAATGTACCCCCGGATGGTCGTGGGGGCGTAGTTGCGAATCTGGAGATCCTCCAGCATTCGTTGCCGTAATGCGGTCATGACGAAAAACTCCTCGTTGGAACGGAGATCACAACACCGCATCAATCGGAAGGGCCATGTTTTGGAAGGCGCGTTGGGCTACGCGCCAATCGTCGTCTCGTCGTTGGCCGCGATTCAAGACACTGCCGCGATGATATTCTTGCCGAAGGCTTAGTTCAATGCCTGTTAGCGCGGTCATGGGAGCCTCGACGCGAATCCCTGAAATTCAAGCCTGTTAAACGATCTACCTGGGGACCACGGCCTTCCACCCGGGGTAGCCCGTAGCCGCCAGCCAGTTCCAGCCGATGAGGCTTGCTCCTTTTGGCCCCCCGTAGTAGTTCACGGTCACTTGGGCGGTCGCATCGTTCTGCCAGACCAAGTCCGGCACGCCGTCCCCATTGAAGTCGTTGGCCCCTACCACCGTCCACCCCGCATCCCCGGCGCTATTGAGCCAGTTCCACCCCTGATATGTGGCTCCCCCGGCGCCGCCGTAATAGTTCACCGTAACCGGGCGCGTCGGCGCATATTGCCACACCAGATCCGGCGTCCCGTTGCCGTCGAAATCCGCCGCCGCCACCACGTGCCAGCCCGCCGGCTCCCCCGCGCTATTGAGCCAATTCCAGCCGGTCAGCGTGGCGCCGCCCGCGCCGCCGTAATAGTTGACAGTGACCTGGTTCGTCATGTTGTTTTGCCAAATCAGGTCGGGCACCCCGTCGTTGTTCATATCGGCCACGGCCACTACCGTCCATCCGGGATTGCCGGTCTCATTCAGCCAGTTCCAACCGAGCAACGTAGCTCCGCCAGGTCCGCCATAGTAGTTCACTGTGACTTGGCCCGTGGGCATGTATTCCCAGACCAGGTCCGGCACGCCGTTGCCATCGAAGTCCGCCGCTCCCACTAGTTGCCAGCCGCTGGGTTCGCCGGAACTGTTCAGCCAATTCCACCCAATGTAGGTTGCGCCCTGCGCCCCGTCATAGTAATGCACGGTCACCTGGCGCGTGCCGGCGTCCATCCAGAGCAGGTCTGGGTGGCCGTCTCCGTTGAAATCGCCGGACGAGTGCGGGCTGTTGGTCAGGTAAAAGCTTAGGACTCCCGCGACTCCCGATGCGGAGGCGAGCACGACGTAGCTTCCGGAACTCGCATTAGCTCTGAATATTGGCGCTGTAGCTATGCCCGAGGCGTCGGCCGTTACCGTGACGGCCAAAGCCCCAGCAAACGTTCCCCCAGCAACCCAGTTAGCCGGCGTGGCGTTCGGGGCCGTGAACGTGACCTTGGTTCCAGCCGGCGCGCTCACCGCAAAGGCAATGGGAAAGTCGGTTCCGGCGGCGGTGGATTGCGGCGAGCCCTGCAAGATCGACAACGAACCCGTGGCCCCGGGGAATACGTTCACGGTGTCCCCCTCTGCCAGGATCACGTCCATCCGGCCGTCGCCATTCACATCTCCTACGGCCATAGCGGCCGGCGGGAAGATGTCCGAATAATTGACCGGAGCGGCGAAGGTGCCGTCGCCGGCGCCATATAATACGGCGAAGGCGGGCGCCGCGGAAGTGAACATGACGACTAAGTCCGGGTGGCCGTCGCCATTCATGTCAGCGATCAAGAGTTGTGCCGGGGCCGCGCCTAGAGCGTAGGTGACGGCGGGCGCGAAGGTACCGTCGCCCTTGCCGAGGAGAATGCTCACCAGGTTGGCGCCGGCGTGCACGACGGCTACGTCGAGGTGGCCGTCGCCGTTGAGATCGGCGACCGCCATGGAGACGGGCTGCGGGAGGATGGAGACCTGCTTCGGAGTTCCGAAGGTGCCGTCGCCGTTGCCATTCAGAACATTGAGTGCGCCGGTCGACCACGGTGGTCCGGAGGACGACGGAATGTCGTTGGCTACGGCGATATCCGGCTTCCCGTCTCCGTTGAAATCGCCGGTGGCTACCAAGACCGGATTGGCGCCGGCGGGAAAACTGTGATACTGCTGGAACGTTCCATCGCCGTTTCCAAGCTGCACATCCGCGGTGCCGGCCGGGTCCGCCAACACCATGTCCATCCGGCCATCGCCATTGAAGTCCGCGACAGCGAGCGATGCCGGAAACGGAGGCGGATTATTGTATATCTGCGGAAACTCCGTGAAGCCTCCCTGGCCATTGCCGAGCGCCATCGACGGCTCTCCTTCAATGTATGCCAGGTCCGTATTCCCGTCGTTGTTGAAGTCCGCGGTGGCCGGCGAAGCTCCGCCGAAAGCCTGCTGGGTGCTCGGAGACAGGGAAAAGGTTCCATCGCCATTGCCCAGAATCACGACCAGACCGTTTCCTGTGCGCCAAAACGCGAAGTCTTCGTTCCCGTCCTTATTGAAATCGCCGGGAATCAGATTCACCGGGCTATTGAAAGGGAAAGCGGTCCGGATTGGCCCGGAGAAGCCCGTCGCCGGTACCGGCGAGACTTGCAGGGCAACCGTGCCGGAGGAACTGGAGCCGTAACCAGAGGCGCCAACGAAGCGCGCCAAAAGCAAATGCGCGCCGGGGAATAAGAGAGTCGTGGAGAAAGATCCAACACCATTGGAAACCGGCGAGGCGCCGACCTGAGTGATTCCATCGTAGAAGGCGACCGATCCCACGGCGCCGGTCGGCGAGACATTCGCAGTGAGGGTAACCTTGCCGCTCATGGCTGTGGATAGAGGAGTCACGGACAAAGTCGTAGTCGTTAGCGAGCCATTGACCAGAAGCTCCACGGAATGGGCCGCGGGCATGGTAAGGACCAAGTCCATGCGGCCATCGCCGCTGAACGCGCCCGCCGCCACGGAGCCCGCGCCGGCATATTGGGGATAGTTGACCGGGGCGCTGAATGTGCCATCGCCGTTGCCGGTAAATATCAAGAGTCCGGAGGCCGAGGTCACGGCCAGATCCAGCTTGTTATCGCCGTTCAGGTCGACCAGAAGCGCGCTCGTGGGGCCGGTACCGGCGGCATAGGTGGCGGAGGTACGGAAGGTGCCATCGCCATTCCCGAGGAGGATGGTGACCTGGTTCGATGCACTGTCGACGGCCACCAGGTCGGTTTTGCCGTCACCATTCAGGTCGCCCGCAACCAGCGCTACCGGGCCGGAACCTGTGGCCGTGACCACGGGGGGATTGAATGTGCCGTCGCCGTTGCCCAGGAAGACCATCACGGTATTGTCGTCGCGGTTGGCAACGGCGAAATCGGCCTTGCCGTCGTTGTTAAAGTCTCCTGCAACCACGGCATCCGGATACTGGCCGGCGGGCAGATTCACGGCCTGCTGAAGCCATCCTGCGGCACCCAATGTAGTCAGGACGCTGACATTGTTCGAACCGGCATTGGCCACCACCAGATCGGCAAAGCCGTCGCTGTTGAAATCGGCGGTGGCGATGGCCACGGGCTGTTGCCCCACCGGGATCGTGGCTGCAATGGGGCCATCGCCGACATAAAAACCGTTGTTGTAATACTGCAAGATGGCGAGCAGGTTATCGGCGGGATCCGTGACGGCGAGAGCTGTGCCATAGCCGCCGAATTGCCCGGCTACCATCGCGCCGGGAACGAAGGCCAACGGGTTCTGCCGGGGCGACTGGAAAGTGCCCTGGCCGGTTCCAAGGTAGACGCTTACGAGCTTGGCCCCGGTGTCGAGCACCGCGAAGTCAGTTATGCCGTCGCCATTCAAATCGCCGGCGAGCACTTGCGTCGCGGTCGAGACGGTTTCGTATTCCGTACCGGCAAGCAACTGGCCGCCGGATACGGCCTGCACGGTTTCCATCACGGTGGCCGAAGTTGGCAGCAGGCCATTGTACTCGGGGAAGGAAGCCGTCAACTGATGCACGCCGGCCGCCAGGGAAGTCTTATAGGTGGCGGTGGTGGAGTACAGAGTTTGTGCGTTCAGCGGGGTGGTTCCGTCGAAGAACGCCACTTCGGCGTTGCCCACGTTCATCGAAACCGTGGCGGTCAGGGTGATGAGCTGGCCGGGAGCTGCCGGATTGGGAGAGGCGGACATGGTGATGCCGACCGCTTGTGTCACCAGAAGGTAGAGTTGCGGGACGACCGTGGCGGCGTATTTGCTGTCGCCGCTGTAGGTCGCGTTCACGTAGTACCACCCTCTGGGCGGCTGGCTCATGGTGATGGTCGCCACGCCGTTTGAGAGTGCTACAGTTCCGAGCGGCACGGAATTGTAACCATCGTCGGTAAACGTCACGGTTCCGGTAGCATCGGGGTAGCTGGAGGTGACAGTCAAAGTGACATTCTGGCCCAAGCTGGCCGGGTTGGGGCTGGCGGTCATGGTAAATACTGGGGCCAGTTTCCCAAGGTAGGTTTGGATGGGAACGGGCAAACCGGAAGTCACAACATCCGGAATGCCATCATGATTCAGGTCGCCAACAGCCATAAACCCATTGGTGCCAAAAGTATAGAACAGTAAAGGCGCTCGAAACGTGCCGTCGCCGTTGCCTGGCGCGACGCTCACACCGGCGTTATATGAACTCGAGATCACATCGGCCTTGCCGTCGCCATCGAAGTCGTAGACGGAAATATCCAGGGCGGGTCCGCCCGGGTTGGGAATAGTGTGGACTTGGCCGAAGGTCCCGTCGCCATTTCCGAGCATGAGGTCAAATGACGCGTAGCCGACGTTACCTACAACAAGGTCCGGCTTACCATCGTCGTTTAGATCGGCTACGCAGAGGGAAAATGCGCCATATGACTTGTACACGGCCGGCGCGCCGAAAGCGCCTCCACCCGTACCGAGCATCACGGTGACGGAGTTGCCATCCTGGCTGGCCACGGCCAGATCGGGAATGCCATCTCCGTTGAAGTCGGCCACCAGGAGATCCGATGGAGTGCTGGTGAGCGGTAGAATCACGGGAGTCTGGAATGTGCCATCTCCGTTTCCGTACAGAATTTCCACTTCCGGAGCCAGGCTTAAAACGAGCAGGTCGGGTTTGCCGTCGGCATTAATGTCCGCGACGCGAACCACGATGGGGCCGCTTCCAGTGAGGATATTGGAGCCGGCTCGAAACGTGCCATCGCCGTTCCCGATCAGAGAAGTTACGCCGCCGTTCCCCGCGACCACTAAGTCCGGGTTGCCATCCATGTCGATGTCGGCGACGGTTACGCTGGCACCGCCGATACCAGGCAAATAAGAACTCTCGGGTTGAAATGTGCCATCTCCATTGCCGAGGAGAACCCACACGGTAGCGGGGTTTTCGGCAATCCCACTCCCCCCGGTCGAAACCAGATCCAGGTATCCATCATGGTTGAGGTCTGCGAGAATCGGGGCCTGCCCAAAACTCACGGCATTCGTGCCGGGCCCGGGAATCAACGCCCCGCCGGGCTTTGTAGTGGTTTGTTCGGCAAAAGGCGGCGAAAGGCTGCCGGCGTAGTTGCTGTCGCCACCGTAACGGGCGGTGAGCACACGCTTTCCGTAGCCGATGGCTATGGTGCTGAAGTTTGCCACGCCGGCGGATAAGGTCGCGCTGCCCAGGATGGCGGCGCCGTCGTAAAACGTAACTTTTCCGGTCGCGCCCGGCGGGCTCACGGAAGCGGTTAACGCGATTGCTTGTCCAAGAATGGCGGCTGACGGCGCAGCCGAGAGGGACGTGACGGTCTGGGTCCCAGCTTGTGCGCTGGTAAAGGCGACAGATAGGAATGCTACGACGAGAGATGCGCGCTGCACATAGTTCCTTGTTTGCGGACGTCGAAAGCGCGGTAAGGATCTCGATAATGATTATCGTTTAAAACAGCATGACGGTCAACTCAGGCGAGGCGACTCAGGCGAGGCGACTCAGGCGAGGCGACAACAGACTGTATTGGCCGGTGTTCGGCTTCCGCGAAGGCCCTGGCGTTGGGCAGCGTCCCATCGCCGCTCGGCGGCAGTGCGCCGTCGGTCTATTTGGGGCAATTAGAACACGATCCGGCTGTGCAGCTAACGCCCTCAGCCATGGATGCGATTCTGGGTACGCACCTCGTTACGCCCAGCTATCTTCGTGCCGACGATTTCGGCAGTTTCTTTCGGGACCGCAGGGCTGCCTTGCTAAGCCTCGTGGAACAGGCGATGGGCAAACAGGCCGTCATAACGAGCGAGTCTGTCGCCGAGGATGCAGTGGATGCAGAAAAAGACGTCTTAGATCGCGCTCATCCGCATTGCGGCAAGCCGCAAGCGGAAGGCCGATTGACAATCGGCCTACCGTGCGCGCTGCAACAGACGTACGACGATCTTGGCGGGCACGACGCGTTCCATCACGATCCCCGGCGGCAGGTTGAGGTTCCCCGCGTCGACTGTCAGATTCAAGGCGCCCGCGCGCGACCCGCGCAGATTGAAGCTGGCCACCAGCCGCGTCAGGCTGACCGAATCCATCAACCATGCACTGCCGCGCACTTGCACCTCGAGCCGGTCGGTGGATGGCGCCCCGACCTCCATGCCGGATGGCACACTCACAAACTGCACCGGCACGCTGACCGTGCGGACCGTGGTTCCGGTGGACAGAAACGAGGTGCTCCAAATGGCCGCCGCCAGGCCCAGCGCGGCCAGCTTGACGGGCACGTTGGAGAGCAGCGACTGACGCAGCCTGCTTCCCAAGCCGTCGGCGGGGTGCGCGCAGAGCTTCTCCAGCGTCTGCACCAGCTTTTGCCGGTCGTCGAAGCGGACGATGCGGCGGGCCTCCATCAAGGCCACTTCGCTGCGCTCCTCGGACACCACCACCACCAGCGCGTCGCAGCGTTCGGAAAGCCCCATGGCCGCGCGATGCCGCGTGCCGTAGTAGCTGGGCACCCGCTCCCGTTCCGTCAGCGGCAGCACGGCGGCGGCCCGCACCATGCGGTCGCCGCGCACAATCACTGCGCCGTCATGCAGGGGCGAGCTCTTCTGGAAAATCGCTTCCAGGATTTCGGCGGAAACGCCGGCTTCCATGACGAGGCCGCCGCTGACCAGCTCCGCCACCGCGTTGCGGCGCACCACCACAATCAGCGCGCCCACCGAGCCGCTGGCCAGATGGAAAGCCGCCTCGGCGATGGACTGGTAAGTCTCGGCCAGCCTGGAGGCGGCCTGCGACCGCCAGTTCAGCAGGCTGTCCAGGCGCATGAAGAAGCGCCGCAGCTCCGCCTGGAAAACCAGCAGCAGCACCACGATCGCCAGGATGGCCGCGCCATCCAGCACCCAACTGGTGAGCGCCAGGTCGAAATGCCGCGACACCAGGGCTCCGGCGTGCAGCCCGAGCACCACCAGGGCCACACGCAAGGCCCGCGCCTGCTGCGCCCATCGCAGCAGGATATACAGCGCCGCCGTCAGTACGACGAAGTCCACGACGCTTTGCCATCGCACGAAAATCAGAGCAATCATCCGTACTTCCAATATCCCCCGAACCGCGGCGAACTACAATGGAGGTCGCCATGCAGCCTTTTCGTTATCACGTCTTCGCGTGCGACCAGCAGAAGCCCGAAGGCGCGCCGTGCTGTTCAGCACGCGGCTCGCGCAAGGTGGTGGACGCATTGCGCGGCGAGGTCGCGGCCCAGGGGTTGGCGGACCAGGTACAGATTACGGCGTGCGGCTCGCTCGGCCTGTGCGAGCGCGGGCCCAACATAGTGGTTTATCCGGAGGGCGTCTGGTACTCGGGCGTGACCGCGGGCGATGTGCCCGAGCTGGTGCGCAGCCACTTTCACGACGGGAAGCCGGTCGAACGGCTGGTGAATCGGGATGTCCAGGCGGTGCGCGTGGAGATTGAATCCAACAAGAGCAAGATGCAGGCGGGCATGAAAGCGAAGGATGCCGCGGGCGCGCTGCCCGACGACCTCGCCCAGACCATCCGCGGTTTTCAAGACAGCCGCGCCGTCCTGACCGGCATCGAACTGGACGCTTTCAGCGCGGTGGCGAACGGCGCTTCGGCCGGGCAAGCCGCCGCGCAGATGGGCACGGACCCGCGCGCCACCGAGATGCTGCTGAATGCACTGGCCGCGCTGGGCCTGCTGTCGAAGCACGACGGCACATTTCACAACGCACCCGTGAGCGCGCGCTATTTCGTGGCCGGATCGCCGGACGATGCGCGCGCCGCCACCATGCACACCGCCCACCTGTGGCATCGCTGGTCCACCCTCACCGATTGCGTGCGGGAAGGCACGGCGGTGGCGCGCCGGAAGCCGCGCGAGGTAGACGATAGATGGACCCGGCCGTTCATCGCGGCCATGCACCGCAATGCGCGGGAGCGCGCGCCGCACGTGGTCGGAGCCGTGGGAACCGCGGGCGTGCGCCGCATGCTCGACGTCGGCGGCGGATCGGGCGCATACTCCATTGCCTTCGCCCAAGCCAGCGCCGAACTGCACGCCGAGGTGCTGGACCGTCCGGAGGTGCTGGACATTGCGCAGGTCCACATCGATCGCGCGGGCCTGGGCGGCCGCGTGACCACACGCGTGGGCGACCTGCGCGCGGACGACTTCGGGGAAGGCTACGACCTTGTGCTGGTCTCGGCCATCTGCCACATGCTGAGCCCCGGCGAGAACCGCGATCTGCTGCGGCGCTGCCGCCATGCCGTTGCTCCGGGCGGGCGGGTGGTGATTCAGGATTTCATCCTGGAGCAGGACAAGACCGCGCCCAAGATGGCAGCCCTGTTTTCGCTCAATATGCTGGTGGGCACGGAGGGCGGCGCCAGCTATAACGAAAGCGAATATGCGGAGTGGCTCCGCGAGGCGGGTTTCGGCGAAGCGATCCGCGTGCGACTGCCGGGGCCGAGCGGGCTTATGGTGGGCCGGGTTGGGTAGTTCTGGCGTGCGGTTTACGTTTCACGCTTGGACTTGTCCGCGGGTTCCGGTACACTTCATTTCGTTAGAGGATCTGATCGCCCACCAAGACGGCGCTCGCGATGCGGCCTTGCCATGCGTCCGCGAATTGAACCCCGGTTATCTGCGTCAGAATGTCTATCCGGAAAGGGGCTACGCCTATCTGATATACCATGCCGTCTTGATTAAAGGTTTCCGGTGTGACTCCGTCGTCCTGCAAAGGGCGCCGAACTTCGCTAGCGCGCTAAGTAATCTTGCAGCGTGCGTAACCGCCGACGATTAGGTACTCAACTTGACAGTCGTTTAAGGCTTGTAACAGTTCTTTGTAATGTGGGCTCTCTGTCATGTTTCAGGCGCTCTGCCAGCTCCACCATTTCCCAAGCTGCCCGGAAGATAGCTTCGTCACCCTGGTCCTGCCAGAACTCGACGTCGAATTCACGATCTGGGAATCGGCCCTTGACTTGACGAGCCGAGTTTTCCATTTTGGTATTTTGGTTTCAGTTCGCCGTCCATCTCTCTAATGCCAATTGTACCAACCGGCGACTCCCTCGCAGCGGAGGGCGGCCATCGGTTCCACCGGCGCGGCGCGGCGATCTTGAGATCCGAGGGCAGGAAACACGCGGTCGTTGGGAACCCAGGCGGGGCAGGCCCCCTCAGCCCGCCCCATATGTTACAGCACCCTCGGCCAAAAATGAAGACGAATCGTTGTTAGATGAATAGCACACCAGATTCGGAGTGGTCAATTCCTGTTTGCGAATTCTTTTTGGTGGCATCGGAAACCTAATGGGGCTGGCAGCCTTCCCCACAGAGCAGCATAGCCGCAACCAAAAAGAGGCGGCCTGAGAGGCCGCCGCAGGCCGAGGGCCTGCCCCACGAAAAATCGGCGCTCATTGCGAAGATTCCGACCAGTTGTAATACAAGGCTACTGCCAGTTCAGAATTACTTTGCCGGATTGGCCGCTGGACATTACGTCGAAACCCTTTTCAAACTCCGTGTAATGGAAGCGATGCGTGATGAGGGGCGTGATGTCCAAGCCGGATTGCAGCATCACGGTCATCTTATACCAGGTCTCGTACATCTCGCGGCCGTAGATGCCTTTGATGGTCAGCATATTGAAGACCACCGTGCGCCAGTCGATGGCCATGTCGCCTTCCGGAATGCCCAGCATGGCGATCTTTGCGCCGTGGCTCATGTTCGAGAGCATGTCGCGGAAGGCCGCCTGGTTGCCGGACATCTCCAGGCCCACATCGAAGCCTTCGGTCATGCCGAGCTTCTTCTGGATCTCGGGCAGGGTGTGCTCGCGGATGTTGACGGCTTCGGTGACGCCCATTTTGCGGGCGAGCGCCAGGCGGTACTCGTTGAGGTCGGTGATGACCACGTAGCGTGCGCCGGCATGTCGCGCGACGGCGGCGGCCATGATCCCGATGGGGCCGGCGCCGGTGACCAGCACGTCTTCGCCGAGCACCGGAAACGACAGCGCGGTGTGCACGGCGTTGCCGAACGGATCGAAGATGGCGGCGACATCTTGATCGATGCCGTCGGAATGCCGCCAGATGTTGGTCATGGGAAGCGCGATGTATTCGGCGAAAGCGCCGGCGCGGTTCACGCCGATGCCCTGCGTTTTCGCGCACAGATGGCGGCGCCCGGCCAGGCAATTGCGGCAGCGTCCGCAGACCACGTGGCCTTCGCCGCTGACGATATCGCCGGGATAGAAATCGGCCACGTTGGAGCCGACCTCGGCGATCTCGCCCACGAACTCGTGTCCGATGACCAAGCCGATGGGGATGGTCTTGCGCGCCCAATCGTTCCACTTGAAGATGTGCACGTCGGTGCCGCAAATACCCGTGCGATGCACGCGGATCAGGACGTCGTTAATGCCGATGCGGGGCTTCTCGACGTCTTCCAGCCAGAGGCCGGGTTCGTTCCTGCTTTTGACCAGTGCTTTCATGGTGAACCCTTATCGTAGCGGTACTCGGGGACCGGCGGGGAGGGCTGGAAGCACTGATGCTGGAGAACGCGGAGCGTGGCGGGGAGCTCGGCGGTGGCTCGCGCGACGGCCTGATCGAGTAGCGCGGGCAAGGCGCGGGCGCGCAGGTTGATTACAAGCTCGTGGCGGCGGGCGGGGGAAGCTAGCAGGTCTCCTTCGACCGAAGGCTGGTCGCCATTGTTGCAAATGCCCGCGCGGATATAGCCGGTGGGGGCGCGATCGAAGATTTTCAGATGCGCGATGGGCGCGCCGGCGCGGGTGAGTTCGGCGTCGAGGCGTTCGAGCAGCGGACCAACTACGGCGGCGGGCGTGAGTGCGGTTTCGAGTCGCAGTTCGCCTTCCCAGTTGAGCCAGCCCAGGGCAGCTTCGGCGGCGGCGTAGCGGGCGTAGTCGATATCGAGGAGGTGGGTACCGGCGGATAGGCGGCCGCCTAAGACTTCGTCGAGCCATTCGGCTACGCCTTGGCCGGTTAGGGCGCTGATGTGGCGGACCGCTCCGCTCGGGGTGGCCGGTGGTTGGTGGCTGGTGGCTGGTGGTTGTGTTTGGAGATCCGACTTGGTGTAGAGCACTAAGTCGGCTTCGGCTAGCTGGTTATGGAACAGGTAGGCTAGTTGCGGGTCGGCGTCCGGTTGGGTAAACTCGGCGGCGCGGCGCGGGTCCACCAGGACGGAAAACGGCGCCAGGCGGAACTGCGCGGCATGGTGCTGCTTGAGCGGCTGGAGCACAGTGGCGGATAGATCCATGCAGCTTCCCACGGGCTCGGCGAGGATCACGTCGGGCCTCACCGCCATAAGGCTCTGGGCGGCGGCGACAAAGTCTCCGAAGCGGCAGCAGAAGCAGGCGCCGGCGATTTCACCGGCATCGAAGCCAGATGCGGTGGTCATGCGCGTATCCACCAGCGCGGCGCCTTGATCGTTGGTGATGATGGCGGCGCGCATGCCGCGTTCATGCAGCAGACGCGCGGCGCGCAGGAGCAGCGTCGTCTTGCCAGCGCCCAGGAATCCGCCCACGAGGACCAGGATGGGGCGATTAGGCAAGCAGCACCAACTCTTCGCCGGCGTGGATGGCGATTTCGTCGGCGAATGTGAAGACATCGTGATTGGGCGCGGGGGGCGCGAGCGGGATGGAGCGGGCGTTCAGCGTGGCGGATGCTGTGGCGGCTGGTCCGGGCGCCAGCACGATGCTGCGTAAGGGCAGGTTGCCTTCAGCCACGGCGAGCGTCACCCGGCGGCGTCCACTGTCGGCGGCGTGCGTGAAGGTGCCCCAGGCCGGCGCGGCGGACCAGAAGCACACGAACTTGTTTACGCCAATATTGACACGGGGCATGATGGTCGCGCTCTTCTCCGCGGCGTGGTAGCGGAAGCCGCTCAGCGCGAGCACACCGGACCAGGCCGACATGGCGCGCGCGTAGTGGTGCCCGCATTCGGCTTCATCCCACGGATTGCGGCGTTCGCCATCGTAGCGGCGGCGGCTGTTCTCGAAAGCCTCCACACCCTCGCGGACCAGCCCCGCATACATCATGGTGGCGGCGGCCTGGTACTCGAGACCGGTCCAGGCTTCCGCGAAATAGGGGAAGGGGACCTCGGGGCGCTTGCCGGTGCCGTAATCGCAGACCACCAGCGCGGCTTCGTCGTTCAGCACATAGGTGCGCTGCACGCATTCGTGATCGTAAAGCTGCCGCTTGTAGTTGTACCGATAGATGGATTGCAGTGTCTCGCGAATGTGGGCGGGATCGACGAGGGGACCAAGTCCGGCCACATCGGCGATATACTGGCCCATCAACTGATCGAGCAGGCAGCCATCGCCGACCTGGTATTCGGGCTTCTCGGAGTTTTCTGCGCCCATGTCGCCGACCGTGGCGGGCGCGATCTGGTCCTTTGGAATGCCGCGCACCTTCTGAATGTAGTAGCGGCCGTTGAACAGGTTGGCGTCGATCCACTGGCTGCCGGAGGCGAAGAGCTTGCGATAGTCTTCCGCGGCCTGCTGGTCGCGCACGGCGCGGGCCATCTCTTCGGCGGCGCGCAACGCTCCCAGATAATAGATGCCACACATGGGATTGGGGCCGTAAAACTCCACGTCGTAGGTGTTGTGCTGGACGCCATCCATGACGCCGCGGCGCTGGGAATCCCAACCGCCCGCGACCCACGCGAACGAGACGGCGCGCTGAATGCGGGGCCACAGATCGCGCAGCCAGGCAGTGTCGCCGGAGAGGCGCCAATCGAGGTAGGCCTTCATGATCTGACCCATCTGGCCATCGGCGGCGGCGTAGTGAAAGCGCTCTTTGCCATCGGGGAGCAATTGGCGGAAGCGCAGGCCGCCTTGGTCGTCTTCGGAAAAGCCGAAGGCGGCTTTGCGCAGGGAACGGGCCAGCGTGGGGAAGAGGTGCTGGGTGGCGGTCTCGTAATTCCAGACGTGCGTGCAGTTGCCGAAGCAGCAGCCATTGTGATCGCCGGAGCCTTCGAAGCCGTGGAACTCGCCATCGGCCGTGCGGAAACAGGTCTGGGTGACGAGCGTGGAGAGGGTGGACATGGCGGCGTCGCGCACGGCGGGCGGCAGGGTGCTGTCGCGCATGGCGGCGACGAAGCGGCGCGTGCGGGCCTCCAGATCGGGCAGCTTTCCGGCGGCGTATTCGGCCGCCTGCCAGGCGCCGGCGAAGCGCGTACAGTAATGATTGCCGATGATGGTGTGCTCGTCGCCCTTGGGTGCAGTCCAGCCGGACCAGGCAGGCGTGCGGTTCGGGAAGTGCCAGGCGAGCAGGAAGGTGTAGGCGGCTTCGGTACCGGGCGCGATCTCCTGCTGCAGGCAGAGCGAGCCGATGGGCTTGCGCTGGGGCGCTTCGGGGCCGAGTTGGCCATCGTCGCTGAAGTCGTCCCAGAACAGCAGCGGGCTGGTCCACCATTTGGCGTTGGTCCAGCCGCGCAGATAGGTGAGCTTGCCCTCGGGCTTGACCAGGCAGACGGCGAGGGTGCCCGACTGCGGGTCGTCGGCGGGCATGCCGGGGTTGCTCATCAGCAGGCCCTTGATCTGGTCGGATTCACGGTACTCGATGACGCGCTGCTCGCCGGGGTGGTGCTGCGCGACATCCTGATAGGTTGCGCCGATGGGGTTTTCGATGGACCAGGCGATGGAGACGCGGGCGGCATCCTTACCCGGATTGTGGATGCGATAGCGCAGGATGGCGACGGGCAGGCCGGATTCGTCGGCATCGAGCGGGATGAAGGGACTGAAGGCATCGAGGGAGACGTTGACCGGCAGGCGGGAATCGCGGAAGGCGATTTGGGCGATGGGGAATTCGCCGGTGAAAGTTGCGCCTTCCAGGCGGGTGAGGCCGGGCGCGTTCTTGGAGCCGAGGCCGTCGGGACCTTCGTAAGGCGGCATGAGGCGGGCTTCGAGGACGTGCGCGACGGGCTTGCGATTGCCGGCCTGCGCCCAGATGGAGGCGAACGCGTATTCCGGCGAGCGGCCTTTATCGGGGCGGTTGAAGAGTTCCCAGTCGCGAAGCTGGCCGCGTCCGCCGAGGCTGATGCTGCCGGCGGCGATTCCGCCGAGGGGCATGGCCAACATGGCAAGCTGGCGGCCTGTGTAGACGCGCGGATAGCGCATGGAGGAGCGCGGCAGGGTGACGGGCTGCGAGGCGACCGGCGCGGACGGGGCGGGGGTGGTTTTGGGCGGGGTTTGCGCGGCGGCGGTTCCCAAGGGCGTGGCGGCCAGCGCGACGGTCTTCAGGAAGCCGCGGCGGCCGGTCGGTTTGGTCGGCATTTGTTGCGAGTGTAGCATCGTTCGGGGGGTGGAGGTAGTTGGTTTTGGGGGCTTTGCGTTTTTGTCCGAACAATGCCAAAAGGGAAGAAAGGGAGAAGGCAGGAGACAGAAGTCAGAAGACAGCCC
>PMVV01000073.1 GCA_003166475.1 Bryobacterales bacterium | reverse complement strand
GTGTCGCGATGCCGGCCGGGCTTCTCGCCATCGCTGGTCAGGAAGTCCGTCCAGCGCGACCGCATGTTGCCGGCGATATGCTTCACCACGATCGCAATCGAATTTGCTTCGGGGTCGAGCGCGGCGAAAAGCTGCTCGTCGGTGGCCTGCGCCATGGCGCCCTCGCCGAGCTTCTTGTAATAGCGGAACAAGGTCAGGGAATCTTCCAGGTATGAAGTGGTGAATTCGAGCGCCATCAGGTTAGTTTAGCGCTGAGGAACCGAGATGGTGATGTTGCGGTATTTCATGCCGCCGGTGTGATCGCCCTGGAGGTAGATCGGTCCCGGCTCGCCCTCCCGGCTATCGATGGCGCCGCCGGTAATGCCCGGGATTTCCTGGCGATCGATGGTGGTCTGGCCGTTGCGCACCACGGTTACGGTGCGCCCCACCAGCGTCACGTCGTAGCTCTCCCATTGACCCGGCCGCGGCGCGAGATCCACCGCGGGCGCCATGAATCCGTAAATCGATCCCATGTCGTGGAGCTTGTCGCTCTTGTCGTACAGCACCTGGACTTCGTAGCGCCCGCGCAGGTACACGCCGCTATTGCCGCCGTTGGGGCAGTTGTATTCGATATGCAGCTTGAAATCGCCGAACTTGCGTGTGGTGCGGAGATTCGCGCCGGCTGCCTGGTCCACGAGTTCGCCATCCTGCGCTACCCAGTGGTTGTGGGAAGGATCGTCGGGCTCCCAGCCATTGGTGTCTTTGCCGTCGAACAGCGGCGCGGGTTTGGTCCAGGCCACCGGAACCTTGCGCGTCATTGCCGGCGCCCGCGCGCCCGCGATTTGCCCTTCCACGCCATCGGCGCGTTTCTGGGTGCCCGTTAGTTTGCCGCCGGCGGCATGGAACTCCCAGGTGACTTTGATCTGCCCGTCGAGCCATTCGGAAGTGGTGAAGGAGAGGTGCGATCCATCCAGTTTGACATCTGTCGCCGGGTGAACGCTGGCCACGCGCCCCACCACGCGCACTTGCGGCTGGCCGCCGCTCTCCGTGACTTCCATCCAGGAAGGGTAGGTGTCCTTGGGCGTGGTGACGGTCAGGTCCCAACGGCCCGCGAATGGCTGCGCGGCTTTTAGCGACAGGCCCGGCGCAAGCAGCGCCACGGCTGCGGTTAGTGCGAGAGAGAATTGTTTCATTCCAGAATAGTGTATCCGATATGTGCGAGTGCGGGCTGTACAGCATCCCGCTTGCTTTTCGAGGCGTAATCCGGCTATAGTTTGGGTCCCGAACTGGAAGGAAACGAAACGTATGAAGCGACCTGCCAACCGCAAGAGTGAGAGCAAGAAAACGAGAATACTGCCATACCGCAATCCCAGTCTGCCGGCCGCGAAACGGGCCAAAGACCTCTTGTCCCGAATGACGCTGGAAGAAAAGGCCGCACAGATGATGTGCGTGTGGCAAAGGAAAACCGACACGCTGGTGGACGCCGATGGTAATTTCGATCTCGGCAAAGCCAAGGCGGCGTTCCAAGACGGACGCGGACTCGGACAGGTCGGCCGCATCAGCGATGCCGGAACTGGCAAAGACGCCCGCGGCATGGCGGAACTCACCAACGCGATTCAGAGGTTTTTTGTCGAGAACACCAGGCTGGGAATCCCCGTAATGTTTCACGAGGAGTGCCTGCATGGCCACCAAGCCATGGATGCCACCAGCTTTCCCCAGCCCATCGGCCTGGGCGCCACGTTCAATCCCGAACTGGCCGAGCGGCTCTTCACCATGACCGCGTGGGAAGCGCGGCTGCGTGGCACGCACCAGGCGCTCACGCCCGTGGTGGACGTGGCGCGCGATCCGCGCTGGGGCCGCGTCGAGGAAACCTACGGCGAAGACCCGTACCTGGTTTCACGGATGGGCATCGCGGCGGTGCGCGGATTCCAGGGCGACGCCGCCTTCCGCGACAAGCGGCGCGTGATTGCCACTCTGAAGCATTTCGCGGCGCACGGTCAGCCGGAAAACGGCACCAACTGTGCGCCCGCCAACGTATCCATGCGCGTGCTTCGCGAGACCTTCCTTTATACCTTCAAAGAAGCCATTCAGAAGGGCGGAGCCATCAGCGTCATGCCTTCCTACAACGAGATCGATGGCGTGCCGTCTCACGCGAACCGGTGGCTGTTGCGGGACGTGCTTCGCAAGGAATGGGGTTTCCAGGGGTTCCTGGTGTCGGACTACTACGGCATTTGGGAGTTGAGCCAGCGCGCCGAGGTCCGCGGCCACTCGGTGGCGAAAGATAAGAAGGAGGCGGCCGCTCTGGCCGTGCGGGCCGGCGTCAATATCGAGCTGCCGGAACCGGAGTGCTACCTGCACCTGGTGGAGCTGGTTCGCCAGGGCGAGCTGAAGGAATCGCAACTCGACGAGCTGGTGGCGCCGGCGCTCTTCTGGAAATTCCAGATGGGCCTTTTTGACGACCCGTACGTCGATCCGGAGGAAGCGGAGCGCGTGGTGGGCTGCGACGACCATCGCCAGCTTGCACTGCAGGCGGCGCGAGAAACCATTACGCTGCTAAAAAACGAAGATCGTGCTGTGCCGCTCGATCCGGATCGCATCCAAACCATAGCGGTCATCGGCCCGAATGCGAATCGCGATCTGCTGGGCGGCTACAGCAGCGTGCCCAAGCACAATGTCACCGTGCTCGAGGGCATCCAGGCCAGGGTCGGCGGCCGGGCCAAGGTACTTTACAGCGAAGGCTGTAAGATCACCATCGGCGGCTCGTGGACCCAGGATGAAGTCGTGCCCAGCGATCCCGAAGAAGACCGCAGGCAGATCGCGGAAGCCGTGGAGGTTGCGCAGCAGGCGGACGTGATCGTGCTGTCGATCGGCGGCAACGTGCAGACCTCGCGCGAAGCATATGCGTTCAACCATCTGGGCGACCGCCCCAGTCTGGACCTGGTCGGAAGACAGGAAGAGCTGGCGAAGGCGATGGTCGCGACCGGTAAGCCAGTCGTTGTTTTTCTTTTCAATGGCCGGCCGCTTTCCATCAATTACATCAGCCAGAACGTGCCGGCTGTTTTCGAGTGCTGGTATTTGGGCCAGGAGGCCGGCAGTGCCGTCGCGGAGGCCCTCTTCGGCGATTTCAATCCGAGCGGAAAGCTGCCCATCACGATTCCCCGCTCCGCCGGTCACTTGCCCGCATTTTACAATTACAAGCCCATGGCACGGCGCGGCTATGTCTTCGACGATGTGTCGCCGCTCTATGCGTTCGGCTACGGCTTGAGCTACACGACTTTCGCCTTCGGGAACTTACGGCTGGCCAAGAAGAGAATCAACCGCGACGGCGCGACGCGCGTTTTGGTGGACGTGACCAACACAGGCACTCGCGAGGGAACCGAAGTGGTGCAGATGTATATACGCGATCTGGTAAGTTCCGTGACACGGCCGCTCAAGGAGTTGAAAGGCTTCGTCAAAGTTTCCTTGCAGTCGGGTGAAACCAAGACCGTTCGACTGGATATTACTCCGGAGTCGCTGGCATTCTACGACATCGACATGAAATATGTCGTCGAGCCCGGAGATTTCGAAATCATGGTTGGCAATTCGTCGCGCGACTGCGATTTGCAGAAAGTGATTCTACATGTCATCTGAGCCCCAGAAGCTTTCTTTCACTGAGAAGGCGGGTTATAGCCTGGGTGACGCGGCCGCCAACTTCGTCTTCCAGACGATGATTCTCTTCCAGTTGAGTTTCTACACGGACACGTTAGGGATCGTGGCCGCGTCGGCGGGCTCGCTCCTGCTGGTGGGGCGGCTTTGGGACGCCTTCTTCGATCCGATGATGGGCTCGATAGCCGACCGCACCAAGACGCGCTGGGGAAAGTTCCGTCCGTGGGTGCTGTGGACGGCGATCCCGTGGGGCGTGGTCATGGTTCTGGCCTATTCGACACCCGACTGGGGAATGACGGGCAAACTGGCCTACGCATGCCTGACCAACATCCTTCTGATGACGCTGTACTCCGCCAATAACACGCCCTATTCGGCGATGACCGGGGTGATGACTGGCGACATCAATGAACGGACCCGCCTGTCGTCATATCGCTTCGTGGCGGCGATGATTGCGCAGCTCATAGTGGGCGGTTTCACGCTGCCGCTGGTCGCCAAGTTAGGGCATGGCAACAATGCCAAGGGCTGGCAGATGACCATGGCGTTGTGGGCCACGATTTGCGTGGTTTGCTTTGTCGTCACCTTCCTCACCACCCGCGAGCGCATCCAGCCCGACCCGAAACAGAAGGTGTCCGCCAAGCAGGACTTCGGCGATCTGCTCAAAAACGGACCCTGGATCGCGATGTTCACACTCACGGTCTGCCACTTTCTCGTTTTGGCCATGAGGGGCGGCACCATGTTTTACTACTTTCGGTATTACGTCAACCAGGACCGTCTGTACGGACTCCTTCAGTCTTTGGGCTTGAGCTCGGCAAGCGGGACCTTCGCCACCGGGACATGGCACTACTTACTGAGTGCCTTCGGGCTGATTGTGGATGGGGCCAGGACGAATGTGTCTTCGGTGGGGTTCAGCTTGTTCAATATGTCGAGTCTCTTCGTCACGCTCCTGGGCGTGCTCTGCTCGACTTTTTTGTCGATCCGGTATGGCAAGAGAGCCGTCGCTATTGCGGGTTTCTCCATGACGACCGTATTCATGGCCCTGTTTGTGCTGCTGCCGCCCGACGCCGTCGGGACGATGTTCATTCTGGAATACGCGCGCGTTCTGACCTACGGCCCCACGATTCCGCTCATTTGGGCCATCTTTGCGGATGTGGTGGATTATGCGGAATGGAAGACCGGCCGCCGTACTACCGGAGTGATCTACGCGACCATCCTGTTCGGCCTCAAGGCCGGCTTGAGCCTGGGCGGCGCGATCGCCGGATGGCTTCTCACCGGCTATGGCTACCGGGCCAATGCGGTGCAGACGGCCGGGGCTTTGCGCGGCATTCGCATGACGATGAGCGTCTATCCATCCGCTTTTTTCCTGATCGTCATTGTTTGCCTGATTTGCTACAAGATTGGCAAGAAGTTGAACATCCAGATACAGGATGAACTGGCGGAACGGCGGAAGAATTTCGCGAGTACATAGCGAAGTCTACAGGTGAACCACAGAAACCGCTCCCTGACGGTCGCGGCTCGGAAAAGCTCGCGAAATCAGCGCGACTATTACTGAGCCGCGACCGTCAGGGAGCGGTTTCCCCAACACGGTTAAGCACTCAATCAGATTCACAGCGCGCTGCTGATCGCATATAGTGTACTTTAGGAGTCGATTCACCTCGAAAGGACACTGGATGCGCCTGTTTCAACACGCCGCACAATGCTCTCGTTATTGCCTCTTCCTCTCTGCTCTTCTCTTCGTCGTCGCGCCGGGGTACGCACAGCCGTCCGGCGGGCCCTACGGTCCGATCGACCGGCGCTACGAGATCCCGAAGGCCGCGCACGTCTATTACGTCGCTCCCGACGGAAAGGCCGGCTCCCCGGGGACGACGCTCGAACAACCAACGACACTGGAAGCGGCCATCGAGCGGGTCGTCACGGGCGACGCGGTGGTAATGCGCGGGGGCGTCTATCGCACCGGCGGCCTGGTCCTCAACCAGGGCATCACGTTGCAGCCGTACGCCGGCGAACGGCCGATTCTCAAGGGCACCGAGGTCGCCACCAAGTGGCAGGCGCTGTCCAACAAAGTGTGGAAGACCTCCTGGACGCGGCTGTTCCCGGCCGCGCCCCGGGACTGGTGGCAGCGCGACCACGAGGGCATGCGGACGCCGCTGCACCGGTTCAACAACGACATGGTGTTCGTGGACGGCGAACTGCTGAAGTCCGCCGGTTGGGAGGGAGAGCTCGACGCCCATTCGTTCTACATCGACTACGCCAACGGCAACGTGTACATCGGCGTCGATCCCACGAATCGGCTGGTCGAGATCACGGCTTTCGACAGCGCGTTGGTTCGGACGAGTGGCCCGGTCCACGGTAAGACGCCGGACCACCAGGGCCCCGTCATCCGCGGGATCGCGTTTACCGAGTACGCCTACCGCGCGCTCACGGTGGAGGGCAAGAAGCACTTCACCGTCAACGACGAGCCAACCGACGAGCCCGTGGGACCAGCGGATCCCGCCACGTTCGGCAAGGAGGTGACAGGCACGGTGCTGGAAAACGTGAGCATCACCTACTGTTCGCGCGTGGCCGGTTACTTCCGGGGCGACGGTCTGGTGATCCGGAACTCGCTGGTCAGCGACACCTTCACGGAAGGCATCTACGTCATCGGGTCGTCCGATGTTCTGTTGGAAAAGAACATCTTCCGGCGCAACAATATCGCGCAGCTTACCGGCTACTACCCGGCGGCGGTGAAGATCTTCAACCAGACGCGCCGCGTGACATTCCGCGACAACCTGGTGATCGACCAGCCCTATTCGAACGGCGTCTGGTACGACGTGGGGAACCGCGACGGCGTGATCGTGAACAACTGGATCGAGGGGGCCATGGTCGGCTTTTTCTTCGAGATCTCCAGAGGGGCGACCGTGGCGGGCAATGTTTTCGTCCGCTGCGGCAGGGGCCTCTGGGCGCTGAACTCAGCGGACGTGCGCGTGTACAACAACACGTTCGTGGATACGCCGGCGTCGTTCGAGCGCAACGAGAGGAGTGCAACGGGCGACCACTTCGGCTGGCACCCGGCCACGGGCCCGGGCGTGGACCAACGCGAGGGCCACGTGTTCGTGAACAACCTGATGGTTGCGACCGAAGCGTACCACAGGCCGCTGCTACAGTTCGAGCAACCGGCGTCGCTCTGTGCGAAACTCCCGCGCTCGCAGGCGAAGCAGGTCGGCGGAAATGTCTATGTGCGCGCCAGCTTGCCGGGCGCGACCGGCGTGCCGCCTCTCATACTGTGGAGCCCCGCGGCGACGGAAAGCTGCGTCACCAGGCTCGCGTCGCTCGACGAGTTCCGCAAGCTAATGCCGGCGTTCGAAGCCGATGGACGGCAGTTCGACCGGACTTCGCGGGGGATCTTCAAGGGCCCGGACCTCGGCCGTTACGAACTGCTGGAGGCGCTTCCGGGGACGGCGGAGCGGGAGACGCTCCCCGAGGATGTGCGCAAGCTTTTGGGCTGGAGCGAGGAGGAGGCTCGGTCGCCGGGCGCGTACCCGTTCCGGCACTGACGGCGGGCGCCGTAGGATGGGAACCGGTCACCGGCCGCGTCACGCCGGCGAGCCATTGACGCCAGGCGGACAGAAGCTGCCTGTTGCCGACATGTGCAGGCCAGCGATAGATCTCTCCCTGACGCCGCAGCGTTTACGAATCAAAGTCGGAAGATCAATTGCCGCCATCCGACGACTACAGCATGGAGGGCAAGACTTACCGGTATTTTGAAGGCGCGCCGCTCTACCCGTTCGGCTATGGGCTGAGTTACACCACATTTTCTTACCGGAATCTGCGCGCGCCGGAGGAAGCGCGGGCGGGCAGCCCCGTCAAGGTTTCCGTGGAAGTGGAATACATGAAGCATCCTGGAGTGGTGCGGGAACTGCAGGGATTCGGGCGTGTGCCGCGGGGGAGATCGGACTTGCGGTGGGGCCTCTGATCCGCAGTTGCCTGATCACCCCTTAAGAGGCAGGCGTATTCCCTTCGGGGATACTGCTGACCGGCGCGCGATTGGTGGCGGGATTTTCGGATTTCCTAAGGTTATCGATGCCAAACTGCGGTATGATGCTGGTAGCGGGACCGGTTTGCAGCACCGATCCCGCCGCGGCGTCTACCGCTGGCCCTTACGGGTCCATACGATCAACGCCGTGAACCGGCCGATAAAAGCAAGCCGGATCACCAACATAAGAATCATTAGTAGATCCTCCTTTCCGCTTCAAGTGAAGGCCCGGGCCGGACCCGGGCTTTCTCGCTCGAAGCTCTAGTGCTTCTCACGAGAACCAGCTTCTGCCACTTTTCACGGAAAGCTAACGAATAGCGGCGCGGCGAATCCTCCCGCATTTTATTTCGGAGGCGGTGCGGCGGGACCTCCCCACGACAGCCCCCACACCTGCTATAATTTGAAAGACTCAGGTTCGCAACGATCCAGGAACATCTATGCCCAAGCTGAAGACTCACAAAGGTGCGTCCAAGCGGTTCAAGAAGACCGGGACTGGTAAGGTGGTGCGCAATCACGCCTTCGCCCGGCATATTCTGACCTCGAAGTCGCGCAAGCGGAAAAGAAAGCTTCACAAATCCGTGTTGGCGGATCCCGCCGACCAGGCAGTGTTGAAGCGCATGATCCCGTATTGAGGGAGACAAGCGCGTGTGGACGGAGCGCGTGGCACGTGCCCGATCCACCGCAAACTACGATTATCAAAAAGGAGCTAAAACGTGCCCAGAGTTAAACGAGGAACCAATCGCCGGGATTCGCGCCGCAAAACGTTAGATCGCGCGTCCGGCTTTTTCCTGACGAAGAGCAAGCTGAACCGGGCGGCGCAGGAAGCCGTCGAGAAGGCCCTCAGATACGCTTACGTCGGGCGCAAGAACAAGAAGCGCGAATTCCGTTCGCTGTGGATCGTGCGCATTAACGCGGGCTGCCGGCAAGCAGGCATTTCCTACAGCAAATTCATGCACGGCCTGAAAGCGGCGGGCGTGGATATGGACCGCAAGGTACTGGCAGAAGTGGCGGCCAAAGACCCGGCGAACTTCACCTTGCTGGTGGAGAAGGCCAAAGCGGCCCTGGAGCCGGCGGTCTGATGAGTCCCCTGGAACTGGAAACCGATTCGCTTCAGGCGCTCGAGCAGCGCATCCAACAAGCGGTGCAGTTGGTGGTCCGGCTGCGGCAGGAGAAAGACGCGGCCGTGCACGAGGCCGCCGCGGCGCGGGCGGAAACCGCCCGGCTCTCCGATGAGTTGAAGACGCTGCACGCCGAACGCAAGCAGGTGCGCAGCCGCATCGAGAAGCTGCTGGGGCAGATCGACCAACTCAGCGCCGGCTAAAGCCGTGGCCGCCAGCACACCCGAAAAACGCCCGGTGCGCGTCACCATCCTGAGCCAGTCTTACACGCTGCTCACCGCCGGAGATCCGCGCGAAGTGGAGGAACTGGCGCGTTACCTGGACGATCTGATGCTCTCGATCGCGGCCAAGTCTCCGAATGCGGATTCGACGCGCATCGCGGTGCTGGCGTGTATGCACCTGGCGGATCGGCTGCACAACCTGGAGCAGGATCTGAATCAACTAAAGGCGCGCGTGGACCGCAAGAGCGAAGAGTTCGCGGGGCTGCTTCAGCAGGCGCTCGAGGGGGGAGAGTGATGCGATCATGGGCCGTGTTCTTCGTGATGTGCGGTGTTTTGTGGCCGGCATCGGACGCCTACCGCGCGCAGATCGAGAAATGGCGGCGGCAGCGGGAGGCGGCGCTCACCGCGGATGGCGGATGGCTGACGGTTACCGGACTGTTCTGGCTGCACGAAGGCATGAACACTTTCGGCTCCGCAGCTTCCAATGACATCGTGCTTCCCGCGGACCCGGCGCTCGACGACGGCGGCGCGTTCAGACTGTCCAAGGGCAAGGTCGTGTTTAGCATGGGTTTCGAAGCGCGCGAACTGCAGCCGGATTCCAACGGGAAGCCGGACGCCGTCACCCTCGGCAGCTTGACCATGTTCGTTATCCAACGCGGCGGCAAATTCGGCATCCGGCTCAAAGACAACAACAGCCGGCTGCGCAAGGAGTTCACTGGCCTGCATTATTTCCCTGTGAGGGAGGAGTACCGCATTCGGACGCGTCTGGTGCCGGATTCGAGGAAGATCCCGATTCTCAACGTTCTGGGCCAGGTCGAAGACACTCCCAGCCCCGGATACGTGGAGTTTGAGATAGACGGCCAGAAGCTGCGGCTGACGCCGGTCCAGGAAGCGCCTAACGAACTGTCCTTCATTTTTCGGGACCTGACCGCGGGCAAGGAGACCTATGGCAGCGGCCGATTCCTCGACACGGAGTTGGGAAAAGACGGCGAAGTGGTGCTGGACTTCAACAAGGCTTACAATCCGCCGTGCGCTTTCACGCCATACGCGACCTGCCCGCTGCCGCCGAAAGAGAATAGGCTCGGCGTGCGGATTGAGGCGGGTGAGTTGAAGTACGGGACGCACTAACGCAGAAGACAGAAGACAGAAGTCAGCGGCCGGCGTATTGCACGACGATTGCTATCACATTCCAGGCTACCACCGCGCCGAACCAGACGTTGAGGAAGACTAGAATGCGCTTGCGATTGAGGAACACCGCGATGGCCGCCAGTCCCGCTGCAAAGATTTTCGAAACGATCAGTGCGCTCAGCGGTCCTGTTTGCAGTAAATGGCCGATGAAAGTACTGCCTTCCTTCGCGCCCAGGCGCAGGCCGATCATGGTGGTCAATACATCGAGCACTTGCAGGCCGAGAAATAAGCCGATGGATGGCGTTGGAAACGCGCGCCGCGTTCCAACCTGAGTGGCGTCGATTTCCCGCGGCACGCTTCCCATGTCTATTATCTTGGATTATCGACGGCGGCCCGTCGAGGACTCCAGTCCTCTTTGGTTATCCGAGCGCGCAGAGTTCCGGTTTCTCCCGCGCGTTTGACCGTACGCCGCTTGGAAGCGATACTAGGGAGATGCCCGCTCCCATACCGACGGCCGCCCTGCGTGTCCACAACCTGCGCAAGACGTTTAAAGACGTCGTGGCGGTTGACGGTCTCGAACTCGAAGTGCGCACGGGCGAGTGCTTCGGCCTGTTGGGACCAAACGGCGCCGGCAAGACCACCACCATCGAGATTTGCGAAGGCTTGACCGAACCCGATTCGGGCGACGTGGAGTTGCTGGGGATGCGCTGGGATACGCACGCGGCGGAACTGCGGCAGCGGCTGGGGATTCAGCTCCAGGAGACGCAGCTTGCCGACAAGGTGACAGTGCTGGAGACCATCCGGCTGTTCCGCAGCTTTTTCCGCCACGGCCCGGCGCCGGCCGAGGTGATCGCGCTGGTGCAGCTTGAAGAGAAGCGGAACTCGCGGGTGGGCGGCCTCTCCGGCGGACAGAAGCAGCGCTTGGCGCTGGCTTGCGCGCTGGTGGGCGATCCTGACTTCCTGTTTCTGGACGAGCCCACCACGGGCCTCGATCCGCAGGCGCGCCGCCAGCTTTGGGAACTGATCGAAAGATTCAAACTGCAGGGCCGCACCATTCTATTAACCACGCACTACATGGACGAGGCGGAACAGCTCTGCGAGCGCGTGGCGATCATGGATCATGGCAAGGTGATCGCGCTGGGCACGCCGCGCGAACTGATCATCTCGATGGGAGTGGAGCACATGGTGGAGTTTTCGGCTGGCGGCGCGGCAAAGGCGCTGGAGATTCAGGCGCTGCGGCGGATGGAGGGCGTGCGCGATGTGCGCGCGGAGAATGGGACGGTGCAAATGCAGGTGACCGAACTGCATCGCGCGGTGCCCGCGCTGCTGGACGAACTGGCACGCCAAGGCGTTCCGCTCACCGAGCTACGGACGCATTCAGCCACTTTGGAGGACGTCTTCGTCACCTTGACGGGACGGCATTTGCGCGATGAGTAATATGACTGCCATTCCCGAAATGCAGCCGGGAGAAATGGCGGGGCGTCCTCCGGGAACGGCGCCCCGCGAGAGTTCGCTGGCGAACCATGCGCTGGTGCAGTTGACACTGACTCGTTTCCGGGAGTTCTTGCGCGAACCGGAAGCTCTCTTCTGGGTCTTCATCTTCCCGATCCTGCTGGCGGGGGGCCTGGGCCTGGCGTTTCGCAACCGGCCGGCGGACGTGCTCCGGATCGCCGCGGTCACGCCGGAGCTGGCGCGAGCGCTGCGGCAGGAGAAGCTGCTTGACGTGCAGGAGTTGTCCGCGAAGGCCGCCAGCCAGGCGCTGCGCACGGGCAAGGTGGCGCTGTTGGCCGAGCCGGGGCCGGACAAGGCGGTGGTTTACGGTTTCGACAACACCAATCCCGAAGGGCGCGCCGCGCGCATGCTGGCCGAGCGCGCGGTGGAGCGCGCCGCGGGCCGCGTGGATCCCGTGGCGGGCATCGATCGTCTGATGCGCGAGCCGGGCTCCCGCTACATCGACTTCCTGATTCCCGGCTTGTTGGGGATGAACCTGATGGGCAGCGCCATCTGGGGGATGGGATTCGCGATCGTGGATGCGCGGCGCAGAAAGCTGATGAAACGGCTGATTGCCACGCCCATGCCGCGGCCTTACTATCTGCTGTCGTTCCTCCTGTCGCGGCTGGTGATGCTGGTGATCGAGGTGGGCTTCCTGCTAAGCTTCGGCATTTTCATCTTCAAGGTACCGATGCGCGGCTCGCTGGCGGATCTGGCGCTGTTGTGCGTGCTCACCTCGCTCTCGTTCGGAGCGCTGGGACTGTTGATCGCTTCGCGCGCGCGGACCATCGAGGCCGCGTCCGGACTGATGAACCTGGTGATGATGCCGATGTGGATCGTCTCCGGCGTGTTCTTTTCGGCGCAGCGGTTTCCGGACATGCTGCAGCCGGTAATTAAAGCGCTGCCGCTGACGGCGGCCATCGACGCGCTGCGGGCGAACATGCTGCAGGGGGCCGGCCTGGCGCAGGTGTCACCGCAACTGCTGGTGCTGGCGGCCTGGCTGGCGGTGTGCTTTCCGGTGGCGCTGAAGCTGTTCCGCTGGCGATAAGGATACGTTACCTAGCCGCGACCGTCAGGGAGCGGTTGCTACGGCGTGGTGGCGTTTGCCGTCGCCGACGCGGGCGATACGTCGTGGCCGAGGTCGTTAGCCGTTACGTAGTACCAGTAAGTCTGGCCAGGAGTAAGTCCGGTCTGGCTATACGAAAGAGTAGTCCGGGTGGCCAAGTTGGTCCATGGGCCCGTGGCCGACGGTCCCCCGTAGATGGTGTAGTTTGAAATGGACATACCATTGGGCGGGATGGTTTCCGACCAGGTTACCGTGATCGCCGTGCTGGACGTAGCTGTGGCCCCCACATTGGTCGGCGCGGCGGGCATCGCATAGGTAGTGGCCTGCGCCGCCGGTGTCGACTGGGGCGAAGTGTCTCCGCCGGTGTCGGTCGCCGTTATCGCGTAGAAGTAAGTGCTGTTAGCAGAACCCCCGGTGTCGATGAATGGAGACGCCGCCCGGGTGGTCAGCTTCGTCATGCTAGTGGACGTCGGTCCCCGGTAGATCGTGTAGGCGTTGCCCGCGGTTGTTATCGGCAGACCATTGGGCGGGACGGTTTCCGACCAGGTTACGGTGATCTTCGCGGCGGAGTTCGGCGTGGCTACGACGTTGGTCGGCGCGGCAGGCTCCGCGGGCGTAGTGACCTTGGCGGGGGCCGACATGGGCGAGATGTCTTGGCCGGTGTCGGTCGCTTCCACCGCGTAGTAGTAAGTGGTGTTCGCCACAACTGTCGTGTCGTTATATGGCGACGCCTTGGTCACGACCGGTGTGGCGTTCGGGAGGCCGGCAGGCGAACTCGCCCGGAAGACCTTGTAGGTCGAAATCGGCAGGCCATGCGTCGGGATGGTCTCGGTCCATGTGACGGTAACCTTGGTGCAGGAGCTTGCCGAGGCTGCGACGCTGGTCGGCGCGGCCGGCATCGGCAGGGTAGTGACCGATATCTGGTTGGACGGCGCCGAGAGGTCGTGGCTGGTGTCGGACGCCACGATCTCGAAGTAATAGGTCGTATTGGGTGTCAGGGGTGTCGCGGTGTAGGTTGCGGCCGTCGACGAGCCGTGCGTTGTGGGATAAACGCCGGGCGTGGTGCTCTGGAAGATCTCGTAGTTACCGATCGGTAAGCCACCAGGCAGGAGGTTCTCCTGCCAGGTCAGAACGACCTTAGTGGGGGCGGTGGCCGTCCCAAGCACGCTGCTGGGCGGGGGCGGCAGCGGCAGCGTGATGGCGTA
>PMVV01000357.1 GCA_003166475.1 Bryobacterales bacterium | reverse complement strand
CCAACTGTCAGCCGCCCAGCATCTGCCGATGCGTACGCTGGAAGAAGCCGTCGGTCATGCCGGCGATATAATCGCAGATCACCCGGTATGCGGGTTCGCCCGGGATCAATTCGCCGTGAGACGCCGGCAGCCGCTCGGGGTGCTCCAGAAAGAAGTCGAACAACTCCGCGATCGTGGCGGCCGCCCGGTCGCGTTCCTCCTGCAAAGCCGGCGCCGTATAGACGCGCCGGTGCAGAAATCGCTTTAAATCGCGATTGGCCGTTTCTGTTTCAGGCGTGAATGCGGCCAGGCGCGCGGGATGCCGGCGCACATCCTCCACGCTCCCGGCTCCAGCTTCCGAGGCGCGGCGCACGGTGCCCTCGATGAGGCCCGACACCAGCGCGTCGATCAGGGCGCGCAGCGTCTCGTGGAAGCGTGCGCTCTCCGGCGCCCCCGGAAACTGCGTCTCGGACGCCTCGTAAAGCTCCCGATAGTAGGGCGCCGCCGCGGCCACTTCCTCCGAGCGCAGCAGACCCGCGGAGACGGCATCGTCCAGATCGGCGGTATTGTATGCGATCTCGTCGGCCAAATCGATGAGCTGCGCCTCCAGGGGCGGCCGTAACCCAGGCAGATACTCTTCCAAATCGGGATTCTCGCCAGGACCGAAATCGCGCGAATGCTTGGCGATGCCCTCACGCACTTCGAAGGAGAGATTCAGGCCCGGAAACCGGGCGTAGCGCTGCTCGAAACTCTCCACGATGCGCACGGCGTGCAGGTTGTGGTCGAAGCGCGCGCCGAAGCGCCGCATCCGATCGTCCAAGGCTTCCTCGCCGGCGTGCGAAAACGGCGGATGGCCGATGTCGTGAGCCAGCGCCAGGGCCTCCGTCAGATCTTCGTCGAGCGACAGCGCGGCGGCCACGGTGCGCGCGATCTGCGCCACTTCGATGGTGTGCGTCAGGCGGTTCCGGAAATGGTCGCAGAGGCCGGGCGTGAATACTTGTGTCTTGGCCTCCAACCGGCGGAAGGCGCGCGCATGCACGATGCGGTCGCGGTCGCGCTGAAAGGCGTTGCGGTAAGGATGCGCCGATTCCGGGTAACGCCGCCCCAGGCTGCGTTCCACCGGAAAACGGAGATGGCGGAGCATGGTTTGCCCGGCTATTGGGGCGGCAACTCGGCGTACGCCTGGATGGCAGCCTGACTCACCGCGCCGGGTTTGACGCGCAGGGGTTCCAGCAACTTCCGCGCTACGGCAGGCTTGGTGAGCGCCAGCATCTTTGCCAGCACAATGGTCGCCTGGTCCTTGGAGACGAAAACCGTGGGGTTATCCATCAGCGATCGCAGCATCTTCTCGCCCAAGTCCGGCTTGCCTTCGGCGAAGTAGAGTTGGCCGAGGGAAAGCTTGGCCAGCGAGGCATACCTCGCGCCGGCGGAATCGGCCACCGAGCTAAAGCGTTTGTCCGCCTCGCCCAGCTTGCCTTGATCCGTGGCGATGCAACCCAAATAGTATTCCGCGATGTAGCCTTCGTCCGTTCCGGAATCCTTGGCGGCCAGTTCGCTGAATACCTTGATCGCTTCTTTATCCTTGGCTTCCTGGGTGGGGAAGGCGAGGGGTGTTCCCGGCGCCCCCTGTCCGACGGGCGCTTCCTGCACCGCGATCGCTTTCGCCAGCGCCTCCTGGCGGGTGGTGTGCCGGTAACTACGGTACACAAAGAGGAGCACGACGATTGCGGCTACCGCCAGCGCCGCCGCTCCGTAGCGGACAATCTCGGTCCGGTGTTCTTCAAAAAAATCGACTGTGTGCCCGACTTCGAGCGCAAACTTGTCGGTCTTCAATTCTTTACGGGTGATTCTGGCCACGAAAACCTCAGGTTGGAAAACCTATGTTAGCACAGGTAGGACAGGCCTTTTTCGGCTGTCACCCGCAAAAAGATCTGCAATTGCCTATTGACACCGCCCGCGACTAAAGTACAATCCAGAATGACGGCCTTTTTCAAAAACCGAAAGCGGGGCGAAATGTTCAAAACAAAAAAACCGCGGCCTGCTGCTCTGCCCGACAGCGACCAATACACGAGCACCGACGTGGCCCGTATCTGTGGCGTCAGCCTGCGCCAGTTGCAATGGTGGGATGAGCGAAGCGTCGTTTCTCCACGCCAGGACGGTCATAAGCGCGTTTACCTCGCGCAGGAGGTCCTGGAAGTCTCCGTCATCGCCGAACTGCGGCGCAAGGGATTTTCGCTCCAGAAAATCCGGCGGGTGCTGCGTTTTCTGCAGAAGGACATGGGCAAGCGGCTCAGCGACGCCCTCCAGAGCGAATCGGAAACCCATCTGCTCACCGACGGCAAATCCATCTATTTGGAAGAGGCCCCCGACCGCATCATCGATTTGCTGAAGAATGCCCGCCAGCCCATGTTCCTGGTGTGCGTCAGCGATCAGGTGCGGCGGCTGTCGCAAGCCATGCGGAAGCCGGCGCGGTCCGAAGTCGGCCGTGCGGTCCGCAAAGCCCGCGCCGTATAGGGCGGCGCCGCGCGACGCCCCGCGACGCCTGTTTGACCCGCGGCCATCCAGTTTCCTATACTAGAAGAACGCGATGTTGATTCTTATAACGATTGTTCATGTAATAGTTTGCATCTTCCTGATCATTGTGGTGCTGCTGCAAAGCGGGAAGGCTGCCGACTTGGCGGGAGCGTTTGGCGGCATGGGCTCGCAGACGGCTTTCGGACCGCGCGGCTCGGCGACGCTGCTTTCCAAGGCCACTACGGCGTCGGCCATCGTGTTCATGATCACCTCCCTTTCGCTTTCGATTCTGGCCACGCGCGGGTCCTCGGGAGCGAAGACGGTTCTGGACAACGCATCCGGCGGCGCGCAGACGGCTCCGGCCAAGACGCCCGCTCCGGCGAAGGGGCCAAACATGCAACTCCCGGGCGGCAAGCCTGTACCCTTGCAGATGCCCACTCGGCCCGCGCCGGCCCCGGCCCAACCGAAGAAGTAGCGCCCCTGCGGAGGTGGCGGAATTGGCAGACGCACTAGCTTGAGGTGCTAGCGGGAGCAATCTCGTGGGGGTTCAAGTCCCCCTCTCCGCACCAGTTTAGGCCCTGTAGAATCAGTTAATTACAGGGCCTTTTTCTTCGCGTGCCAGATACGTGCCAGGATAGACGGCCTCAAACAGCCGCGCGATTCTCTGCTGTCGGGCCTGTGACCACTTGGCGTAATGCTTCCGAACCACGGCCGGGCTGATGCCAAGTATGTCCGCAACATCCTGCTCGGTTCCGCCGCGCGCCAATATCTCCGTCGCCAGCGTGTGCCGGAATCGGTGCGCGTGGGCGCCGGCAACCGCGGAGCGCTGGAACACGGCCGCCAGGGTCCGCTCTGCGATCCCCACCACTGCCCGCCGCGATGCGATGCCGTTCCAGAAGAAATATCCCTGTGAGTCGCCGGCGCCACGCGGGCAAGGCAAGGCATCGAGCGCCGCCCGGAGTTCACCAGGAATCGGCAGGAATACCGTTCCGCCGGTCTTCTGAGTGTGCAACAGGATTTGTCCAGCTTGCACGCGATCACGCCCGAGGGTCGCAACGTCCGAGATTCGCAACCCGGTGTACCGCAGCAGCAGGACCATTGCGCGCGCCCGCAACCGTTCGTATGAACAGCGCCCGATTCCATCGCACGCCGCGAGTATCGTGGACACTTCCGCCTGCGTGTACGGCACAACCTCTCCCGGCCTGATGTTCCGCGGTGCCTTGATTCTCTTCGCAGGGTTATCGTCGGCCCACTTGCGCTCCAGGCAGAACCCGAGGAATTGCCGCAATGTTTGCAATTCCTTTAGGCCCGTGGTCGGCGAAATCTTCCGGCCCGCGCGGAAAGCGTCGAGGTGCTCTACCGTCAACTGCATGATGTCATGCACGCCCTTGCGCTCGCAGTACTCCCCGAGGTGCGCCAACACGTTCTTGTATTTGCGTTGTGTCGATCCTTCAAGCGGCAGGATGTGATTCTCGAATGCGGTGATAGCGTCCGCAACGGGCTTCACGCGCGGCGCCTGCGGATCTTCGAGCGCCGCCAGCTTCCTAATCGCCCGCTGCCAGTCGCACGTTTCGAGGGAGTGCCGGCATCGCGCGCCGTCGATCTCACCGTCGCACCAGATCGGGCAAGAACACTTCGTGTAAGACCTGCCCTTCTTGCGATGGGGGCAGGATTTGAGGTGGCGCCGCCAAAGACTTAGCATCGTTGAGCCATCCTTTACGCCGCCGCGCCCCGCGTGATCCTCGCAACCGTAGTCTTGCTCAGCTTCATTTCGGCTGCGATTTCGCCCAACGACTTGCCGGCCGCGCGAAGCTCTGCGACCTTGGTCCGATCAGTGACCACCCGCGGGCGCCCGCCGATGCGGCCTTGCTTCCGGGCGCGCTCCAGGCCGGCAACGGTGCGCTCGCTCAGGCGGATGCGCTCTTGCTTGGCGATTGTAGCCAGGATGGACAGGACGGCATCACGAAACACGCCGCAACTGTCCAGGTATTGCTCGGTGAAGCTTTTCCAGCCCACACCGTAGGACGTCAAGGTCTGCAAATGCTGAAGCGTCTCCAGGACGCCTTCACGACTGAACCTGTCGAGACTCCAGAACAGAACCAAGTCGAACTCACGGCGCGAAGCCGCGGCCATCAATGCCTTGAACTGCGGCCGGTCCGCCGTCTTGGCGCTCGCCTGGTCCACGTACTCATGTACGATGGCCCATTCCTGCTTCGCGCTGAAGTCGCGCAACTGGGCAAGCTGGTTTCGGGTGTCCTGGCCTTTGTCCTTGGTGGATACCCGAGCGTAAAGGGCGATGCGTTTCGGTTTCATAACCCAATCGTACCATAAACGGTCGTTTTTAGCAAGCATTTTGTGCATGGTCAATGTGCCCTATTTTCATTATACGATCTACGACTTTTTAACACCGTTTTTGGTACGAGTCGCAGTGGTCGCGTAAAGTTTCCGGCCCCCCCGTTTCGTGTGCTTTTTTGCACGGGCACGGGGCGGGCGGGCAAAATGTTTTCAACATTCCCCAAACTCTCCAGGGTGTACAATATCTGTAGATCGTTGAAAAACTTCGAAATTGTCTCTTCCGCCCGGTTTGGCCTCCAAATCGCGCATTTGCCAATACTACACTACGGCGTAGGTAATCAAGGGGAAAAGGCAAAAACATGGCCAAAAAAGCGCCAAAAACGGCCCGAACGCTACGAAATAGGCACTTTGTAGCCTCCCCAGCCCGCGCCAAATCGACAGCCACGAAAAAGAGCCGACCCCCTCATCAGCCGGCGAAGCGCGTCACCGCGGCCGACGTGACGAAAGCCTTGCGCGCCATGGACCGCAAGATCGAGAGGTTGGGGAAACGGCGCCGGCCGGCGAAGAAACGAAAGGAGGAAATGCCCCCGGCGCACCTCAGCGTCGCGGAGAAGGACGCGCTGCTCGCGGTCATCAAAACGCCGCGGGAAAAGGCGATCTTCCGGCTATTGCTATACCACGGGCTGCGCGCGTCCGAGATCGGGCTATTGGATCTGACGGACTACCGCCGCGGGCCGTCGCTCGACATGGACCGGCTCCGGATTCGGCGCCTGAAGGGATCGGTGGGAGGGGATACGTTGCTGGTCAATGCGGCCGCCGCCGCCATCCGCATCTGGCTCAAGGTCCGCGGAACGGCACCAGGCCCGCTATTCCCCAGCCGGAAGCATCGGCCCTTGTCGCGTTACCAAATCTGGAAGCTGATGAAACGCTTTTGCTCGGCCGCCCGCATCCCGCCGGAAAAAGCTCACCCGCACGCCCTCAAGCACACCTGCGCCACGCTGCTGTTATCCGATCGGCATGAGTCGATTGCCGATGTCCAGGCACACCTGGGCCACAAAAACATTGCGAGCACTATGGTTTACGCGAGACTCACCGATCCGGCGCATGAGGAGAGGGCGCGAAGACTGCGGGACTGGAAGTAGCACGTTAAACGCGGGCCGCCGCCGCGATCCGGGGGGGGCGTGGGTCAAGGCCCGTGGCAAACGACGCCCAGGTCCCCGCCTGCCCCGGTTGCCTGTATGAAAGCTCGCGGACCAGGCTCGCCCCCCCAGTTAACTTCCGATTACCTTGCGCCCCTTCCCATCCGCCACGCACAATGCAAGTCATGCGACTCACCCTTTTCGCGGTTCTCGCGTTCTCTGCCGCCGCGCAGACCGCGCTCGATAGCCAGCGCGTCGCGGAGCTGGCCCGTACCAACTCGGCGGAGCAACTGGACTCGATCATCTGCTCTGCAACCGATTTCAGCTTTAGCTTGACGCCGGCGGCCATGAGCGCGTTGATTCAGGCCGGCGTCTCGGAGCAGACGATCAAAGCGATGGCCGCGAAGCAAGCCGGAGGCCCGTGCAAAGCCACTGAAGCAGTTCAGCCGGTCCAAGCTACCGCGGTTCAGGCACAGCCGGTTCAGGAACGCCCCCCAGCCATCCCGGCTTCGCACGCATTGCCGTCTTCAAACCCGCCCAGCTTTCCGGCCGTCAGTCTCTATGGCGGCTACTCCTACGCGAGCGTGGATACCAACGGCCTGGATGGAAGAGTCGGAGGCAACGGGTTTGAAGGCTCCGCCGCTTTGAGGTCCTTGATCGGCAAGAAGGCAATCGCGCAACGCGTGCCGTTCTACGAACCGGGCACGTACAAGATCATTCCTAATACATACGCGGGACAGGCAGTAACGATCATCGCCTTCAAACCAATATCTGTTCCAAGGACGCTCACAGCGCAACAACTCGCTCGTTTGGGCGCACAGGCAAGGGCAATGATCGAAGATGCGCAAAACTCGGGAACGGTGGTCGTCCAGTTCGCGGACGGGACCAAGGCGGATACTGGGGTAATTCTGCCGTCGTTGCTCGGGAACTATTTGGAATTGTTGGAACCGGCGCCGGCAGCGTCAACGCCTGCGGCCAGCCCGTCGCAGGTGGGGGAGCGTTCATCCGCCGCGCCCTCTGCAACTGTCCCCAGCGTGAGGAATGACATGGCAGCGGAGCCTCTAAGCAGCGATGTTTCAGATTTCCTGTCACCGAAGGAAATTGAGGCAGCCAAAGCCGGTAGCGGCGAGAAGCAGCATGTTCACCTGACCGATGCTGGCGGGAACTTCCTGCGCGACTTCGCGGCCAACTATGGCAATGATTATCCTGTGAGCGCTGGCCGGGGTGCCGGAATAGACGTTTATTCATCTAGCGCCATCATCGGGATGGGCGCCAAGGCCGCAAGACGGAACTACTCATCCTACGAACCGACGGTTGCCGACACACAGCGGGCGCTGATTGTGTACGCCGAAGGGTGGGTGGGGCCGACTATCGGTATTGGTTGCCAGGCAATTACCAGAGTGATCTTGCTGTCGGGCGCGGATGGTCAAGTGGTGGAAGAGGCCTACCTTTCTGAGCCTTCCGACGATGTATGGCGGAATGCGTTCGGCACGGCGAATAATTGCCAGACGCTCCGAGCAGGGTTTTCGATGGAGAGCGTTAAGCGGGTACGGATGGCGGCACGTAAGGGAGAATTCCTAATCGTTGTGTTCTCGGGATCAGCTCGCAAGACATACAAACTCACACAGAATCGTCAAGCGCAATTGGGGCTTTAGCCATCCGGGCAGAGACGGCCTCAAATCCAGGAAACCACTCAAAGCCATGGATAGGCGTGATCCTTGCGATTTGGACGCGACCGCCGATGATTTTGCAGCATGGGTCTAGGCTCGCGGCCTCCGAGTCTGAACAACACTCAATGTATGCCTTCACATACTCAAAGGCAGCCTGCAAAGTTTTAGGGGCTTTCAGAAGGTAGGGAGCGTACGCAGCAAACCGCGCATCGCCATCAATAGCCAACCGAGGAACTACGTCCGACCCGGTTGCAAAATTTTCTCCCGGTTTTGTGCTGCCTGTCGATTCAACCTCATGCGCAAGCATTTCGTCCTCTTTCCGGCTAATGCTAATCCGCGCGCGTTTCAGGCATGCTTCGGAGCCAAAGTACCCAGCTAGGATTATCCTCGAAACAGTTCGCTTTTCCTGGTTTGGAGCGTTCTCGTGTTCTTTGAATGGTTCCAGAAGGCCGGATCGCACACCATCTATGAGGATCAGTTTTAGGCGTCTCGCAAATTCGGCCACGCACTGGTAGCAATCTGGTTCTTCGTTAGCCACTAGAGTTAACAGCTTTGCGCACTCATCGATCATGCTGAAGCTTTTGGCCTGATTCCTGACGAAGCCCGATATACCGTAGGACAGATTCAATCGAGGCGATGCAATCGCAAAGATCTTTTGTGCGTCATCCGTAGGGTGAAGGAGCGGCTGTCCAACGATGGGCGTGCCCGCCACTGACTTGCGTCCGTCAGAACCGATCACAAACCCTTCAGCGGTATAGGCGGTAGCGATGGCTGTCATATCAGAGATGAAGACCAGCGATTCCAGCGTGAACGACTTGCCGATGTCCTCTACTTGCATGTGGGTAACCGCTCCGCTTAAAATGAATTTGGGAGCGTAAACCCAAACCAAGATTCAGAGGCCCGCTGGCAGGCGGGCCTTTCGTTCCGATTCTACCACCGGCTTAGGCCAGCAGTACCTCCAGATCCCACAACATGATCGGTAATGCCCGCTTCCATTGCCGGGGTGACGCGGATGGTGCTGTGAGCGCCGCTTCGCGCGTGGCCGGCATGGTTTGCTTCAGGCGGCCTGGGGGATTTGTTTTGCTGCGCCCTTGGCGCTTGAACGATCTTATCAGCCTTTAACGCCCGGCTGCCCCGGTTTCGGAAAATAAAAGGACGTGAAATCGCGGCAGGCGAGGATTGGCGAGGCTGCTGGCAACTGTTTCGAAAGTCTCAATAGTCTCACGTATCCCCCCACCGCCTGGCGCGTGCGTCAATAGGCCGCTCCGCGATGCCCCGCCGCAGAAAAGTTTGCCCAATTCTATATACTAGATACAACTGGGGTTTTTGACACTATTGATACTATTGATACTATTGAGCCACCTGGGACTTTTGAGTGCAGTGCGCTTCCGGGAAAACGCCTTTCAGTTTCATCAGCTCGTATCGGCCGTGGTCGAGTTTTGTCAGAGCCCCCGCCCTGTGTAGCCGGGCGATGTGGCGATTGGCGGTAGCGCGGCTTACGCCGGTTGCCTCCAAAAGCTGCTTCGGCGTGAACGTCCCGAATTCCAACGCGGAATGGATCTCTAGGAGCAGCGGGTAAAGCTCGGCCGCGGCGCCGTCGATCACGAGCGCGTAATCCAGCGTCTCTTTTTGGAAGCGCAACACCATTTCCGCGTCCTCCGCATGCCGGCCACGGATGCGGACCAGACGCTCAGGCGCGGCGCCATTCAGGTCCCTAAATCGCGAGACGTGTATTTGGGCCTCGGTCGCTGCCGTCATCGCGAACGATCCGGCCGCGTTCGAATCCCAGCCGAGTGCTGCGGACCCCTTCGACGCGTGGTGAATAATCTGGATACCGCAGAGCCTTCGCTTGGAGACTTCGTCTAACAGCGTCAGGTCATTTTGCTCAGCTTTGACGATATCGCCGCCCTGCGCGCGAGAGCCTCTCAACGCCGTGTAGGAATCCAGAATAATCAACTGCAGCTTCAGCGCCGCGATCTGTTTCTCAAGCCATTCCAGCAGCGCCGGGCCAAATGTAAATGGCACACGCTCCACGAGGTGGAATGGAAGATCCTTCGCACCCTTCAGCCGCTTCAGAATTGCTTGAACAGTGGCCGCGCCGCTGGGATCATCCTGCTCGACCAGCATAACCGGGACGCCCTTGGCGGGCCGCGGGTCCGTATTCGCCGGTAGCGGCGGATTATGCTTAACCCGGTAGTTCTCGAACAGCGGCGCACCGCTCGCAATGGAAAGCGCTTCTTGGACAGCCAGGACTGTTTTTCCGCTCTTGGGCGCCCCGACAATGAGAGACGCCCCATACCTCGGCACCGGAAAGCCTTCAAATAGCATGTCAGGTGCTGGAATGTCCAACTTGAGAACGTCTGCCGCCGTCAAAACCCGCGGCGCTAACAGGCGAACTCGTTGGCCAGCGGGCTCGGTGTGATCGGGCGTGGGCATCGGCGCGCCGTTGCTTTCCTCGCCGGCGAGTAGTCTCTCCGCTTGGTCGATTCGTTCAGCATCGCGACATTGTTGGCTGTTCATGCGGCCTCCGTGATCGGGAAGTTTCCTTCTCGCCGTTGCGCCGTTCCGATCACGGCCACAATCAACGCGCAAACATCTTTCGCCTGCTCCAGGTCACTCAGGAGCCATGTGGAATAGTCGGGATCCGCTGCGCACGCTGAGTGATATGCTGCCCTGGCTCGATCACTCTCGCGCTCTGGATAGCCCTCGATCATGCGGAAGTGGTCGAGCAGCTCGCGGTCTGCCTGGCGCGAGGCATAGTCGCGCCGTTGCTCAGTGGTCGTTCCATGCAGGGGTACGCCGGCCAGGCCTGCAACGATCGCGAGCGCGCGCGGGAAGTTTACGCGCTCAATTCGCCTGATGAAAGTAAGAACGTCGCCGCCGGCGCCGCACCCGAAGCAGTGCCAGCGCCCCTTTGCTGGTGTGACTGTGAATGACGGGGTCTTTTCGACGTGGAACGGACAGAGCCCGACCAGGTCTTTACCCCGTCGCCTGAGCTTCACGTATTGGCCGATGATTGCGGCCACGTTCGCCGCAGCCTTGACGCGCTCAGCGTCTCCGGTCAAGCGGCCCTCCGGTAGTCCAGCACGGCCAGCGCGAGCCATACCTCACGTGGATCACCGGAGTGGTATGCTCGCCAGGCTATCGCTGCGACTTCCAAGAGCTGGCGCCGCGCGACGCTCAAATCCCGGTAGAGAACATCATCATCGCGTTGCTTATGTTCGTCCCGGCGTGATATTCTTGTGGGCGATTGCATCCGTCCGTGTAAGTCCTTTTCTTGAAGGGCGCCGCCTGGCGGGCGGCGCTCTTCGCAGTAACCTTTGGCCCGCAAGGCTCGTGAAACCGCGCGGGCCACACTTTCTTAGGCCGCGCGACCGCCCACAGTCAGCCGCGAGAACACCCGCACCGCGACGGAATCTGGAATGCGAAGGGTGAAATATTGGCGCTTGCCGCGGCGCCCGCCATGCCCAAGCCGGATCACGCCAGGCTCATCGAGGAATAGTTTGCGGATAGTGGCCGGGTGGAGTTTCCGAGACCGGGCCAACTCTTCCGCGGTGTAAACGGGTTCATCTATCGCGTTTGCTGTTTGCATTGCAATTCGATTCTCTACGGAAAACACGAATTGCGGAAGACACAAAGAATTCCGATATCGCGCAAAATAATGGCCTATTTTTTCGAGGGGGAGTCCAGCTTGGCGGAGTGGTGCTTGAGGATCGTTGAGACGCAACGCTTCTGGCCGTCCGTTGGGGTGTTGACGCGGTAAAGAATCGTCGCAATCTGGCTGTTGTTCTTGCCGGCTTTTTTCGCGGCCAAAGCTTGCCTTAGCTGCTCTTCCGTGAACTTGGACCGCCGGCCGCGCTTCCGGGGCGATGCCACGCTTTGAATCGTCGGTCCGGCCCCGGCTTCCTTTGGAATCGTCGGGCCGGCCTCACCTCTTACAAGCCGGGCAAGCTCTTTGGGCGTGAGCCGGTCCTGCTCGACAAGGTGTTCCCATACAAGCTGGTTTATGCTCTTTTTTCGCGCCTCCCGGAGGGCTCTGATAGCGACCCGTTGCTCAAATGGCAAGTCAAACCACTTGCGCCCGCGGTTTTCTTTTGACATCGCTCCCCTTTTGCGCGATCCCCTTTTCCTCCGAAGAGGAAGCCGCCAGCAGGAAGGGGTTCCTGCTTGTCGCCCTGCAGGAGCTAGGCGGCTGAGACTAATTATACGCCCGAAAACGGAACGGTGCCGAAATGTTCCCGCGTGCCGTAGACGTGCCAGGATATGCTCTTCTGTCTTTTTTCGCTTATCTGACGCATCGTATTTTCAGTAACTTGCGTGTTATCAGTGCGCACTCGGGGTTCAAGTCCCCCTCTCCGCACCACATTATAGGAGTTACGGCGAAGATCCAAAATTGGGTAGTCGCCGTTTCTTTTTCTAAGAACCCCGAGCACGGGATTCCTTAACTTAACCCAAACTTCACTCTGTCCAGGTTTCCAGGCCGTCGCTCCGATCACGAGCGGCCAACTCGCCAGAACACTCACCGTGCCGCCCAGTTCGCTCGAACTCGCCCGCTAGGCCTCCCCCCCGGCATCCCGGCGACGGCGACCGCATCGGCGCCCCGTTATGGCCGATTCAGAAACCGGGCGGATGGCCGCTCCGATTTTTGAAGTGTCCTGCCGGGCCGCCGCGCGCTGCGGGGAACGCTACAGGGCCGGGGTTTCTTGATTTCGTGTTGCATCGCGTAACATTCGTTGCACGGGGCGCAGGCTGCACGGGGCGCAGTCCAAATTATGCATTTTTGCCGTTTTTGTGCGTGCGGGGCGCGAAACTCTTTTTTGGACATCCGAAGCCAATTTTCGATAACGCCTGTGGAATCATTTGGTTTGAGGCCATTTTCAGAGGGGTTGGCGGCGGGTGGTGGCATGCGGCCGCCGGGCGGCGGGAATGCGCTGTTGAGCGGAAAATGCCTATGGCGGACGCCGTGGAGAGCCGTTGGGGTGAGGTGCCCGAATTAGGTTTGGCTCGGGTTGATTTGGGTCTGGACATAGGTTTCGTGTTGGACTGGGGCGGAACGCCGCTTCGCGGGAGGGGGATCTTCCTGCCCAATGTGAGGATAGCACGGCGGTGCCGGGGAGCCGGCTTACCGATTTGGGTTGGGCGTTTGCTTTCAGCGAGCTGCAGGACTAGGGCAACATGTGATCGCCGGTTCGCTAGTACTGGTGGGCGAGGCGACGCGAAACGGGCACGGATCGGAAAAGGGGGGGCGCGGGTTTAGATAGCTCCGATGATCGCCGAACCGCAGGGTTTTCTTTTCAGTGATGATCCCGACCAACTTGCGCTGTGGAAAGCTGACTTAGCGCAACAGGAGGAGCGGCGGGTCTACGAGGCTGCCAGGAAGGAAGCCTGGTATAGAGGTACTCCCCTCCCAGAGGATGCCAGAAGGTGGTACGCATTTCAGAACGACCTTCCACGCCCAAGGGCACGCGAGCGTATAAATGCGGAATATCGTGAGTGGTATTGGCTGCACTCAGAATGGCGAAAACACGCAACCCACAGCCTACGGGCCCGAAAACTCGGTCGAAGGGTGGGGCCGAGGGAAGCGATCCTCAAGGTCTACGTCAAGGCGCGGTCGGATGCGTTGATTCAGTGCCATTGGTGTAAGCGGCTGACATCGGCTGAAGACCGTGAGGTCGATCACATCGTTCCGCTGGCTAAGGGCGGCAACCACACCGCCACAAACCTCTGCATCTGCTGTGCTGCATGTAATCTCTTCGGCGCGCGCCAAGAATG
>PMVV01000284.1 GCA_003166475.1 Bryobacterales bacterium | reverse complement strand
AGGCGTCGCCCCCTGGCCGAAACTGGTAAACTGAAGCTAAACTAATCCAATGGCGTTCCAGCCCGACATCCTTATCACCACGCCCGACGGCATCACGCTCGTCGTCGAAGCCAAGGTGACCCTGCCGAATCTGGAGGGCGCGGAGGAAGACCTCAAACAGTACATGGTGGGTATGCAGTGCCCCACAGGGCTTCTCATCACGCCAAAGCGTATGTGGCTATACCGGGATTCGTTCACTACGAGGTCGCCCCAGTCCGTTCATCGCGTTGGGGAGTTTAACCTCACACGATTGTGGGATCAACCTCCGCCGTTGCAGGGATCGCGGTTCGAGATGTTTGTCCAGCGATGGCTCGAAGACCTCCCTACACAGCCGGCCAAAGAAGTGCCGGACGAATTGGGCGAGGCGCTCCGGGATTACGTCCTGCCCGCCGTAACGAGCGGTGAAGTGCGAGCGGCACACCCGCGCTACCCCTGATAACCGGTGCCGCACGTCTTCGTAGAAACCAACTGGCTCTTCGCGTACGCCGCTCCAGCGCACCATCAGGTCCCTGCGGCGGTGGATTTGCTCTATCGCGCGCGATTGGGAGAGTTCACGATGCATGTACCCAATATCTGCTTCGGAGAGGCGCGCCAGGCGATTCTCACGAAATGCCAACCACGCAGCGAGGCAGATGCCATACGGCGATACCTGACGTGGGCCCAGCCGTCCGGTCACGTGACTGACGCGGATGCCACGGCGGCGAGGGTAGTGCTGAACAAATTTGAGAGCAGCATCAAGCGGGACCTCGCCAACCTCGACCATACCCTTCAAGCACTCGCCAGGTTGCCATGCCTCGAAATCTTCGGCCTCGACGACGCAATGCTTGACCGCGCAACCGAGCTAGCGCTCGCCGGGATTGCACCGAAGCCCTTTGATCACGCCATACTCGCGGGCGTTCTGGTCCGCGCATCGAGGCTCGGGGACGCGGGAGAGCGGACAATCTCCTTCTGTGAATCAGATAGCGACTTGCAACCCTGGGATAAGAATGGAAATGCAAAGCCGTCACTTCGGAATGCTTTCGACCGGGCGCACGTCTGGGTGTACGGAGACTTCACGCTTACCCAGCCCCAACGAAGAGCGGATTTCGAATAACGCCGAGTGTGCGCCACGGCTTCAGTGCCCGTCAAACGGACACATGTTGTGAGACCGCCCTGTGAGATGGCCGGCATCGCGGAGCGCGAACCGCTTGCATTCAACTAAAATGGAGGCAATGCGACTCGGAGCCCTCCTGCTGTGCGGCTGTCTGGCCGCCGCCTGCCTTGCCCAGAGTCCCAAACCCGCCACGGTTCGCGGCACGCTGCTGCAACGCCCCGGGAAACCGCCCGCCATCGAGACCGCCGGCCACGGCATCGTTTCCCTGGACGGCGACGATCCCACCAAGGGTGTACTCAACGATCAACGGCTGGCCGGCTTCGAACTGGAAGCCAAGGGCCGCTTCATCGCGCCGGACCAGTTCCTGGTGGACCCCATCCACACCAAAGCGATGTTCATCCACAAGGACGGTCACGTAAAAGTGATCACCTACTGGTGCGACGTCTGCTCCATCCGCACCTACACGCCCGGACCGTGCTGGTGCTGCCAGAAGGAGACCCTGTTGGATCTCCGCGATCCGGACCAGGATCAATAGATGCGCCCGCTCATTGCTTTGCTCTTTCCGCTTATGTCCATCGCCGCCGACTATTCCGCCCAGAAAGCCGTCGTGGACGGCATCGAAGTGGTGCGACTGGCCCACGCCGCGCGCAACACCGAGGTGGCTATAGTGCCCTCCCTCGGCAACCTGGCCTATGAGTTCAAGGTGAACGGCAAGAACGTGTTGTGGCTGCCCTACCCGACTTTGGCCGAGTTGAAGGCCAAGCCCCAGTTTGGCGGCATTCCGTTCCTGGCGCCCTGGGCCAACCGCCTAAGCGAAGACGCGTTCTTCGCCAATGGCAAGAAATACCGGCTCAATCCCGATCTGGGCAACCTCCACCGCGACCAAAACCAGCACCCCATTCACGGGTTGCTCACTGTTTCGCCGGACTGGACCGTGACCGCGGTCGAGGCCGATTCCGATTCGGCCAGGGTGACCAGCCGCCTGGAATTCTGGAAGCATCCCGAGTTGATGGCGCAGTTCCCGTTCGCGCACTCGATCGAGATGACCCACGTCTTGCTCGACGACAGGCTGGAAGTGCGCACCACCATCGAGAATCTCTCCGCCGATCCCATGCCGGTGGGCATCGGGTATCATCCCTACTTCCAGCTTCACGACGCGCCCCGTGACCAGTGGAAGGTCCACCTGGCGGCGCTCGACCACCTGGCGCTCTCGAAAGCGCTCATCCCGACCGGCGAGCGCAAGCCGGTGGAGTTTCCGGGCCTGTTCCCGCTAGCGGGCGTGGCGCTCGACGACGTGTTCGGCGGCCTGGTGCGCGACGCCTCCGGCAGCGCCACATTCTCGGTGGAAGGCGCGCATGAGAAGATTTCGGTAATATACGGGCCGAAATATACGGTCGCGGTGGTCTACGCCCCTCCCGGCCGCCAGTTCATCTGCTTCGAACCGATGTCCGCCATCACCGATGCCTTCAACCTGGCGCACGCCGGCGTGTATGGGGAGTTGCAGAGCATCCCTCCGGGCGGGCGATGGCGCGAGAGCTTTTGGATCGTTCCCAGCGGGTTTTGATCCTGGCGACTGCGATATAATCACCTGCATGAAACGACTGTCTGTATTGTTAGCGCTGTTTTCCTCGCTGGCGTTCGCCGAAACCTGGAACGGCACGCTGGTGGATGTGATGTGCAAGAACCAGGACCTGGCGAGCCATACCACCAAGTGCGCCGTGGGCTGCTCTAAGAGCGGCTAT
>PMVV01000265.1 GCA_003166475.1 Bryobacterales bacterium | reverse complement strand
TCCACTTTTATGTCGCACACCCACGCCTGGTAGTGGTGCTAAAGCACCACTACCCGACGCCTTCGCCGCCTTCGCTCCTCGCCTCGCCGCTTCCGCGGCCTCAAAGTCCGAGCGCGGTCGGATGTGTGGGTTGGTACAGCCCGATCGCGCCGCCGCTCGGCAAACGAATGGTGGTCTTGATCCCCCAGGGCGCCTTGTCAATCGGGGCGCAAACGACGTTCTTAGCCGCCAGCGATTGGATCATGGCCTGCAAATCGCCGCACATCAGGTAGAGTTCCGCGCCCAGCATCGCAGGCGCCGCGTGGCCTTCGGCGGGATCGCCGTCGGTGGGGTGCAACGCGGCCTCCGCCCGCGGCAGCTTGAAGATCAGCCAACCGTGGCCGGCATCGACCCAGCGAAACTCCAGCACGTCGCGGAAGAAGGCGCGATCCGCTTCCGCATCGTGGCTGTAGAGAAGCACGTGAGCGCCGGTAATCATGCAACCACTTTACTGCTTGGCGCCGATGGCGAACAAATGCTTGGCCCCGCGGATGTAGAGCGCGCCGCCGGAAATCGCGGGCGTGGCCATCACGGTCTCGCCGATTTCGTTTTCGGCAAGCAGTTTGTACTCGGCGCCGAGCGCCAGCACGTAGCTGTGGCCTTCCTCGTTGGTGATGTAGAGATGGTTCCCCGCGGCCACGGGCGAGCTCGTAAATCCGGAGGTCCCGCCGCCCAGCCGCTGCTGATATTGGCGCTCTCCGGTGGCCATTTTATAGACGCTCAGCACTCCGGTGTCGAAACAGAAATAACCCAGGCCGTTGTCGAGCAGCGGAGTCTGCATGTAATTGCCGCCGTTCGGTTCGCTCCAGGCAATCGCGGATTTGCTGCCGGTGATGTCGCCGGCCGCGTCGCTGCGTATCGCGTAAATAGGCCGTCCCCTGCCGTGCGCGTTGGTAACCACCACCAGGCCGTCCTCGAAAACGGGTGTCGGAACCGGGATATCGCCGGCGCCCTTCATGCTCCACAGTTCCTTGCCGGTCGACAGATCGTAGCCGGCGATGTGCCTCAATCCGTTCACCACCACCTGCCACCCTTTGGCGCCGTCCGCGGTGTAGGGCACTACGGCGGGCGAGCCGAATGTGGGCACATCGTTGCGCGGCGTGCGCCAGAGCTCCTTGCCGGTTTGGATGTCGAGCGCGGCGACGAACGAATCCTTCTGCACGTCGGCCAGGACGATCAGCATGTTGCCGTGGATCACGGGCGAACTGGAGAATCCCCACTGCGCGCCCGGCACCATGTAGAAGCCGGCATCCAGCACGCCGAAATCTTTCTTCCAAAGCAGCTTGCCATGCAGGTTGTAAGTGAATAAACCTTCCGAGCCGAAGAACACGGCCAGGTGCTTGCCGTCGGTGGCCGGCGTCGGATTGGCGTGCGTCGATTTCGGGTGGCGCATGATCTTGGGCTGCCCGCTGGCTGCCACGCGCTCCCATAGAATCTTGCCGGATTTGCGGTCCAGGCAATACACGTTGAAGCTTTGCGCGGGTTCGCCCTTGACCGGTGCGATGGCGCCGTACAGCCCGACCTTCAACGACGATTCGCCGCTGGCCGGGACCGCGCTGGTAAGGAAGATGCGGTTGCCCCACACCACCGGACTGGAGTGTCCCAGACCTGGTATCGCGGTTTTCCAGCGGATGTTCTTGCCGCTTTCGACGTTCCATTCGATGGGCGGCGCGCCGGCGCCCACGCCGTTGGCGGAGGGCCCGCGAAACTGGGGCCAGTTCGCGTTGGTGGCGTCAGCCGCAAGGGCAGCCAGCGCCAGAAGGTAGATGGTACAAAGCCTCATGCAAGCCAGTATAGCCCGGTGGGGCGGACCTCCAGGACCCGCTCGCCGCACAATGAAATCGGCACATCCGAGCACGAGCAGGCCGACGTGGACGTCGGCCGCAGACCTGGAGGTCTGCCCCACAGGGCAGCGCAGCCGCAACCAAAAGAGGCGGGCTGAGAGCCTGCCCCACGAAGAATCGGCGCTCGCCACAGCCTTACCTCTTCCCCAGGTCGTATGCCGCGATGGTTTTGCGGTCCCGCAGGTAGAGCCGGGTGCCCACCAGCGTCGGCGGCGTCCAGGCGATGCTCTGCAGCACCGACGCCTTCGAGAGTACCTCGAACTTCTGCGGAGTCGCCCGGCACAGGGCCAGCGTGCCATCCTGGTCCGCGAGGATCAGTTTGCCATCCGCCCACAGCAGTTGCGCCTTGGCAAAACCGCGCTCCTGCCACATGATCTTCCCGGTCTTCAGCTCGACGGCGGTCATCAGGACCGGACCGTTGTAGCCCCGCGATATGTACACATAACCGTCGCGCTGGATAGCCGTCCCGATGTGCAATTCCAGGTGCGCGTCGGACCAAAGCTGATCCACCGAGGTTTTCCCGCCGGACTGGTGCAGGTGCAGCACGCGCGCGCCCGTGCCATACGCCGAAGCCACGAACAGCAGATTGCCCGGCGCCCACACGGGAGTGCTCACGGCCAATCCATAGTTGGTGACGTGTTCGTGCGACCAAAGCAGCGCGCCATTGCCGGGATTGAAGCCGAACACCGTCTTGGCCGCCAGGACCGCGACCTGCGGTTGCCCATCCACGTTGATCAACAGCGGCGAGGAGTGCGAATTGGTGAATTGCAGCGCCTTCCAAACCACCGCGCCATCGCTCTGGCGGAACGCGATCACCCCGTCGCCCTGGCCGCCGGCCTGGTAGATCAGCATATCTTTGTAGGGCAACGCGTGGCAGGAGTATCCGTATTGCAGGTGCGTGGCGTGGAACTCGTTGTACAAGTCATGCGACCATTTCGGTTTGCCGGTCTTTTTGTCGAGCGATTGGATCTTGCCGGTGCCGCTGGCCGTGACTACGCGATCGCCCACCACTTGCGGCATGGCGTAGGGACCCGGTCCCACCGCCTCCGCATAGTCGTTGGTGAACGGATTCTCATATTCGTATTCCCAGAGCGTCTTGCCGGTGGCTGCGTCGAGGGCGGTGATGACGTCGCGCGAATTCCGGTGAAAGGCGGTGTAGAGAACGCCACCCTCCTCGGCGACAGCGGAATAGCCATCGCCCAGCGGACGGCTCCAGACTTTCTTCGGGCCCGCGGCCGGCCAGGAGTCCGCGAGGCCCGAAGCATTGACTATGAAATCGCGGTTCTTGCCGCCCCATACCGGCCAATCCTCCCCGGCGGCCGGCGGCTTGGCCGGCGTTCGCTTGGGGGTCGTCTGCGCTGTAAGGGCGAAGACCGCGAGAAACACAACTGGGGCAAGGCGCGTACACCGCATGTTTCGATTGGACGCTCCCGCCCGCATTTTGTTCCGGAATCCGGTTTACAAGGCTCATCGGCACGCACCGGGACCGTGCGGTGGCAGTTGAGTTAAGGCGCTCAGCCCGGCGCGGGCACCGTGGGCCGGCCGGGAGAAGCCGGGGCGCAGCCGGTAAGGGGCACACGCACCGGCAAGGGTCACAATCGCAGCGTGGACTAATTCGACGGAACAGCGGGCGGCGGCGTGATCTACCGCAGATGCCGTCCGGGACCAGCACGGCGATGCTAATGTAGTGTCCGCGAATTAACTGTACAGTTCCGGTGC
>PMVV01000278.1 GCA_003166475.1 Bryobacterales bacterium | reverse complement strand
ATTGCAAACTGACCCACTACCGGAAATCCGATCCGTCGATCGACTAGAACTCGACTGGATCGGGCGGTAGTGTAGTGTCCGCGAATTAACTGTACAGTTCCGGTGCCCGGCGTGGCGCAGACGATCGTTGTTGGTCGTCTGCGCACCGTGCGCGGCTCGGCAGGCCACGAAAAACGATGGCCTGCCCCACAGCTAATCTGCTGTACAGTTATTTCTTGGACACTGCACTAATAACAGCGCCACGCACTTTCACTTCTAAAGCAATTCCACGTCCGATGCACACCGCTTTCTCGCGACGATCATGTATTGCGTCAGCATCAGCGGCCACAGCATTTTCTCCCAGATTACCTCGCCGCGCATGCGGACCGCTTCCGTGATTTCCTGTGGCTCGAGCGGCCGTTCATCGGGAAATTTCCACATGCCGAGCGCCTCGATCAATCCCCGTGTGATGCGGTATAGGAGAGTGGGTGTCGGGAAGGTAAGGATCAGAGTGCCTCCCGGCCGCAAATAATCGAGGTGCGCCAGAACTGCCGCCCTGGTCTCCCTGGGACTGAAGTGTTCGACGAGACCCACGCTGAACACCAGGTCGGCGGACAAAGGCAGCGCACCGTCGAGGATGCTGTGCTTGTGCAGGCGCACGACCTCTCCGTCCCCCACCCTCCCGGACAGTAGGCCTAACCCGTACTCGTTGGTATCGACCACGTCGTACGAGCGGCACGGAATACGCGACAGGATGGCATCCAGGAAGCAACTGTTCGCGCCTCCGATCTCGACAATCGAGAGTTGGCCATCGCCGCGGCCGACCCGCGCATACCGCCTGATTGCATCCACCAATACGGATGTGGAGTACCGCCGGGTAAGCTTGGCCGTAACGGGTACGCTTAAATAGTATCGATCCCAATCCGTTGGCCTTGGCGAATCCGATTCGTGCTTGGTGAACACAAAGTCCCTCTGAATGGCGAAATTAGCGGCCAATCTTGGCCGCAGCCGNNGCGGGCTGAAGCCCGCCCTCCAGGGCGCGGATCTAATCCCCCAAGAACTTGCCGATTTGCCGCAGCCCCTTCACGTTGTCGCACACCGCCTTGAACGCCGCCGTCATCGGAATCGCCAGGAGCAACCCCGGCGCGTCCCACAGAAATCCCCAGATCATCAGCGAAAACGTCACTGCCAGCGGGTTCAAATGCACGCGGGACCCCACAAACTTGGGATACAACAGATTCAGCGCCAGCAGATGGAAGACGGTCACGATCGCCACCACCAGCAGATAGCCTGAAATGGTCTCGTAGGCTGTCAGCGCCACGAACAGCGGCGGCAGCGCCGCCAGCGGCAGGCCCACGTACGGAACCAGGCTCAGGAAGCCGCTGAGCGGCCCCACCAGCAACGCATACGGCAGGTGAACCATCCAAAACGCCAGCGAACTCGCCGCCGCCAGCAGCAGCCCCAGCACCGAATTTCCCACCACGAAAGCGCGCACCATGTCCGCGATGCCCTGCAAGCTGCGCGCCGCCGCCGCCCGGTCCTCGCCTTGAAAGAACTGCAGAAAGCTCCGGTGGATGTGATCGTGCCAGCTCAGCATGAAGTACACCAGGAAGGGCACGAACGATACCATCAGCATGATCTGGTAGAACGATCCCAGCCGCACCGAAATGAACTGCTTGATGGGCGACGAATCCTCGTGAATGCGCACTTCCGGAATCGCGCCCGGAATAGCCGGCGCCGCGGTGTCCGCCGTCCGCCGCTTCTTCCGTGACTGGTCTGGCGTCGGCGCTGGCGGCGGCTGCTTAGGGGCCGGCATCACCAACTGGTAGCTGCGCTGCTCCAGGCCTTCCACCTTCTGCGACACGTTCTCCACCAGCTCGCCGATGCGCTGGCTGTACTTGGGCAGTTCCTCGGCGAGGCCCGACAACTGCGAGTAGGCGCCCAGCCCCATCAGGTACAGGATCGAGAGCGCGGCCGCGCATACCACGAAGCTGGCCAGCGACCGCGGAAACCGGATGCGCACCAGCAGCGTGACGAAGGGTTCCAGGATGAAGGCCAGCATCACGGCCACTAGCGAGGTGATGAACAATACCCGCCCGAAGTACAGGATGGCGATCGCCACACCCAGCGCAATCAGCGGTCCCGCGATGTTGCGCACTTCCTGCTCGGCGGCGCGCAAGGGCTTGGACAAAATGGCCACGAAGCGAGATCCTGTCTCGAATCTACCATGCCCGCGTTTATAATGAAATCGGTTTCCCGTCGCATGCCATCCCCACAACCCCGCATCCTGGCTCTCGACCTGGGAAAGAAGCGCATCGGCATGGCCATCAGCGATCCCCTGGGTATCACCGCGCAAGGGCTCCCCAACCTGGTGCGCACCACCAAGCGCGCCGATTTGGTCGAGATCGCCCGCCTGGTGGAGGAGCGCGACGTCGCCCTGATCCTGATCGGAAACCCGCTGCACATGAGCGGCGACGAAGGCCGGCAGTCGGCCTGGGCGCGGGAGTTTGCCGACGCGCTGGCAGTGCGCGCCAGCCGTCCCGTACGCATGTGGGACGAACGGCTCACCACGGTGGAAGCGTCCCGCGTCTTGCGCTCCAGCGGCATCAGTATCGAGAAGCGCGCCCGCGCCGTGGACCGGCTCTCCGCCGTCATCCTGCTGCAGAGCTACCTGGATTCCTTGTGACGCTCTCTCGCTGGCTTGCGCTGGTCCTCCTGGGGTGTGCCGTGGCCGCCGTGGCCTACATCGGGATCGACCTGAACACGCCCTATGCCGGCTTCAACCGGGAGGCATTCGTTGACCTGTCCAAGGGCACTGGCGCGCGTCAGATGGCCGCCATGCTGCAAAACGCCGGCGTCATCCGCCACTCCTGGACGTTCCTGATTGCGCGCGCCCTGCGCCGCGGCGCCACGCTTCAGGCCGGCGAATATCGCTTTGCCGAATCGGCATCCGTACTGGAAATCTTCGACCGCGTCCGGCGCGGCGACGTCTTTTATTACGAGCTGGTGGTGCCCGAAGGCAAGAACATGTTCGACATCGCCGCGGCGGCCGAGCGGCTAGGCATCTTTTCGGCGGAACAATTTCTGGAGGCGGCCCGCAACCCCGCGCCCATCCGCGATCTCGACCCGCTAGCGCCCACCTTGGAGGGCTACCTGTTTCCGAATACCTACCGCCTGAGCCGCACGACTACGCCCGATCAACTGTGCCTGACGATGACCGGCAAGTTCCGCGAAGTGTGGCGCGGCCTGCGCACCGATGCTTCCGTACACCGCACCGTGACGCTGGCCTCGCTGGTGGAAAAGGAGGGCAAGCTCCCCGATGAGCGGCCCGTCATCGCTTCCGTTTTTGCCCGCCGCCTGGCGATTGGGATGAAGCTCGATTGCGACCCGACCACCATCTACGCGGCGCTGCTTGCCGGCAACTATAACGGCGCCATTCACAGGTCCGACTTGGCCAGCGGCGACCCCTACAACACCTACCAACATGCGGGGCTGCCGCCTGGACCGATCGCCAATCCGGGCGTCGCGTCCATGGCGGCGGTATTGCATCCGGCCGAAACCGACTATCTGTATTTCGTGGCGCGCGCAGATGGCTCCGGCGGCCACAACTTCTCCGCTACCCTAGCCGCGCAGGAAGCCAACGTCGTCAAGTATCGCCGCGCCATCGCCCGGCACCGCTGACCGAACCCGGTGGCGCACCGCTTCAGGTCTGCGCGTCCGTCACGGACGCTCTTTGAGAACCGCGAGAGGCCGACGAGGGCGTCGGCCGCGATCCAGGGGGACCGCCCCACCCGCTTCAGCGCGAACGACCCGGCGCGTCGCGCGCCGCGCGCGTGGTGTAGCACTCGTGCTATAAATCGGCTGTTGAGGGAAACCAGCGCCTCTTCGCGGGACAGGCTGCGCACCGCCCTGGAGCACCGCGAGCCGGATCGCATTCCGCTGGATTTTGGCAGCACGGCGGTAACCGGCGTCCACGTCAGTCGCGTGGCGGCCTTGCGCCGCTATTACGGGCTATCGCCGGGGCCGGTAAAGGTTCACGAGCCTTACCAGATGCTGGGCTTGGTGGAGGACGACCTGCGCGCGGCGATGGGGATCGACGTCACCGGCGTGTTCCCGCGCAAGACCATGTTCGGCTCTTCCGCCACGGACTGGAAGGAATGGAACTTCCGCGGCCTGGATGTGCTGGTGCCAACGGATTTCCGGATCAAGACCGAACCGAATGGCGACGTCCTGATCTATCCCGAGGGCGATGAAACGGCGGCGCCGAGCGGGCGCATGCCCATGGGCAGCGCCTTCTTCGACACCATCGTCCGGCAGCCGCCGGTCGATGACGAGAAGCTCGACCCGGCGGACAACCTGGAAGAGTTCAGCCCCATCTCCGCGGAAGACCTGGACCATATCGAGCGCTCCGTGCGCGCAGTCGCCGGAAGCGGCTACGGTGTGGCGGCGTCGTTCGGCGGCACGGCGTTCGGGGATATCGCGCTGGTGCCCGCGCCGTTCTTGAAAGACCCCAAAGGCATCCGCGACGTGACGGAGTGGTACATCTCGACGCGGACGCGGCGCGGCTACATCCATAGCATCTTCGAGCGCCAGTGCNNGCCTGGAAGTGTTTCAAACATTCCTGCGGCAGCGTGGAGCGGTTCTTCGAGAGCTTTATCGAGGCCGGGTTCGACATTATCAACCCGGTGCAGTGTTCGGCGGCGGGCATGGAGCCGGGCGATCTGAAGCGCAAGTACGGCTCGCGCCTGGTGTTCTGGGGCGGAGGCGTGGATACCCAGAAGACCCTGCCTTTCGGCACGCCGCACGAGGTGCGGGAGGAAGTGTTGCGCCGTTGCGAAATCTTCGCGCCCGGCGGCGGATTCGTGTTCAATTCGATTCACAACCTGCAGGCCGGCACCCCGGTGGCCAACATCGCCGCCATGCTGGATGCGGTCCATCAATTCAACGGAGTTTCGCATGTCTGAACTGGAAAAGCTGCACGAAGCCGTAATCGAGGGAGACTGGAAGGCCGCGGCCGCGGCCACCGAGGCCGCCATTGCCGCGGGAGTTGCGCCGCTCCTGATCGTGACCGGATGCCTGGTGCCGGCCATGGACGAGGTGGGCCGGCGCTTCGAGTGCGAAGAGTATTTTGTACCCGAGATGCTGCTCTCGGCGCGCGCTATGAAGGCGTCCATGGCGATCGTACGGCCGCTGCTGGTGGCGACGGGCGCGCAGCCGATCGGCCGCGTCGTGATTGGGACAGTCAAAGGCGACCTGCACGATATCGGGAAGAACCTGGTGGCGTCGATGCTGGAGGGCGGCGGTTTCGAGGTGATCGACCTGGGCGCGGACGTGGCCCCGGAGCGCTTCATCGAAGCGGCGGCGTCGAAAAACGCCAACCTGGTGGCGCTCTCCGCGCTGCTGACGGTGACGATGACGTCCATGAAGACCACCATCGACGCTTTCCAGACCGCCGGACTGCGCGACAAGGTGAAGATCATGGTGGGCGGCGCGCCCGTCACGCAGCAGTATGCCGACTCGATCGGTGCGGACGGCTATGGCGAAAGCGCCGGGGCCGCGGTGGCGTTGGCGCGCAAACTGGTGGCCGCGTGAGCTGTCTCGGCGAGTGGTTGGCGGGCGGTCTGCTGATCACCGACGGGGCGTGGGGGACGGAGTTGCAGGCTCGCGGCCTGGACCCCGGCGCTGCGCCGGACACCTGGAACCTGACCCATCCCGAGCGCGTGGAAGCGGTGGCGCGCGCGTACGTGGAGGCCGGCAGCCAGGTGATCCTCACCAATACCTTTCGCGCCAACGCGGTGGCGATGGAAGGCGACCTGGAGGCGATCAATCGCGCGGGCGTGGAGATCTCGAAGCGGGCGGGGGCGGGGAAGGCGCTGGTGTTTGCCTCGATCGGCCCGACGGGCAAGATGCTGATGGCGGGCGAAATTGGCGCGGACCAGGCGTCTGCGGCCTTTGCCGCGCAGGCGACGGCGCTGGCGGCGGCTGGCGCGGACGCCCTGCTGGTGGAGACCATGAGCGACATCGAGGAAGCGCGCCTGGCGGTGGCCGCGGCCAAAAGCACCGGGCTGCCGGTAATTGCCTCCTTCGCGTTCGACTCCGGCAAGAACAAGGACCGCACCATGATGGGCGCCACGCCAGAGGCCGTGGCGGCGGCGATGGTGGAAGCGGGCGCGGACGCGGTGGGCGCGAATTGCGGCGTTGGGGTGGAGCATGCCGCGGTCGTCTGCCGGCGTTTGCGCGCGGCGTGCGATCTCCCGATCTGGATCAAGCCCAACGCGGGTTTGCCCATCATGCAGCAGACGCCGGAAGGGACCGCCATCCGGTATGACACCTCGGCGGATTTCTTCGCTTCGCACTACGCGGCGCTGTGCGAGGCCGGCGCCTCGTTTCTGGGCGGCTGTTGCGGTTCCACGCCGGACTTCATTCGCGCCCTCGTCAGTACCAGAGCCAACGCCAGAGCCGTCGCCTGATGCGCTTCAAGCTGATCAGTTGCGAAGTTCTGTTCCGCGAAATGTGCGACGCCTGCGCGCATGCGCCGCACGAGGTGGACCCGGAATTTCTGCCCAAGGGACTGCACGACCTGGGCCGCAAGCCGATGGCGGCGAAGCTCCAGGAAGCGGTGGACCGTACGCCGGAAGGCGTCTACGACGCGATTCTGCTGGGCTACGGGCTGTGCGGCAACGGGCTCGACGGGCTGACCGCGCGGCATACGCGCCTGGTGCTGCCGCGCGCGCACGACTGCATCGCGCTGCTGATGGGCAGCCGCGAACGCTACCAGCAGTACTTCGAGCAAAATCCCGGCACCTACTACCGGTCGACCGGCTGGCTGGAACGCGGCCAGGGCTTGCAACAGTTGACCCACGACACCATGGGGTTCGACGAGTCGCTGGAAGACATGATCCGAAAATACGGCGAAGACAACGGACGCTATCTCCACGAAGAGCTGACGCGCTACCAGTCGCAGTATTCCAGGCTGACGTTCATCGAGACGGGGCTGGAGGCGGGCGGCAAGTTCGTCGGCGAGTCCGTAGCCGAAGCGAAGGAGAAGGGCTGGATTTTCGAGCGGCTGACGGGCGACCTGGCGTGGCTGCGGCGCCTGGTCGATGGCGAGTGGGCGGAAGCCGAGTTTGTGATCGCCGAGCCCGGCCAGCGCATCGTGGCCAGCTATGACACTGGAGTAGTGAAGGTGCAGGCGTGACTGGCAAAGAGCGCATTCTCGCGAAGCTGCGCGGCGAACCTACCGATTCGCTGCCGCTGATGCCGATCACCATGATGTTCGCCGCCGATCTGTCCGGCGTACACTACCGGGACTACGCGCGCGACCACCGCACGCTGGCGGATGCGCAGGTGACGGTGGCGGACCGCTTCGGCTTCGACCACGTGTCGGCGATTTCCGACCCGGCCCGCGAAGCCTCCGACCTGGGCGCAGCGGTCGAGTGGTTCGACGAGCAGCCGCCCGCAATCGTGGAGAGCCGCGCGCTGCTCGATGAGAAAAGCAAGCTGGCGGGACTGCGACTGCCCGACCCGGCCGTGCCCGGACGCATGCGCGATCGCGTGGAGGCGGTGCGGCTGCTGGCGGAACGCACCGGCGCCACGCGGATCGTGGAAGGGTGGGTGGAAGGGCCGTGCGCCATGAGCGCCGATCTGCGCGGGCTCAACACTCTGATGCTGGATTTCTTCGACGATGCGCCCTTCGTGGAAGCGCTGTTCGATTTCACGGTGCGGATGGAAGTGGCGTTCGCGCGGGCGCAGGTGGAAGCTGGCGCGACACTGATCGGGGTGGGCGACGCGGCGGCTTCGCTGGTCGGGCCCAAGATTTATGCGCAGTACGTGTTGCCTCGCGAGCGGGAGCTGATCGCGGCGATCCGCGCGATGGGCGTGCCGGTGCGCCTGCACATCTGCGGCAATACCAAGCGCATCGTGGAAGGCATGGGGCAGACGGGCGCGGAGATCATCGACCTGGACTATCCGACGCCGCTGGGCCACGCGCGTGGCGCCATGCGGGAGACGCAGGTGCTGCTCGGCAATATCGACCCGGTGCGCGAATTGCGCGATGGCACGCCCGCGTCGGTCGAAGCGGCGCTGGCGGAGTGCTACCGGCAGGCGGGCGCGGCTTACATTTGCGGCGCCGGCTGCGAGACGCCGCGCGGCACGCCGCACGCCAACCTGGACGCCATGACGCGGTTCGCGCGCAGCCGCTCGTGAAGCTCGAACTGCATCCTCGCGCGCACCAGACGCTGGCCGATCAACTCTTCGCGGCGGGCGTCGAATTCCCTTGTGGCGGCGAGAGCGCTTGCGGCGGATGCAAGGTGCGGGTGCTGGAAGGCGACGTGCCGGTCACCGGGACCATGCGCGATGCGCTCGGCGAAAAAGAGATCCGCGACGGCTGGCGGCTGGCTTGCTGCGCGTCCGCGGCGGAACGCGTGGTGGTGGAAGTGGAGCAGTGGTCGCTACGCGTGCTCTCCGACGATGCCTCAGTGCCCATCGAGCCGCGCGCGGGGCTGGGCGCGGCGATCGATCTGGGTACGACAACGCTCGTAGTCCAGGTGGTGGATCTGGCGACCGGCGAAGTCGAACGCGTGGAGACCGCGCTCAACCCGCAGGCGCGTTACGGCGCCGACGTGATGAGCCGCCTGCAATACGACCTGCGCCAACCGGGCGAACTGGGACGCATCATTCGCGGAGCGCTGGGGCGCATGCTGGGCAGCCAGCCGTTGCGCGAGGTGCTGGTGGCGGGCAACACGGCGATGCATCATCTCTTCTGCGGCCTGGATGTTACGCCGCTGACTCGCGCGCCCTTCGCCTCGCCCACGCTGGGCAGCTACCGCTTCGAGAGTTCGGACTTGGGATGGCCGGGGCCGGCCGAATTCCTGCCGTGCCTGGGCGGATTCGTGGGCAGCGACCTGCTTTGCGGCATCGTGGCCACGCGCTTGGATGAAGCCGAGCAGACGCGGCCCTGCGCGCTGTTCGACATCGGCACGAACGGTGAAGTGATAGTTGGGTCGGCGCAGGGGATTGTGTGTGCGTCGACGGCGGCCGGTCCGGCGTTTGAAGGCGGACGCATTGGTGCGGGGATGCGGGCGGGCACAGGGGCGATCGACAGTGTACACGTACGCCGCGGCGGGCTGGAGTGCCACGTGATCGGCGGCGGCGCGGCGCGCGGCATCTGCGGCAGTGGCCTGGTGGACGCGGCGGCGTGCGGCCTTGAACTGGGGCTGATCCGCGCCAACGGCCGCCTCACCAACGCCGACAAGCGCTTGACGCTGGCCGATGGGGTAGTGCTGACGCAGGGCGATATCCGCGAGTTGCAACTGGCCAAAGGCGCCATGGCGGCCGGTTTGCGCATGCTCGCGGGCGGAGGCGTCGAGAAGCTTTGCCTGGCGGGAGCGTTCGGCAATTACATCCGCCAGGCGAGCGCGCGCGCCATCGGACTGCTTCCCGCGAGTTTGCCAGTGGAACCGGTGGGCAACAGCGCGCTACGCGGTGCGCGCACGCTGCTGCTCGCTCCCTCCACGCGCGGGGCGCGGCTGCGGAAGATTGCGGCGCTCTCGCGGCACATCGAACTCGCCAACGACCCCGATTTCCAATATATCTTTGCCGAGATGATGGCTCTCGCCGGCAGCAATTTTACAGATATGAAATGGGTCTGAAGCCGGGCGGAAAAGGTGAACGTTAATAAAGTTACACACCCGTCTTGACAATCGCGCCCGATCTATCGCATACTAACTCAGCTTGGGTGAGCCGGCCAGAAATGACCGGTCTCAAACTTCAACCCCAAGCGGGAGGTTTCAAAAAGATGCGCACCATTTGCACTATCACCATTGCGGTTGTTCTCCTGAGCCTTAGCCCGCTGTTGGCTGCCAGCAATGCCAGCCTCGTTGGCGTACCTCGTCCCAATGCGCCGGCGGCGACGCCGGGAACAGTGAGTGAAGGCTTTCTTGCCACCGCCGTCCTGGCCGGGGGGACCGACCCCGAAGGCGTTGTTCCCTGCTTCAATTGCGTTAGTGGCCCGGACATTCAAACTTTGCTGATCGCACTTCCGCTGGGCGCCGTTTACTCGGCTCAGCCAATTACGGTCGTGATTACCGGCGACGATCTATTCTATGGGGGAAACGCCTCCTTCACATACAGCATCAAGGCCAATGCCACCGTTGCGCCGGTTCTGACAGGGTCGGTTTCCGGCACGGTCTCTCCCGGCATCTGGTTTGCACAGTTCCCGATAGACGCACCCGCGCCGGGGATGTATCTCCTGGTGGGCGACATCGCTACCGGGCAAAACCTACAACAGCACACCACAGTGTCCACGCACATAATCGTGGGCGCAGCGAAGCCGTAAGCGTCCGATATCTCCCCGATTTTCGCGGTCGAGGCCGGTGCGGCCCCCAGCTTTGCCGGTCATGAGGGCAGCGGCGGCGTAGCTGCTCTCACGATCGCGAACATCGGGTGAGATGCTTTCCCTCCCCACTCCCACTTGCGCCAGTACATCTTCCAGTTACTTCTTTACAGATTGGCGGTGCGGCCAAGACGCCATATCCGCGCCGGCTGACAAGTGAGTATGGCGTCTGTGGGGCGGGCAATCCTGCAAGACAATCCTGCCGGCAGCCGGCCTCTGCGACCGTGACGAGGCACCGTGAAAGCAGGAGCCGCCTGAAAGGCGGCTGCGGCCATGATTGGCCGCCCCACGGTGCAACCGAACTACCTGGACGATGTACTAGCCGCGTCATGCCTCCCCTCCAGGTCATCCAAGCATGCAGCGTCTCAAGATAGCAGCCAGACATTTGTCCTGCGTCTTGCGGGATCCGGCCGCGCAGCGTTGCAACCATCAAGGCACGGGCGGGGAAACGCGCCGGGAGGCGATAAATGACGTACATGGTTGTGGTGCACTTCAAGAATAAGGATGCGGCCGCCGTGTATCGCCGCTTTCGGGATCGCGGCCGTCTGGCTCCAGAGGGTCTGGCTTTATGTGTCGAGCTGGGTCGACGACAAGTTTGAGCGCTGTTATCAGGTGATGGAAGCCCATGATCGCCGCCTGCTTGACGCATGGATGGCGAATCGGAGCGACCTCGTCGATTTTGAGGTGCATGCGGTGATCGCGTCGGACGGGGCCGCCAGGAAAATCGCACCCCAATTGCGCTAACCGCGTGCCAAGCGAGCCGCGAATCTGCGACAATAATTGGCAGCCCTATGCCTTGCCTCGTTGTGGTTGTCGTACTTGCGTTCCCGCGGTTAGGGTAGCCGGAACAATAATA
>PMVV01000471.1 GCA_003166475.1 Bryobacterales bacterium | reverse complement strand
CGGATTGGCCGGATATGTGACCGGCGATCAGGGGTCGCCGGCCGCCATGTAACGGGGGCGTGGCGCGGAGCGCATGACGGCCAGACGGCGCGTCGAATCCCGGTATTGGAGCCCTGGCAGGCGAAAGGCCGGCCGTTGAGCGCTCCCTGGGACGACCACCGGATGCCAGATCCGCAAGTTGGGCGTGGTGTGGTCAAGTTGACACGATTCCGCCCATCACCGTCGCCAAGCCGACTTATTCGGTCCTAATCCGCTTCACTTCCGGAGGGCGACCAGTCGGAGCGGGTACGATTACGCGATCAATCCTCGTAACGTTCGTCGGCTTGTCGCAGTATTTTATTGCCGTCCCGAAGCTCTAGGGAAAGCACGTTCATGTCCTTCTGAATTGAGAAGGGCCGAGACTGGTCGTAGTAGCGCCATTGGAGCCAAAGTATAAGGTTCTGATCAGTTCTCTGCCACACAGTTCCCAATAGTTTGGCGACGGGTGTCTCCACGAGACCATGACGCTGGGCCTCTGAAGAAGCGATCTGATAGTCCCCCCGCCCAGCGGCCTGTTTCATCGCATCGGCGACATACTCGAATGCGCGTTCCAGACGAATTCGTGCAGCGGGTACTTCTCCTGCGGTTTCGGCCATTGATCGATTATACATGAGCCGTCGCTAGGGTTGGGTTGATGACCAGGGAAGCATCATGCGATCCATCCGGACGTATAGCGCCCAACGTGAGGTTAGCCGGCTATGACGTCGGCCCCTTTTCCCTCCGGGTGCTGGCATGAGCGGCGTTCCATAAGAACGAGATGCGATGTTGCCGCGCAAACGCAGACTTATCAGTACCAATCCCGCCGGTGCCCGAGCCGTAGCGAGATGCCAGAGCGATCGGTCAGGACTTGCCTTCTTTGCGCTTCAGAATCGGAAGCACAACAGCAGGCGCCGCGATACGAAATCGCTCGGCAGTGGGCATCCGATCAGTGTCGCATCCGAGGTGAATCCAGCCGGGGAGCTCGAAAGAAGCCGTAACGAAAAGCGATGCTATAGACGTCAGATAGTCAGCTCTCTTTTCCTCCAACGCTATCGCCATATCAGGCCTGCTGTTGCTTGAGATCCTTGCAGCAGTAACAGCTACCGAGTTCCGCGCTGCAAGAGCCGTAGGGTGAGCCAGGCCGGAGAAGACTCCCCACCGGCGCGCAAGCTCGGAATCAGCGGCGCCAACTTGGGTCAGAAACCTCTCACAGGTCCTGTGCTTTGGTTTCCACGCCTGACTGTCCTTCCCCTTGAACCACCCGCGGACGTGGTCCGCTGTCCCTTCATCATCGAACCTAAAGGTCAGCAGGATGTCGCGGGATTCCATGAATGACCGCATTAGGACGTCCCAACTGTCGAAGGTGTCAGGCGCTAAGAGAACTTCCATACCCCGCAATAGCGACACCGAACGAATTGCAAGCATGAAGCACGCCGAATGTTGGGAAGTGATGTCGAGGTCAAGGTACTCGCCACCCTTCCGAACAAACTCGCGGGTCATCTCGGAAAGCACGTCGGGAACAAGGTCGCAGAGTTGTTCGAAGGTCATCGTCCCCATCATAGCCCCGTCCGCCTTGCAGAAGAATAGCGGGAACGGGCAAAGACAAGGGCAAGCGCACCCCGAAGACCGTTTTGCGCCCTCCGGATCTGGAGCAGTCCAAATCAGCGGCCCTGAGCAGTCTCACCGCACCTATGCGGGAGCGAGAACAGGTGCCCAGCCAGGACGACGCTCTCACCGCGCGACCCGCAGGCGCCGTCGATCTTGCGCCCGATCGTGGTGCTACCGACGAACTTGGCGTCGCGATCCAGCAGCCACATCGTCTTCCAGCCGCACAGCAGCTTGTCGTCGCCGTGTGGGATGAGTTCGCCGTACTCTGGGACATGGCCGGATGATGCCATGCCCCCGTCGCGGAACAGGTGGATGTATGGATAGCAGTAAACCGCGTCAAGCCCGCCAGGCTTCAGCAGCACCGACTGAACCGGTTGGGTTCCCAATCGGCTGTGGTATGCCAGCACCCCCCCGCTGAAGTCGCACAGGTAGGCTTCGCGCTCGCTGGTGCCCAACGCGATCAGGTTGTCGGACGCAGCGACGGCGGTGATCGTGGCCGTTACGGGACGCCCGTTGATCATCAGGCTGTAGACGACCTCGACTCCGCCCTGGGTCGGCTCCTGCGACCCTGCGGCCGACAACGATTCGTATGCGGATCGCACCGCACGAAAGCGCTCCGCTGCGAGCGAATCGCCGGGATTGAAGTCGGGGTGGGTCAGCCTCGCCGTGCGCCGGTACGCCTGGCGCACTTCGTCGGGACCCGCCGAAGCGGTGAGGCCGAGCGTGGCCAGTGCCTTGTGGTTCGATTCCACGCCGCCCGTGCCTAGGTGGATCCGGTGTGTCTGCTCGTGGTGGTGTGGCAGTTCCCAATCCCATAGCAGGTGCCCGCGTTCCGTGATCGCGTAGAGGTACAAGCCTTCGGAAGCGAAGATCAGGTCGCCGCCAGCGAACACTTCGAATATTGGCGATTCGAAGTGCCGATCGCGCGGCACTTCCCAGGTCCACAGATGCACGCCAGCGCTCGAGAAGCAGTGAATGCCGCCGTCGCGGCACGCCACCACCCACCGGCCACGATGCGGCGCAAACGAAGTGCAAGCATCCACCGGGCGCGCAGTGTGAACTACGCGAAGGTCCGGATCGACGAAGTGAAGCTCGGATGGATTGCCCTTCGCTTGACGCTGCGTGTATCCCAGCGAGAAGCCATCGAGATTGAGCAGTAGCCGGTGGATGCTGGGGAGACGGCGCACCTGACGCGCGAAGGCAAAAGAGGAGGCGTCGAGGTCCGTGAGGACCGCGCCTGTCGCGGCGCTTGCCAGCGTGCGAACGCGCCCTCCAGCCACGCAGACGCTCTTGGGCATCGGGGAAACTCGCGCCTCTTTGCCGAACGGGGGAAAAGCAGCCTTCAACTGGATATCTCCACGTTTGTGAGAAGCACGATTATATCGCGAAGCCCCGCTCCGGCCCAGTGTGTACCTCTCCGCTTCTCCGCAACGGTACTAATCTACTTGTATGTTTTTCCATCAATAGAGTAATTGCCTTTCTCTCGGACGCCTTGTACCGAGCTATGGCCAACGACAAACCGCTCGACGCCTGAAGGAAATCGCTCCGTAGCGAGATCGATTAGTACGCGTAAGTCGAGGCCGGCGAACTGGCCCTGCTCCGCGACGTGCTGGCCGCCGCGGTCAACGAAGACGAAGGCCCCGGATGGTTGCGTGGATTAGGAACGAGAAACGCGCTTGCGTCGGGGAGTCCCGCCTACCACAGGAGCGTGTGGTCGCGTGGAATCGGTCGGGTGCCCTCACCCCTCGGAAAGGGCGACCTGGGAAGCTGGAATTATAGCCTTCGGTGAACCGCATTGGCGCTGGCGGGAGTTCTTCCCCGGCAGGGAAGATGTCGGCTTGTTCGTTTGCCATGGAGTTCATTTCGGTCGACGGCAATCAACTTCCTCATTCGAGCTGGCGGTCGCACGCCGTTGCGGTGGGGCCTGATGCGGCGGAGACGAACCGAGCCCCGCATGTGCGGAGCGGCACGGCCGCAGACAGAACAGCGCGGACAGGCGGCCTGAGAGGCCGCCGCAGGCCGAGGGCCTGCCCCACGATATAATCGGCTGCATGTGTCACACTGAGATCCACCACATCACCGAACTTGTGCTGCCCCTGCTGCTGCTCTCCGCCCTGATTGCCAGCGCGGTGGAGCCCACCCCTCCCGTCGCTCCCACCGCCGACCATCGCGAAGAGCGCCACGGCGCCACCGTGGTCGACAACAACTACTGGCTGCGCGAAAAATCCAATCCCAAAGTCGTCGAGTATCTGGAAGCCGAGAACGCCTACACCAAGGCCATGACCGGGGACCTTGCGCCCTTCCAGGACGCGCTCTACAAAGAGATGCTGTCGCACGTCAAGCAAACGGATCTCTCCGTCCCCGTGCGCCGCGGCGACTACCTGTACTACTCGCGCACCGAAGAGGGCAAGCAGTACCCCATTCAGTGCCGCCGCAAAGGCAACATGGAAGCGCCCGAAGAAATCCTGCTCGATCTGAACGAACTCGCGAAGTCGCACAAGTTCGTCGGCCTGGGCGCGTTCGTGGTCAGCGAAGATCAAACCATGCTCGCCTATACCGTCGATTTCACCGGCTTCCGCCAATACGGCCTGCAAGTGAAGAATCTGCGCACCGGCGAGACGCTGCCGGACACCACCGAGCGCGTGGATTCCGTGGTATGGGCTGCCGACAACCAGACGCTCTTCCTGACCACCGAGGACGCCGTCACCAAGCGGGGCGACAAACTGTGGCGGCACGTGCTCGGTTCCGCGTCCTACGAGCCGCTCTACGACGAGAAGGACGAGCTATACGACATCCGCGTCGAGAAAACGCGCGACAAGAAGTACATCCTGCTGGGGATCGACAGCAAGGATACCACCGAGTTTCGCTGGCTGCGCGCGGACCATCCGCGAGACGAATTCGCCGTATTCCTGCCGCGCGAAAAGAAACACCGCTACTACGTCGATCACCGCGAGAATCTCTTCTATATCCGCACCAACAAGGACGGCCGCAACTTCGCCATCATGACCGCGCCGGAAAGCGATCCGGCTCCCAAGAATTGGAAGGTTTTCATCCCACAGCGGGACGATGTGCTGATCGAGCACCTGGACCTGTTCCAGGATTTCGCCGTGTCCGTGGAACGGTCGCAGGCGCTCGACCACTTGCGCGTGTACGACTTCCACAGCGCCAAATGGACGGGCGTTGGGTTCCCTGAGCCAGTCTACGCCGCGTCGCCCGGCGGCACGCCCGAGTTCGCTTCGAAGACCTATCGCTACAACTATCAGAGCTTCATCACGCCTCCCAGCGTTTACGATTACGACGTTCACAGCGGCCAGTCCGCGCTGCTGAAGCGCCAGGAAGTGCTGGGCGGCTACGATCCCGCGCAATACGTTTGCGAGCGTCTGTGGGCCACCGCGCGCGACGGCGTGAAGGTGCCGGTTTCGATCGTCTACCGCAAGGGTTTCGTGCGCGACGGCCGCGCGCCGCTGTTCCTCTACGGCTACGGCTCCTACGGGTTCGGCACGCCCGCGACCTTCTCCAGCAATCGCCTGAGCCTGCTCGACCGCGGCATGGCATACGCCATCGCCCATATCCGCGGCGGCAACGAGATGGGCGAGAAGTGGCGCGAGGATGGCATGCTGATGAAAAAGAAAAACACCTTCTGGGATTTCATCGACTGCGCCGAATATCTGATCGCGGAGAAGTGGACCTCGAAAGAGCGCCTGGTGATCGAGGGCGGCAGCGCCGGCGGCTTGCTGATGGGCGCGGTGGTCAACATGCGTCCGGATTTGTTCCACGCAGTGCACGCCGCCGTGCCCTTCGTGGATGTGATGAACACCATGATGGACGCGTCGCTGCCGCTGACCGTGGGCGAGTATCTGGAATGGGGCAACCCCAACGAAAAAGAGGCGTACGACTATATGAAGACGTACAGCCCTTATGACAACCTCGAGAAGCGCGCTTATCCGGCTATTTTGGTCACGACAAGTTTCAACGACAGCCAGGTGATGTATTGGGAGCCGGCGAAATATGTGGCCCGCCTGCGGACGCTGAAGGCCAATGACACGCCGCTGCTGCTGAAGATCAAGATGGAGCCAGCGGGCCATGGCGGCGCGTCCGGCCGCTACGACCGCATGAAGGACCAGGCGTTCGAATACGCCTGGCTGTTGACGCAGGTGGGGATTACGAAGTAGCTGGAGGGCGGGCAATTCTGCCNNCTGCCCCACGAAGAATCCGCGCACGCTGCGAAGATTCTGAGCAGTTGTAATAAAAGCGAGCTACAGTATGGCGATCACGGCGCTGCTGCTGGCCGTCGCACCACCTTGCGTGGCCGTTACTTTGATCTCATAGGGACCGCTATCGAGGCCGCCGAGGCCAATCCGGCTCAACACCCTGATGGAGCCGTCCGGCTCGGCTGCGGGCAGGCTCGGCTGCGCCGCAGTAACGACCAGCTTCCCATTGTGTGAAACCGATATCCGCACGTCCGGCTTCGCGCTAATAATCCCGGGACTTGGGTAGATAACGAAGTAGACGCCTTCCGAGGCTGTAGCCGATTTCGGAATCGCCGCGTTCAGCTCGGGAGTAACCTGGCCGCCCGCGAAGTCAAGCGGGTCCATGACGTCGCGGCCGCCGGTAACCGGTTGGACGCTGCGTACGAACACCAGATCGCTCAGCCCGATGTGCCCGGCGGAAGGCACAAAAAACGCAATCTTGCGGGTGCTCGCGGTCTGCCCCTCCGGTTCGATCGCCACAGCCTCCATGCGGTAACGGCCTGGCGGCAGACTGAAGGGAAGCGTAACGGCCGTTTCGCCGCGTTCGAATTCCGGGCGTTTGCCGCTGGGCGCCTGAAACTGCAGGTCGCGCGAAATCTTGCGCACGATCTGATCCTGCTCATCTTTGACGAAGGCCACAAACGACACATGCATGCGAAAGAGCTTGTTCTTGGGGTCGTCCGTGAAAGAGAGGACGCGGCTGGGCACCGAGAACACGGCCAGGCACTCCGTTTCTTCGCCTGCACTGCGAAAGCGCAGCGCCCCCGCATGAAACTCGAAGGCATGCGGAGCAGGGTCGCTATTCAGCGCGGTCAGCGCGGCGAGCTCGAACGGCGCAACCGGTTCGCCATTCAGCATCGGTAGCGCGAAGTAGCCCTTCCTGCTTTGTATCCCGAGTCCCGGCCTTGTGGTTCGGACCTCGATCGTCCGGAAGTGACCGTCGTAGTTCGTGGACGCCGGCGCATACGCCACCTCGTAATGCGCCCGAACCTCTTCCATCACGCGGCGCAGAGGCAACCGCATGTCGTTGGAGTTTTCAATGGCAAAGCCGCCAGTATCCTCGGCGAGCGAGTGCAGGTTCTCCTGGTAGTTTGTGGGGAGATCGGCCCCGCCCGGCCCTCCCTCCTGCTCACTGGCGAGCGCCTCATGGATGGTGCGTGCCTCGCTGATCCGGGACACCGTATCCAGCCCGCTGGCGTCCACGGTGTAAAAGGCGATGTTGGCGCGATTCGCGTCGCTGATTAAGGTGCGAAAGCGCTCCGGCTGCTCGGGCGGCAGAATCAGTCCTTCGGAGAAATAGACGACGGTCTTGCGTCCCGGAAGGTGCGCCTGCCCGCGAATCAACTGATGCAAGCCATCGATGGATAGGTTGCCAACCTGGCTGGAGAGGATCGCGAGGGTGAGGGATGCCATCTTGCGCTGGAGCTCCGCAGCCGCCGCGTCGGAATGGGAGGATGTGCCGATGGCTCCTTTCTCGTCGGCCGAGCCTGGCTGCATGGCGTTGAAGCCGCCGCCGGATGCCAGGCTGTTGAGGATTCCCACCTGGGTCTGCATGTCCTTCATGAACGCCTGGGAAGCCCCGCCCGCCTCGCGATCCACGGCCTGGTTTAGCAGGTTGAGGTCGTGCGTGTACTGTTGCAGAAGCGCCAGCCGGTGGTTCAGAGTAAATACTCCGATGTAGGTGTTTGGGCGCAGTTCGCTGCCCAGAAAAGCCTTTGCGGCCAGCGTTGCCCGCCTGCGGCTTTGCGCGCTCATCCCTTCGAAAACCAGCGACACCACGTTGATATCGTGCAGCGGGCTGTAGTTCGACCCGGCGCCGGCGGCTGGCGCAGCCGAACCTGCTTCCGTAGGCTGGTCCTGTCCGCCGCGGTACTGGAAGCTGCGCGCCTTTTGACGAACGCCGTCCTCCAGGATTTCAACTTCATTGGGGCGCAGATTCGTAACCAATCGATGGTGCTTGTCGCGGGCGATGAAATCCAGCAGCACTTCCTGGGTGGTCGAACGCAGGACGATCCCGGTGCCGGGTGGGGGCTGGTTCGGCTGAGCGCGCCCGATCAGCGCGAGCACCGCGACAAGCACAAGCCGGCTAAAAGCCGTCCCCAGAGAGGACCCCGGGCAGGATTGCCCGCCCTCCAATTTCCGTCTTACCACACACGCACCCGGCTGCCCGGCGCCAGAAACAGTTTCTGCGATGGTTGCACCGAAAATGCCGCATACCACGCATCCAGATTCCGAACCGTCTGGGCGCGGTACTGCTCGGGAGCATGCCCATCGGTGACGATCGCCCGGCGAAGTGCCGCATCGCGCACCTTCGATCTCCAGCTCTGGGCGAAGCTGATGAAGAAACGCCGATCGCCGGTGAATCCATCTTTGACCGCGTCCGGTTTTCCATTTAGAGACAGCACGTAAGCATCATAGGCAACCATCAGCCCCGCCAGATCGGCGATATTCTCGCTGAGCGTCTGCTGTCCATTCACCGCCAGATCGGGAAACGGCCGGTAGGTATCGAACTGCGCGGCGAGCGCCTGNNGGCTGCAGAATCGCCGCCGGGAAATTCAAAGCGTTCTGCAAAGGAAGATTGACCGCGTTCACGGTTTGGGGAGTCATCCACCACTCGCCCCGGTCGACCGCCTGGTGCAGCTTGCCAAGTTGGTGCCGATATTCGAATAATTCGGCGCGCCGCGCGTTGCCGAGCGCGTCTCCCTTGACGATTTCAAGACCGGAATAATCGCGCCAACGATCGGGATAGCCCACGCCCACCTTCAACGTATCCAACTTGGCTTTCGCCTTGACTTTGGTTTCGGGCGACATCCAGGCGAGCGAGTCGATACGCTTGGCGAACGCCTTCACCAGATCGCGGGCCATGGCTTCCGCCTTCGCCTTGGTTTCCGCGGGGAAATAGCGTTCCACATACATCCTGCCGACCGCGTCCCCCAGAGCGAAGTTGGTCAAATCGATTCCTCGCTGCCACCGCGGGCGGATTTGCGGGATTCCGCTGAGCGCCTTGCCGTAAAAGCTGAAGTGCTCGTCGCCGAACGCTTTGGGAAGAAAGGCCGCGGCGCTTTCGATGGCGTGCAGCGCGAGCCAGTCCTTCCACCGATCGAGCGGCTGCTTGGAAACCAGCGCGGCGAGGCCCGTGACCGCTTTGGGGTGCCACACGATGATCACCGGAGGCTCGCTCAATCCGGCGGCTTCGAGCAGCGCCGGCCAATCGAGCCCGGGCGCCTTCAACGGCAGGTCCGCCCGTTTCCATGGCACCGCGGAGTGCACGTCCTCCGATTCGACGCGCGTGGCGTGTACCCCTGCCATGGCGGTCTCCAGGGCGAATACTCGCGTGGCGCGGGAGGCCGGATCGGTGAAGCCGGCAAGCGTGAACATTCGCCCGATGTGCTCCAAGTATTGCTTCCGCAACTGCGCCATTTGCGGCGACTGCGAAAGATAGTATTCGCGGTCGGGCATCCCCAGACCGCCTTGCAGCAGATAGGGGTACGTGTGCGCTGGATCGTCGAGGCCCTGCGTGACCCAGATTCCAAACAGATTCCCGGTCTCGAAGTTGGTGCTGTTCAGCGCGTCCACGTCCGCGCGCAGTTGTTCGCCGATGGCGCGCGCCAGCGCATGACCGTCCGCGATGGCCGCGAAGGCGTCCAGTTGCGGTTTGAGCGGCGCGACTCCTTTGGATTCGATGGCCGTTTCGTCCATGAAGGCGGCGTAGAAATCGCCCACCTTGCCGGCATCCGGCCCAGCCGGGGCGCCGGCTTTCGCCGCATCCTGGATCAGGGATAAAGTGCGTTTCCGGGTTTCGTCGGTCAGGATGGTGTCGATGCCGTAAGCGGCCTTGTCGGCGGGGATCGGCGTCGATTTGATCCATCCGCCGTTGGCGTATGCGTTGAAATCGTCGCCAGGCGCCGCAGACTTGTCCATTCCAGCCAGATCGATGTCCGCGTTTTGCGCCGGTTTCTTCGTGCTGCACGCCGAAGCTGCCGCAAGCATCGCGGCGAGCAGCAAGGCGGATTTTTTCGGATGCCTCATTCCCTGAGGTTAGCGCACGACGACATAATGGAGTAGATGATCGATATCTCCCCTTTGCTCGTCCGGATATCGGCAGCCGCCCTCTTCGCCGCGCCCGCCGCGTTGGCCACCACTCCCGTTAACGTACCTCTCGTCAATCCCGGCTTCGAAAGCCCCTACCTCGCCGTCTCCGAAAACAACGGCACCATAACCGGGAGCATCGCCAACGGCTGGGCGGACAACTCCGCATGGTCTAATTCCACGGTCGCATACGCGCAGGAATTCAATAACCCGCACAGCGGCGCATCCTGCCAGAAGATGGCCGTGGCATCCATCGGCAGCGGCGAGGCGCAATTCCAGCAAGGCATGCCCGTTGTCGCGGGCTCTCTCTACACGGCCTCAGTGTGGGTGCGCGGCGATCCCGGAACGCAGGTCATTTTCCGCATTCAAGACGGCTCCGCGCCCTACGAATCCTACCTGGATACCTATGCCGCTCTCACCGCCGGCTGGCAGCAGATCACCATTCACGGCTACATCGTCGTTACCACTGGCGCGTTTTTTATGATCGCCCTCAGCGCGCCCGGCACTGTCTGGATCGACGACGCCAGCGTCTCGTACACCGCCGGGGCCGCGCCGCCCACGCCGAACCTCGGTCCCATCCCACCGTCCTTCTTCGGCATCCATGTCGCCAATTTTCTCGAGAGCATTCTCTCGAATCCCGGCTTTGAGCCGCCCTTCGTTTCCGTCGGGCAAAACAACCCGATTTCCGGCAACGTGGCGATCGGCTGGAACGACAACTCGTCGTGGGCGGATGTCACCGTCGCCTACTCGGAGGACACCGACAACCCGCACGGCGGAGCCGCGGCGCAGATGATCGACGTGCAGGCCGTTACCAGCGGCGCGGTGCAGTTGGTCGAGCCCATCACGGTGATTCCAGGCGCGACCTACACGTTCACCGTCTGGCTGCGCGGCCAGCCTGGGATGACGGTCAACGTCATCCTGCAAAACCAGAACACACCCTACAATTACTACGCCAGCACGCCCGCGCAGCTCGGCGCCGATTGGCAACAGTTCTCCGCCGCGGGCCAAATCAACGATACCGGTTCCGTGCTGCTGATGATACAAGCCACCGCGCACGGAACATTTTCCGTGGACGACGCTTCGTTCACGGACGCGAACGGCCAGCCTGTCTCGGGCGGCGTCCCGTGGCCCGCCGCGCGTTTCGGTACCCTGCGCCTCTGGGATTCCGGCACCACCTGGACGGCGCTGGAACCGCTCCGCGGCGTCTGGAATTTTGCGCCGCTGGATACCTGGGTGGCGGCCGCGCAAGCCAACGGCATACCGGACATCATCCTGACGCTCGGCCAGACTCCCGCCTGGGCATCGTCGAATCCCGACGACGTGAACTATGTCGGTGCGGGCGCGCCTGCGCCGCCCGCGAACATTCAGGACTGGAACGACTATGTCACCGCCGTCGCCCAACGGTATAAGGGCCGCATCCGCATCTACGAAATCTGGAACGAGCCGAATGACAACACTTACTTTACAGGCACGGTCGCGCAACTGGCGCAACTGACTCAGGAGGCTTATCGGATTCTGAAAGCCGTGGACCCGCAGAACACAGTCAGTTCGCCGGCCGCTTATTCCGCCGGTTACCTCGATACATTGCTCGCCGCCGGCGCAGGGCAGTATGTGGACGTCATCGGCCATCACTTCTACACCACGCCTCCGGAAACCACCGGCCCTCTCATCGCCAATGTCCGCCTGGTGATGAATAAGTACGGGCTCGGCGCGATGCCCCTGTGGGACACCGAAGGCGCATCCGGCGACACCACCACGCCGCCGGACCAGGCCGCCAATTACATGGTGCGGAAATACCTCACCGACCTGGCCTACGGCTCGGGACGCTACGACTGGTACACCTGGGGCAGAGCCACTTCCTTCTGCGTGGGAACCGAGCAGGCCGATCCGCGCGCGCTCACTGAGGCGGGGCGAGCGTATCGTTACCTGTTCGATTGGCTGTTGGGCGCAACGCTGACGCAGGCCGTCATCGACCAATCCGGCACGTGGCAAATCTGGCTCACGCTGGCCACCGGCGACCCTGCCATGATCGTCTGGAATCCTTCCCAGACCGCGCAGTTCACCATCCCCGCCGCGATCCAGGCGCGCACCGTGCGCGACATCTTCGGAGGCGCAGCGGCCGTCGGAGGAACCACCATCGCGGTTACGGACTCGCCCGTCCTGCTCACTGCGTGTTGCCAGACAACGCCCGCCATCGGCGCAGTCACTAACGCCGCCAGCTACACGGACGCTGTCTCGCCCGGCAGTCTCGCTACCATCTTCGGTACCGGATTTGCATTGCAGCCAGCCGCGGCCGCGAGCCTGCCCCTGTCCCAAGACCTGGGCGGCGTGAGCGCTTCCATTAACGGCTTCTACAGCCCGATGCTCTACGCGGATTCCGGCCAGATCAACTTTCAGGTGCCGTTCGAGGCGCAGGCCGGCAGCGCCACGCTGTTAGTGCGCTCGCCGCTGGGAATGAGCGTCGAATATCCGTTGACCATCGATGCCGCCGCGCCCGGAATCTTCCAATGGGACGGAAACCTGGCTGTGGCCACCGACGCCGCCGGTACGCTCTTCACGCCTGACCATCCGGCCCCCGCGGGTTCCGTGATCGTTGTGTATCTGACCGGAATCGGCGGCCTGACCAACACGCCGCTGGATGGCGCAGGGGCTCCGTTGGCTCCTCTGGCGCAAGCCACGCTGTCCGCGTCGGCAACCATCGGCGGCGCCAACGCCCCCATCCAATTCCTGGGGTTGACGCCCTATTTCGCGGGCCTGGCCCAAGCCAATCTCCAGGTGCCCCAGCTTGCGGCCGGCGACTATCCGGTGGTCATCACCGTCAACGGAGTGGCCAGCGCTCCCGCCATGCTGTCCGTGGGGCAGTAGCCCTGCCCCCCCACATGCTCAAGCGGTTGCCCCGGATCGTTGCGGCTCAATCTCCACCTTAGTATGCAGCCGCGCGCTGAGGGCATCGAGGATTTTGGCGGCCCGCTCGAGGGTAATGCCAAAATACTCGTTGCGCTCGTCGCGCGAGACCTGGGACTCATGCACCTTGAGCCTCTTTGCCAGTTCGCGCTGTGATACTCCTTGGGCGATGCGCAGTGAGATCAGCGTTTGTCCCAATCCGCGAAGGTTGTCGAGGTCCTCGAATTCACCGCGTTTGAGCCGTTCGTAGCTCTCGACCTCTTCTTCCAACTGAAGGTGGAACGATTCCATCGGATCGACAACTCGCTTAATCTCCTCCTTACTGAGACCGGCATCCTCTAGCCGCACCCGGTGGTCGGAGAGTCGTTTCCGCTCGTCCGTCAGCCGGGCGGACGCCTCTTGATATTCCGTCTCATTTCGAATCATGACTGACCTCCATATTGAATCTTCACGATTCCCCTCGGTTTTCCGCCAAGCCGGGACTGGCGAAAGGCGGAGGGGAATTCAAGCTCGTGGCCGTGCTTGTCGCGAATGCCGCAGCCGATACCCAGGCCCGGCACATGCGGGTACAACTCTACGCGGTACCTGTGCCACATCGGAAGCTGCTTTTTCGGATACCCGGGGTATGGCTTCCGCGAGGCCGGGTCCCACGTCCAGATCTTGGAAGGATCCAGCCGGTTTAGATGCCGCACCAATTCGCCGGTCTTCAGTTGGTCCAGGCCGCAGACAAAGTATCCATCGATGTCGTTGGGGTGGTCCTTGTCTTCGGCAAACGAGCCATCGGCAAACACTTCGCGGATGCCTGCCTGCCAGAGTTGCCGCGTGAGAGTCTCAAGGTTGCTAACCAATTCGTCCCGCCAGGGCGCGTCCCAGGAGGGGTGCTCGTTCCGATCATGCGGCCCCTGCACCAGCAGCGACTGCCGCAGCTCCTCGAAAGAGACCTCGTAATCGCCCGGCGGCAGGAGGCCATCCGGCCCAAAAGGTGGAATCGTTGCCATGCTTGTCATTTACCGCACAGTTATAATATTAGCCTAGCTTTACACAAAAGTCAAGCCTAACGAATTCTGCCCTTCTGGCCGGCCCGATCCCGCCTCCCTCGCGGCCCGGCGTCATCAAGCTATACTGTTGCGAGTGAACCGACAATATCACAAGTGGTACAGTCCCCATCTGCAACGAGATATGGAGTTGCTGGAGTACGGGCACGCCGGGATGCCCGTCATCGTTTTTCCCACCTCCATGGGCCGCTTCTACGACTACGAGGATCGCGGCATGATCGGCGCCATCGGCTATCAGTACGACGCCGGCCGCCTGCAGGCTTTCTGTCTCGAAAGCGTCGATTCGGAAAGCTGGTATAACCGCCGCATCCCTCCGCGGGAACGCGTGCTCCGTCATCTACAGTACGAGAATTACGTGATCCACGAAGCGCTGCCGTTCATCCGCACGCGCAATCCCGAGGCCCGCGTGGCCGTCACCGGCTGCAGTTTCGGCGGCTATCACTGCGTCAACTTCGCGCTACGCCATCCCGATCTGGTAGGGCCGTGCGTCAGCATGGGCGGCGCCTTCGATATCCATCAATTCCTGAACGGCTACTACGACGACAATTGCTACTTCAATTGTCCGCCGGATTTCCTGCCCAATCTCAGCGACGAGCGCTATCTGAGCGAATACCGCAACGGCATGCACCTGGTGCTGGCCACCGGCGAAACCGACATCTGCCTGAATGAAAATGTGCGCCTGGCGGGCATCATGAACGGAAAACAGATTCCTCACTGGCTGGACGTCTGGGGCGACGGCACCGGCCACGATTGGCACTGGTGGCAGCGCATGGCTGTTAAATTCTTCGGATAGGGGAGAATCACTGCCGGAGAACAAGTAAGAATGTGGCGCGGGTCCCGGGTCGAGTGTTACTTTTCCCACTTGTAGGGAGCAATCAATGGATAAAAGGCGACAGCACATGATCCCGAGGGGTACCTGACTGCTTGGGCCTGTCCAGACCCGCCACCGGGGAAGTTTGGCACCATGTGGGTAATTCAAAAGGCAGATGCCACAAAGAGAGAATTGAAATCGCCGAAGAACTACTTCTGGGAAGAAGACTTCTACACGCTTAAGGAGAACGGGGGGAGAAACCTCGCGGTAGAAGACACATTGAGCATCGTCGAGCGAGACTTCGCGGCGGTCGCCGCAAAGCTGAAGGCATCGGCGCCGTTAGCGGGGCATGATCGCGTTGTCCTATCGTTTTTTGCGGCGGCGATGATGGTGAGGACCCGCCATTTCGCCGGCGTGATTGGAAGGATGTTGCGAACGGTTCAAGCACAGGCGGCCAAGCAGGCCGCGAAGCAGAAGATCCAACCGTCCCTATCGAACGCAATCGCCGAGGCGCTTCCGAACCTTGTCGGGGAGACCGTACGGACCGGCATGACCGAGAATTCGCAAATGATTATACGGATGAATCTGTCGGTCTTCGTGGCCAACGACAGCGCCGGGTTCGTGACCGGGATGAGCCATGCTTCGTATCCGTTCCGGGACACCCTCATTCGTTCCTCGGTCACGAGGATGTCGAGTTCACGATGCCGCTAACCCCACGCCATCTTGCATATTACTCGTGGAAAATACAGCCGAGGATGTACGAGGAATTGGATCAGCGAAAGGTGGACCGCCTGAATGCCAGGACCATCGAAGGTTGCCAAAAGGAGTTCGTCTCCTGGAAGGGCATCGTGCGCGGCGAGTGGTTCCTGCCCGACGTGTTTACTCCGCCGCTGCAAATGTCACGCGGTGCAACATAAATCGGGAAGAAAGAACCAAGCACAAGCCGCGACGCCTCGACGCCTCGACGCCTCCGCGGCTTCGTTCGGTAATGGTAGAATGGTAGAATCTTGGAGGCTTTACAGAAAATACGAATATGAAGTCTCTCAACGTCAAAGACCCCGAAGCCCATCGCCTCGCCACGGCCATCGCCCAGGAGACGGGCGAAACCATGACCCGCGTAGTAACCGATGCTCTGCGGGAACGCTTTGAGCGCCTACCGCATCGCCGTGGCAAGGCCAGCGCCGAGGAACTCCGCGCAATTGCCAGGCGCGCCGCCGCCCATGTCAACAGCCCATACCTGGACCATGCGGACTTCCTGTACGATGAAAACGGCCTCCCGAAATGATTCTCGACACTTCCGCCCTGGCTGCCATCTTCTTCGGAGAGCCTGAACTGGAACTGTATATCCAGGCAATTCATGATGCAGCGCGTTGCCGCATCAGCGCCGCCAATTTCGTCGAACTCTCGATGGTGGTTGAGGGGCAGATCGGTCCGGAGGCAGGCCGTCAGTGCGACGTGTTCTTCCGCCGAGCTGAAATCGTCATCGAGCCGGTCACGGTGGAACAAGCGCACTTGGCGCGGCAGGCCTTCCTCGATTTCGGCAAAGGCCGCCATCCCGCTAAGTTGAATTTCGGAGATTGTTTCGCGTATGCGCTCGCCAAAGCGACTGGAGAACCGCTGTTGTATAAAGGAGACGACTTCAGCAAGACGGACGTAACGGCGGCAGTGATCGCCTAACGGATTCCGCTGAAAGCTGAAAGCTGCTGACCCTGCATGCCTGACACCCCGGCCATCGCCGTCCACGACCTCCGCAAACTCTACGGCGACAAAGCTGCGGTGGATTCGCTCAACTTGGTCGTGCCGCGTGGCTGCTTCTTCGGATTCCTGGGTCCCAACGGCGCGGGCAAATCCACCACCATCCGCATGCTGACGGGCCTCGTCCCGCCGTCGTCCGGCTCCATCGAACTGCTGGGCATGCGCCTGCCCGACCGCGAGCTCGAGATCAAGCGGCGCATCGGCTTGGTGCCCGACGAATCGCTGCTCTTCGACCGCCTCACGGGCGCGGAGTTCCTGGAGTTCGTGGGCCGCATGTACGGCCTGCCCCGCCCCGTGGCCCGTGAGCGCGCGCTGTCCCTGCTCGACCTCTTCGAGCTGCGCGAAAGACGCAAGCTCATCGCCGAGTATTCCAAGGGCATGCGCAAGCGCCTAGCCATGGCGGCCTCGCTCATCCATCACCCCGACCTGTTCCTGATGGACGAGCCGTTCGAGGGCGTGGACGCCGTGGGCGCACGCCTGATGAAGGACATCCTGCTCGACCAGGTGCGCCGCGGCGCAACAATCTTCCTCACGTCGCACGTGTTGGAGGTCGTCGAGCGGCTGTGCGACCGCGTCGCCATTATCGATAAAGGGAAGATCGTCCGCGAAGGCTCCATGGACGAGCTGCGCGGCGGAACGGAATCGCTCGAAGATGTTTTCGTGCGGGTGGTGGGAGCCGGCCGCGAGTTCCACGAGTTGGAGTGGCTCAAATGATCCGGGCCATCCTGCGCGCGCAATGGCTCAGCATGCGCATCTTCCGCCTGGCGTCCGGCCGGCGCGGGGCCATGTTTTCCCTGATCGTTGCAGTGCTGTGGTACGGCTTCTGGACCTTCCTCGCCGCGGTGGCCGAGGAACTAACGGCGGCTCGGGGGCTGCGGGTGCCAATCGAAACCTGGCTGCCCGCCGGCATGTTGGGAGTCTTCGCCTACTGGCAGTTGGCGCCGCTGGCTTCGGCAACCATGGGCGCGTCGCTCGATCTGCGCAAGCTGCTGGTCTATCCCGTGCCGCGGCGCTCGCTGTTTCTGGTCGAAATCCTGCTGCGCATCGCCACCTGCGCGGAATTGCTGCTGCTGCTGACGGGCGCAGCCATCGGTTTGCTGCGGAATCCCGCATTCGGCGGATGGACGGCGCTCGCGCGCGTACCTCTCGCCGTGGTTCTTTTCGCGGCGTTCAACTTGATGCTGGCGGCCGGACTGCGCAACCTGATCGAGCGGCTGCTCAGCCGCAAGGGCATCCGCGAGGCGATCGCGCTGCTGCTGATGCTGGTCGGCGTCCTCCCGCGCTTGCTGATGGTCACCGGCTTCGGGGGTGCCCTCTGGGCCCGGCGCATGGAGCATGATTTCCCGACGGCCGCGAATCCGTTCTGGCCCTGGGGGGCCGCGGCGCATTGCATGCTTGGCCTGTCCACCGGAATGCGGCCCGTGGCTGCCGCGGCCGTGCTTGCCGCGTGGACGGCGGCGGCGTACCTGTTTGGCCGTTGGCAGTTCATGCGCGGCTTGCGATTCGACTTCCAGGCAGCCCAGGCCACCGTCGCATCCGCCAAGGCGCGTCCCTTCGCCGAGCGGCTGTACCGTCTGCCGTCGCTGGTGTTGCCCGATCCGCTGTGTGCCATGGTCGAAAAGGAACTCCGCTCGCTCGTCCGCACGCCGCGCTTCCGGCTGGTCTTCGTGATGGGCTTCTCGTTCGGCCTGGTGGTCTGGCTGCCGATGATCCTGCGCGGCCGCGTGACGCACTCCGCGGTCTCCGGCAATTTCCTGGCGGTGGTCAGCCTGTACGCTTTGTTCCTGCTCGCCCAAGTCACTTATGGCAACGCGTTCGGCTTCGACGGTTCCGCCGCGCAGCTCTATTTCCTGGCGCCAGTGGCCATCTCGCGCGCGCTAGCCGCCAAGAACATCGCAGCGGCCATCTTCATCTTCCTGGAGATCGCGGCGGTAGCGGCCGCCTGTACCCTGTTGCGCCTGGGGATCTCGTCCGGCCAAATCGCCGAGGCATTCCTGGTCACAGCCATCGCCGCGCTATACCTGCTGGGCATCGGCAATTTAAGCTCGGTGAATTACCCGCGCCACATGAACGCGCAGAGGGTCTCGGCGGGCGGCGGCGGAGGACGCGCGCAAGGCGTGCTGTTTCTCCTCTATCCGGTCGCGCTGCTGCCGGTCTTTCTCGCCTACCTGGCGCGCTACGCCTTTGACAATCAGGCTGTCTTCTACGCAGTCTTGGCGTGCGCCGCGGCGCTGGGCGCGGCGATTTACTGGATGGCGATGGAATCGGCGGTGTCGGCGGCGCGCAGCCGCCGCGAGGCCATCCTTGCGGAGCTGTCGCGCGGCGAGGGTCCCATGGTGACAGAGTGAGCCGGTAGTGGGCCGGCCTCAAGGCATCGGCGTAACCTTCAGATTGGCGAAATAGGCATCGGTGCCCGGCCCGACCCAGAGCGCCACAGATCCAACGGCGTCCCCCAGTTTGAGATCCTTGACGATAAGGCACGGCTGCGCCGCTTCGTGAACGTAAAGCTCGGCGCGGGTGCCCGTAACGACGATCTTGTATCTGGTCCAGGCGCCGGCTTCGAGATCGACGTACGACTCGTAGACGCCCGGCGATTCGTTGCGCAGGCGGTCCCACGGCCACTCGGGTTCGGAGGCGTACTGCGTTGAATGGTTGCGCCGCGCCATGTCGTCGGCTCGGCCGTTGGTGGGCCGCAGGTAGATGCACTCGTACTTCGATCCGCCGTTCTGAACGCGAAAGGCGATGCCGACAAAGCCGCGGGCGCCGGCGAATGCGCCTGCCGAGGGTTTCCCGGCGAGTTCCACCTCAATGGCGCCGTCCTTGAAGGAGGAGCCTTTTATCAGGGCGAAACCACCTCCACCCTCGCGGTCGGTCAAGCGAGTCGCTTCCTTGCCTAGATAGGTCACCACCGCCGCGTCCAGTTTCCGGGCGTCGAGATTTGCGGGCGGGACGGCTTGGGCCCACGCCGCCATCGAGGGCAGTAGGATACAGAGTATCGATTTCATGTTCTTGCGCTCCTCCATCTACTCGCACCGCAGCGCGATAACGGGATCCACCGCCGTCGCCCGCCGCGCCGGGACGTAGCACGCCGCCAGCGCAATCGCTCCCAGCAGCAGCGCCACAGCCGCCAGCGTCGCCGGATCGGCCGGGCGGACGCCATACAGCAACCCCGCCATCAATCGCGTAAGCGCGAGCGCCGCCGCCAGCCCCCCTGCGATTCCGATCGCAGCTAGCCGCATACCTTGGCGCAGCACCAGCCCGACAATCTCCCCGCGCGACGCTCCCAAAGCCGCGCGGATGCCGAGTTCATGCGTACGCCGGGTCACGGCGTAGGACATGACGCCGTAGATTCCGACCGCGGCCAGCAGCAGGGCGGTGGCCGCGAAGATGATCAGCACCAGCATGGTGAAGCGGCGCTCGGCGACCGATCCCGAAATGGTCTGCTCCATCGTGCGGACCGCGTAGATGGGCTGATCCTGGGTAGGACCGGCGACCTGCGCGCGCACGGCGGAGACCATGCTCATCGGTTCGGGTCCAGTGCGCAGCATGAGCGTCAGTCCGGCCACCCCTTGGAACATGAACTTGTCGGGCACTTGCCAGACTGGGAAGTAAATCTGGTCTCGTATCTTGTTGGTATCGTCGGAATCCAGGCCCCATTGCTTCACGTGCCCAACTACGCCAACGATCCGGACCGCACCCATCACCATAAGGCTGATCTGCCGGCCGATGGGGTCCTGGCCCGGAAAGACGTGCTTCGCCAGCACGTCGTCGATCGCCACCACCGGGGGCGAAGCCAGGTTGTCCCGGTCCGTGAAAAATCGTCCGCGCCGCAAGGGGATTTGCATCACGCTGGGGTAATCGGGAGTGACGACAGAGAACACCGCCGACGTCATCCGGTCTTGCGGAGGCTGCGGTCCTGCGCCCGGCCAGAAGGCATTCTCGCTGTCGCTGTCGCCCAGAGGCACCAGCGATGTGATGGCCGCCGACCGGACTCCTGGAATCGCCGCCACACGCCCGAGCAATTGCTGGTACGCCAGCCGGATAGCCGGCGGGCTGGCCATCACTGTGGGCGACAGGGCCACCTGCGTCGTCAGGACATTGCGCGTGTTGAACCCTGGATCCACGCGCAAGAGCCGCCAGACGCTCTGCATCATCAGTCCCGCGCCCGCGAGCAAGATCACCGCCAGGCCGATTTCCACGGCCACGAAAACGCCCTCCACGCGATGACGTCCGCCTCCTGCGCCGCGCGCGCCTTCCTTCAGGGATTCCTGCGGGTTCGCATTCGCGCCGAGGAAGGCCGGGGCCAGGCCGAACAGGACGCCGGTGACCACGGAGACCGCCAGCGTGAACACCAGAACGTACGGGTCGATGCCCACCTCTCCGGAACGCGGCAGGCTGCCGGGAGCGGCGGCCAGAACCAGGCTGGTCCCCCAGCGGGCCAGCAGCAGGCCGATCGCGGCTGCGCCCAGAGACAGCAGCACGCTTTCCGTCAGAAGCTGGCGCACGATGCGCCCGCGCTCGGCACCCAGCGCGGTGCGAATGGCGAACTCCCGCTTGCGGGCCGTGGAGCGCGCCAACAGCAGATTGGCCACGTTGGCGCAAGCAATGATCAGCACCAACCCGACCGCGCCGGCCAGCAGCAGCAGCGTGGGTTGGATGCTCCCCACAATGTCGTCCTTCATGGAAACGACCCTCCCTCCGGCCCCCGCATTGGTCTTGGGGTACAGGCGGGCCAGACCGTTGCAGATGGATGCGATCTCCGCCTGCGCCGCTTCGATGCTCACGCCCGGTTTGAGGCGGCCAATGACCGCGATTCCCGGGCGCGACTCCCGCGTGCGCAGCTCGACCGATCGATACTGCTCGATAGGAACATAAACCTGAGCGCCCCCGCGGAAACGAAGGTCTCGGGGCAACACGCCGACCACCACGCAACTCATGGCGTTGAGGGTCAGCGCCTTGCCTAGGATGTTGGGGTCGCCTGCCAGCCGCACTTTCCAGAACTCGTAGGTGGGCATCGCCGTGCACCCGGCGCCCTGGCGATCTTCCTCAGGCAGGAAACGGCGTCCCATGAACGGCGTGACGCCGAGCACCGGGAAGAGGCTGGCCGAGACGTACTCGCCCGCGAGGCGCTCGGGCTCGCCCCGTCCGGTGAAGTTGAAGTCGTCGCCGCGGATGGCGCCCATCCCGGTGAAGGACCGGCTTGCGCTGCGCCAATCGAGGAAATTCGGATACGCGACAGAGGCTTCGGGGAACTCCTTGGTCGTCTCGTAAATCATCGTCAGGCGGCCGGGATCGGGATACGCCAGCGGCCTCAGGAGCACGCCGTTGATTACGCTGAAAATGGCCGTATTCGCCCCGATGCCCAGCGCCAGCGCCAGCATCGCCACCGCGGTGAAGCCGGGGTTCTTCCGCAGCGTGCGGAATACGTAGCGCAGGTCCTGCCCCAGGCTGGCGATGAGCATGCCGCGCCCTCTGTTTCCCGCGCCCAACACGACCGGCTCCGGCGCGTTCAGCCGCTCGACGGTGCGCAGTTCTCTGGCCAGCAGTTCGTGGCCGCCGATCTCCTCGAGCGCCATGCGGCGCGCTTCCGCCTCCGTGGCCCCGCCGCTTTGAAGCTCCCGGTAACGATCCTCGGCGTGCTGGGCCAATTCCTCGACAATCTCCGCCTCGCGCGCGGGAGCTAGTTTCAACTCCGCCAGTTGCGTGCGAATCGATTCGTTCCAGTCAGGCATTTTCGACTCCGGTGATGCGGCTGATGGCTTCGACGAACGTCTGCCAGCCCTGCCGCTGGGAAGCCAGGACTTTCCGTCCCGGCGCCGTCAACTTGTAATAGCGCCGCCGGCGCTGCCCGCTCTTCTCCACCCATCGGCCTTGAATCCAGCCGCGCTTCTCCAGGCGATACAGCAGCGGGTATAGCGACGCCGCGTGAAAGCGTAGCGCGCCTTGCGACCGCTGTTCGATCAGCTTGCCGATTTCGTACCCGTGGCGGGGCACCGTCTCCAGCAGCGAGAGCAGCAGCAGTTCGGCGCTGCCCTTCTTCCATTCGCGGTCGATAGATCGTTCTTCCATATGTGGCGCTACCACATATTAGCACGGAATCGTGGGGCAGGCCCCCGGCCTGCGCGGCCTCTCAGGCCGCCCCCAAAAACTGTACTAGTACCCACCCCGCCAATGAAACGTTTCGCCAACGCCCGTCACTATACAATTTAGAGCGTGAACGGCGTGTCTTAACTGCTGCCAGTGACCCACCCCCTACCCGCCCGAACGATGTTCCTGCCGGATCTTCTCAGAAACCCGTTCACGCTCTGAAAGGACCGCTCCCTCACGGTCGCGGCTCAGTGTTTATCGCAAGTGACATACAATGACCAATAGCAAACATGCCTACGCAGCTTCAGGGCAAAGCGGGACTCCTCCGCCAACTCGGGTTTGTGAGCGCTACGGCCCTGGTGGTCTCCAACATGGTGGGGATGGGCATCTTCACCACCACGGGCATCATGGCGGCGGACTTGGGCAGCGCCAAGCTCATCCTGGCGGTGTGGCTGGCGGGCGCTCTGTTCGCCCTGGCCGGCGCCCTCAGCTATTCTGAACTGGGCATCAACTTCCCCAGCTCCGGCGGCGAATATGTGTACCTCACCCGCGCCTTCGGTCCCGCCTGGGGGTTCATGACCGGATGGGTCTCCTTCTTCGCCGGCTTCTCCGCGCCCATCGCGGCGGCCGCTTTGGCCTTCTCCAACTATTTGGGATATTTCTTTCCGTCGCTCAAACAGGGGCATGCGCGCTACGTGCTCGGCTCGGGGCCGTTCTCGATGCATCTGGGCGGAGAACAGGCGCTCGCTTGCCTGCTGATAGCGGGCTTCAGCGTGCTGAATTGCCTGGGAGTGCGGCGCACGGCCAGGGTGCAGAACGCGCTCACCGCCGCCAAGCTGGCGGTGATCGTTGGTTTTATCGCGCTGGGATTCCTGAGCGGATCGGGAAGCTGGCATCACTTCTCCGAGCCGGCCGTGCGCACCGCGCATACCACGTTGCCGGCGCAGTTTGTAATTAGCCTGCTGTGGGTGATGGTGGCCTACAGCGGCTGGAACGCCGCGACCTACGTGGCGGAAGAATTAAAACGCCCGGAACGGACCCTGCCCGCCGCGCTGGCGGCCGGCACGGCGCTGGTCACCGCGCTCTTCATCGGCCTGAACCTGATCTTCATTTACTCCACGCCGCTCGAAAACATGAAGGGGGTGATGGCGGTCGGCTCGCTGGCAGCCTCCAACCTGTTCGGCCCGCAGGTGGCGGGAACCTTCTCCGCGCTGATGGCCCTCTCGCTCATGGCCACGGTGAACGCCGAGGTGACCATCGGACCGCGCGTTTACTACGCCATGGCCAAGAACAAGGCCTTCTTCAAGGCGGCGGCTACCGTGCATCCGGAGTGGCACACGCCCGTGAACGCGATCGTGAGCCAAGGTCTTTGCGCCATGCTGATGACCCTGACGCCCTTTACCCAGCTCGTGTACTACATCGGCTTCAGCCTGACCTTTTTCTCGGTGCTGTCGGTGGCGTCGCTGTTCATCTTCCGCCGCCGGCCGGGATGGCAGAAGCTGCGCCCGGTGAGCTTCTGTTTTCCGGCGATTCCGCTGGCCTACATCCTGGTGGGCGCCTGCATGATCGCCTACGGCATCGTGTGGCAGCCGGTGGCGTCGGTCACCGCGCTGGCCACCATTGGCGCGGGAGCGGCGGTGTATCATGTGTGGCTGCGCCCGCGCGAGGGGTGATGAGACGTGCCGCGTCTTCAAACCAAACACCCGGTCGAGCCCCGACGCGGGCTTGACCCGAAAGCTCGCCGGCGGGCGCTGCTCGCGTCCATTCGATCCAATCCGCCGGTCCAAGGGCGCACGCCAAGCGATCCTGCCCAGCTCATTCGGGAGGATCGGCTCAGGTGAAGCGGTGCGCAATGCCACTGCAGGTACGCGCCTCAATCTGACCCCTACCAACACTCAGCAGGGTTCACGCCGCGTCATCATAGGCCATGACGACCCGTTTACCGAGCGCTTCGAGCGCGGCCTGAATCTTCTCCGGCCTGGTGTCGTGGTTCGGGTCCAGCATGCGCCGGACGACGGTCTCGCGCACTTTGAGACGGCGGGCCAGTTCCGACTGGCTGATGCCAAGGTCACGAATCGCCCAGTAGAGAGCGAGTTTGGCCACGATCCACACCGGGACAGGTACCAGCTTCTGCCCGCGTTTCAGGCGGGACGGCCTGGGTACGATTCGCTTGCCGGCCATCGCGAATGCGATGCTGCTACCCAGACAGTCGATGGCCTCCTCCATTGCTTCGCTCGCATCCGCCCCGTCAGTATGGGCAGTGGGAAAGTCGACGAGCGAACGTCCATCTTCATCGCGGCTGAAAACGGCGGGGTAGGCGAAAGTGAACATCGAGTCTCCTTCTTACAAGTCGCGCGGTTCAATCCCCAGGTCGCGGCACTTCGACCGAAGCAGCCCGGCGCCCAACTCCTTCTTAGGGTCCTTCAGGATAGTCGAATCCGATTCGAGCCGCCATCCCCGCAACTTCCGCAGAAACTCGCTTCCCTTCACCATTTGAGTCTCGCACAAATCGGTGCGAATCACTCCGGCAGGGCGCTCACGCCCCACTCAGGGACGCGCCGCAGTACACACAGTGCGTCCAACCCGGCTCCACGGCGCGCCGACACTGCGGGCAGGCGTGCGATAGGGAGCCGCCGCACTTCGGACAAAACGCAAAGCCCGTCCGCACCTGGGCGCCGCATTGCGTGCAATTCAGAAGCAGCGGGTCGCGCAGAACGAAGTACAGGATGATCCCGATGGCGTTGGGGATCAGGGCTGCCAGCCATGTCCACATTACGTACCGCATGCCGCGCCGCTTCGCATCGGCGTAGACGTAGCCGACCAGCGAAGCAAGGAAAAACAGCGGCAGGCCCGGCAGGACGGAGATCGCCAGCTTACCCGCCAGGGGCCAGTTTCTAAGCTGCGGATCGTGCCCGATGGGCACCAAGAACATCAACAGGAAAAACGCCAGCCACACGCACACGCCGATGGCGAACGCCGGACGGGGCACCAATTCCACTTCATCTTGAAAGCGACTCATAAAGCCCTCCTCAATTCGCGGCGGCGTCTTCCCAGGGCGATGGCCGCCACCGCCGCGGTCAGCCACACCAAAACGGTCGAGCCTGCCGACCAGGTTCCGAACCGGACCAGATTGGCGCCCATAATCACCAGTTCGCCGCCGGTCACGATGCGCGCCACAAACCAGAATGTCAGTCCCACGGTCCAGGCAAACAGCGCCAGCGCTCCCAACATCAACTCGTCCCACCGCCGGTCGGCCGCCGCGGCGTGCTCCTGCACCAGGCGCGTGCGCGTCCGCTCCATCAACTGCGCGGGGATCGGCGGCTGGGGGAGTTGCCGCAGACCCTGCGAATAGCCGCTCCAGATTTCCAGTTCGCGCCGGCACGCCTCGCACTCGCGGGCATGCTCCTGCAGGCGCCGCTGCTCCTGGGCGTCCAGCGCTCCGGCGGCCGCCAGCGCCAACATTCCGGCGATGTCATGATGGGATTCGTGCTCGCTCATGCTCTCCGTCCTCCCGGAAGCCGCGCCTCCATGGCCGCGCGCAGCCCTTCCAGCGCGCGCCGCAGCCGGCTTTTCACGGTCGAAAGCGGGACACCGGCCACCTCCGCGATCTCTTCCAGCTTCATATCTTCTTCAAAGCGCAAGGTCAGCACCTCGCGATGGATGGCTGGCAATTCGTGCATGCAAGCCGCCAGCATGGCGCCGCGCTCGAAATCCAGCAGCCGCTCCAAAGCATCCGGCTCGCCGGTGCTCAGGCGCTCGATCGGCGCCTCGCCGGAATCGCCCGCGTCACCTGCATCACCTGCATCACCTGCATGATTGAGGCTTTCGCCGCGTTTGCCACGCCAGGCGTCGATGGCCAGGTTATGGGCCACCGAAAACAGCCACGATTCAAAACTGCGCCGCGCATCGTAGCGGCCAATCTTTTCCATCACCCGCAGCCAGGTTTGCTGGAACAGGTCGTCGGCCGCCGCCGGTTCCCGCACCAACCGCAGCAAATAGCGGTACAGCCTGTGCTGGTAGCGCGAGATCACCGCCGTCAATGCGTCGGGATCCCCCCGCCGCATACGGGCGATGGCATCTTGCGCGCCGCTAAACGCCTCCGGATTCATAGCCGCCGCGAGGATCATACCACTATCCTGTATACGGATGGTCCCCGCAAAAAGACCCATCCGGCATATACTGGTGAGGGACAGCGCTCGATGGCACTGGTAATCAATCAAAAAGAGGTCGCGCCCGCGACCGTCGTGATCTCGCTCGAAGGCAGCGTGATGCGCGGGCCGGAGGGCGAACGGATCGAGGCGGTTCTGAACGGCGCGCTGGAGCAAGGTCTGCGCCGCATCGTCTTCGACATGACCGGGGTGAAGCGCATCGACAGCACCGGCATCGGCCGGTTCATCTACTGCCTCAACAAAGTGCAGGAGAGCGGCGGCAAACTGTGGATGGCGGGCGCGCAGGGCTACGTGCGCGATTGTTTCCGGGTCACGCGCCTGGATACCGTCTTCCAGTTCTGCCTAACGGTGGAGGACGCTTTGGCCGCGAATCAACGGGGGTGAGGATAGATCTGGCGTCGTTGCGCCGGCGGGGCGGAGGTCGGCGCGGAGAAAGCTGAAGGAAAATCACAGCTTCTTGCAGAACGACACGATGCCAAAGAACAGCGCGATGCCCGCCCCAATCAGAAACCGGTCGAACGTAAAATCAGCGTATTCGCGGTGTTCGATAATATTGCCACCATGGAAGCCGCACGCGCCCATCCCGAGAACTACGAAGCTAACAATGCCCCAGATAAGCGGGAGCATGATGAACAGTCTGGGGATCTCTGCCGTGGCCTCCTCAAACCGCCGCCTTTTTTGCCTGCGTCTGGACTCCTCCGCATTGAATGTCTGCGTGTCGCTCAGCGCCCCGTCCGCATTCGACTGTGCCGCACCAGTCAGTGCCTTGGCTTGTTGGTATGCACCGAAAGTGTTTGCATTCGCTTCCACGCGACTGCGTTGAAGCAACTGCTTCGCGCGGTCGAATCGTTCCGCATTTGCGGTAATCCGCCCCGCCCGTTCCAACGTGACGTTTACCTTGTTGTGTGCTACCGACAGCGCCTGTTCTTCCTCGGTCCGCCGCGTTGCTGCGAGTTCCCCAAACTGATCCGCCGCGCGACGTGCCGCAGTTATCGAATCCAGGAAGCCGAAGTACGTGCCATACCTGGCATTAGATTGTGCCGTCGCCCAGTGTTGCTCAGCGTCGGCAAGCAGACTAGCCAGTTGCTGAGAGTTTAGTTCCCAGTTCAAGGCCTCTTGCCGCGTGGATCGCGTGCGTCTGACTTGCTCTTCCGCCTGTGACCGCACGTCATCTCTTAGCCGCTCCAACAGCTGCGCGACCTGCGGGCGGCACCCTTCGAAAGCGGGGTCAAGGTCCACCTTTACGGCATAGTCGCGATCCAGTTGTACCGCGGACCTGAGCAGCGTAGTTGTGCTCGGGTCTTTGAGTAAAGCGGAGTACTTCGCGCGATGGTAGAAAGCTTCACCAAGCTCCAGATCGTACTGGAGCGCTCTTGACGCCAGAGAATCGGCCTCCTTTAGAAGATCGGCGCCGCGCTGATTCTGGCCACCGTCGTCGATACTCGCATACACCGCGATTGATGCGTGTAGGCAAGCTTGTGCCGCCAAGCGCAAAAAGGACGGATCGGCCGAGGCCTCGGCCTTCCCGTATCGCGCCGCCTCCAAGAGGTGGGCCTTCCCTTTCGCAAGGTCCACTACGTTGTCGTCGTCGTCGATGCCGTAGACGTAAAGCTTCCCAATTTGGAACTGCGTGAAGAAATCCGTATCGTTGAGTTCTGCGGACCGCTGAAGGGATTCCATCGCCTTATCGAGCAACCCCCTTGCCATGCGCTCGCAGCCGATTTGGTAAAACTCGCGGGCCTTGGTCGCGGTCGGACTCTTCAGAGTGTTGTGAATTGCATCCAGCTTATCAACCAGCGCCACCAGTAGCCCGTTTTGGATGCGCATCTGCTCGACCAGGAGGTTGAAGCTATAAGTGAAATCCGCGTGGAAGGCTTCTATGGCATCTGCGACGCTGCCGATACCCTGCTCGATGGCGCGAAGGCCCATTTCGAGCCGCCCTGACATCTGGTCAAATGCTCTGCCGAATCTGTTGGCCAGTTGTTCATTTGAGGCGACAAGGCTCCGTGTTTGGCTGGAGATCGCCGACCGCATTGTGCTCCGGCTCGTATCAATGCTGCCTCGCACATCCCGAACGAAAGACTCCGCCTGCAGGTATTGGCTCCAGGTCAATCCCGAGGAGGGATACCAGATTGACATTTGTCAGCTCCTGCCCGTCGTTTAGGCCCCTTCGCAGCTTGTGCACCGGGTGCGGGCTCTCTCGATCAGAACCGCGGGGCGCAGGCGCTTGTCGGTCGAGGCTCCAACCATTGCACCCGCAAGTATAGCAGTTAGATAACACGGTGGTTTCATGAAACCCGTCACCACTCTGGCCGCCAGCGCCCTGTTTTTCCCATGCCCTTCTTTAGAGCCCATCGTCATCATCGTTCATGGGCCACCTCTCGGGCAGCACGCGCCGATGCAGGATACGTGAAATCAGAATTCCTCCCGCATCCTCCCGGTAAAACACGACGTGCCGGCCGCGCTCCACCCGGCGCAGACCTTGGCGAATGTGATCGCATGCCCGGCCTAACATGGGATTGTCGGCGAGCATCTGGCAACACGCCTCGAGGTCATCAATGTAACGGATGGTCTGCTCTTCGCCCCAAGTGCGGAGGGTATATTGAGCGATGCTGAGCAGGTCGGATTCTGCTCGACGGGAGTGACGAAACGAGGCCACCGGCTAGCGTGCCGCGGTCGGCAGGTTCAATGTTTTCCGTACACGGTCAAAGACATTGCCCTCTGTAATCCCGCTGGCATCGCCCTCATCAATGGCGCTGCCGAGCGCCGCAAGTTTCGCTTCATACTGCCGCTCCTCGCGTTCCAGTGTCCGGAGCGCGGCGCGTACCACTTCACTGGCGCTTTCGTAGCGTCCGGTCTCGACCTTTTCCAGCACGAAGCGCTCCAGTTCTTCGGTCAAATTCACATTTCGAGTTGGCAAGGCAACCTCCTCCCTTGAGGTCCTGACCCTGAAGTCATCATACCGTAAATCCAGCCCTGGTTAGCAAAGATTGCTAATCAAGGGCTGACCGCCGCGCCGCGATCTTCGGTCACCCGTCTCGCGCCGCCTGCCATGATCTGAAAACAAACGCTAACCGCCAATCCGTCAGGCAAGTTGGAACGGCCGCCATGATATGCTCAGTCAGGTTCGGACACGGCACGGAGGGTCCCGGTCGCAGCCGGATGTTACGAAATGTTACACGAAATCGAAATAAACGCTGCTCGTTGCATTCGCCCAAACGGCAGTCGAAAATCTCGACAAATCCAAAGTCAAATTACGAAGCAAACCCAATTCGACCCTTTGTTTTCAATAAAAGCCCAAAACGAAAGCCAAATCCCGGCCGGGCCAACCAGGGTGGATAATGGTGGTTTCATGAAACCCATCACCACTCTGGCCGCCATCTCCCTGTTTTTCCTGATGCGCAGCCCGGCCGCCGCCGACGGCCCTTACCAACATCCTTTCCAGAATCCCGACCTGCCCATCGAGCAGCGGGTAGACAACATCGTCTCGCTGATGAACCTGGACGAAAAGGTCGCCTGCCTGGGCACGCGCCCGAACGTGCCGCGGTTGGGCATCCAGGGCACCGGCCACGTCGAGGGACTGCACGGCCTGGCGCTGGGCGGTCCCGGCGGATGGGGCCGGCCCACGCCGATTCCCACCACTCAATTCGCGCAAGCCATCGGCATGGGAGAGACCTGGGATCCAGACCTCATCCGCAAGGCGGGCGGGGTGGAAGGCAACGAAACGCGTTACATCTATCAGAGCAAGAAGCGCGGCGGCCTGGTGGTGCGCGCGCCCAATGCCGACCTGGGCCGCGACCCGCGCTGGGGCAGGACCGAGGAGTGCTTCGGCGAAGATCCATTTTTCAACGGCACGATGGTGACCGCCATGGTGCGGGGCCTCCAGGGCGACGACCCCAAGTATTGGCTGACCGCCTCCCTGATGAAACACTTCCTGGCCAACAGCAACGAGAACGGCCGCGGCGGTTCGTCCTCCGACTTCGACGAGCGGTTGCTGCGCGAGTACTACTCGGTCCCGTTCCGCATGGGTGTGCTGGACGGCGGCTCGCGCGCCTACATGGCCGCGTACAATGCGTGGAATCACATTCCCATGACCGTGAACCCCATCCTGCGGGAGATCACCATGAAGGAATGGGGCGTGGACGGGATCATCTGCACCGATGCGGGCTCGTTGGGCAACATGATCAGGCTGCACAAGTATTACCCCAAATTGAGCGAGGGCGCGGCGGGCGCGGTGAAGGCGGGGATCAACCAGTTCCTCGACCGTTTCCAGGGTCCGGTCAACGATGCGCTCAAAGAAAAACTGTTGACCGAAGCGGAGATCGACGATGTGATCAAAGGCGAATTTCGGGTCATGATCCGGCTGGGGCTGCTGGATCCGCCGGAGCGCGTGGCGTACTCGAAACTGGTGGGCGAAGAGGACGCCTGGAAGACGCCCGGGCACCAGGACGTTGCCAAACAGGTGGCGCTGGAATCGGTTGTGCTGCTGAAAAATGCCGGTGGGTTCCTGCCGCTCGACAAGTCGAAGCTGAAGTCGATTGCGGTGATCGGCCCGCGCGCCAATGAGGTGCTGCTGGATTGGTACAGCGGCACGCCTCCCTACACCATCACTCCGCTCGAAGGCATCAAGCGAAAGCTCGGCGACGGCATCACCGTGAACTATGCTGCAAATAACGACAACGGCGCGGCAGTGAAGGCGGCGAAGGAGTCCGACGTGGCCGTGGTCTTCGTCGGTAACCACACCACCTGCGATGCCGGTTGGGAGAAGTGCCCAACTCCCAGCGACGGCAAGGAGGCGGTGGACCGGCGGGCCATCAACCTGGAAATGGAAGAACTGGTGAAGCAGGTTTACGCCGCCAATCCGAAGACCGTGATGGTGCTGGTGGCGAGTTTCCCGTTCGCCATTAACTGGAGCCAGGAGAACCTGCCGGCCATCCTGCACATGACCCACAACGCGCAGGAGATGGGTACCGCCATCGCCGAAGTGCTGTTCGGCGATTACAATCCCGGCGGACGCCTGGTGCAGACTTGGCCGAAGTCACTCGACCAGGTTCCCACCATGATGGACTATGACATCCGGCACGGCCGCACTTATATGTACTTCAAGGGCGATCCGCTGTATCCGTTCGGGTATGGACTTAGTTACACGACTTATAGGTATTCTAAGTTACGAGTCAGCGCCGGACGCCTGGCAGCGGGTGGCAAAGTCACAGTCAGCGTGGATGTGAAAAATACCGGGGCGCGACCGGGCGATGAAGTAGTCGAGCTTTATGTGAAGCACGTGAAATCCGCCGTGGACCGGCCCGCGAAAGAGTTGCGCGGCTTCCGCAGAGTCACGCTGGCGCCGAACGAAACCAAAACGGTGGAGATTCCTTTAGCGGTCGATTCGCTGACTTACTGGGACGTTGCCGGGAAACGCTGGGCGCTGGAACAGGACGAGGTCGAGCTGACGGTGGGCGAGTCCTCCGCAGATGCCAAGCTCAGTAAGACACTGCGTGTAGCGAGTGCGAATTGATCCGGCGACTCTGCGTCTTCATGTTGCTGGCAGCCGCCGCCTGCGCGGAGTCCGATGGCACGCCGACCAAAGGCGAAGGCTGGGACTACATCCGTCTTGGCAATCCGAGCGAGGTCGCCGCCACGACCAGGGGTGGAATCCTGTTCGAAGGCGGCAGCACGGATGTGGACGCCGCGTATCGATGGATGTGCGCGAAGGCCAATGGCGGAGACTTCCTTGTGATCCGCGCCAGTGGGACCGCCGCCTACAATTCGTACATCCGGGGACTCTGTCCCGCCCTCAACTCCGTTGCGACTCTCATCGTGCGCAGCCGCGCAGGGGCCGCGCAGCCCTTTGTCAAAGACACCATCCTGAAGGCCGAGGCGCTCTTCATCGCCGGCGGGGATCAATCCAATTATGTCAAGTACTACGCCGGCACGCCCGTTGCCGCGGCAATTAACGCGTTGGCCGCACGCGGCGTGCCGGTCGGCGGCACCAGCGCCGGGAACGCCGTGCTGGCCCAGTTCGGCTACTCGGCCTTCACTGGCTCGGTGACTTCGCCGCAGGCGCTCGCCAATCCGTTCACCCCGCTGATCACCATCGAAAGCGGCTTCCTCACCGTGTCGCCGCTCCTGCGCGGCATGTTCACCGACGATCACTTCGCCGCGCGCGACCGCATGGGCCGGCTGATCGCGTTTCTCGCGAGGGTCGTTCAGGACGGAGACGCATCCCAGGCCTCGGCCATTGCCACCGACGAGAAGACGGCGTTCTTGATGGAGCCGGACGGCAGCGGCGTTGTGACCGGGACGGGCGCCGTCTACTATCTGCGCACGGCGGGGCGGCCGGAAGTATGCAAACCAGGGACGCCGCTGACGTTCCGCAATGTTTCCGTGTATCGCGTGCGTGCGGGCGGGACGTTCAATGTCAGTAACTGGACTGGAGCGGGCGGACTGGGCTATACTCTCTCGGCTAGAAGCGGAGTTGTGGAGTCTACTCAGCCGGGCGGAAGTGTCTATTAACTAAATCGCCGCCAGCACCTCTTCGGCGTGGCCGGCAGGCTTGACCTTCGAGAAGATCTTCTGGATCTTGCCCTGCTCGTCGATCACGAAGGTGGTGCGCTCGATCCCCATTACCTTCTTGCCGTACATATTCTTCTCTTTCCACACGCCGTAGGCATCCGCGACCCTCTTGTCCTCATCGCACAGAAGCGTGAAGGGCAGGCCCTGATTCTCTTTGAATCTGGTCTGCGCCTTGGGCGAGTCCTTGGAAATGCCGAGCACCACCACGCCCTTCGTCTCAAACTTCTTGAAGGTGTCGCGAAACTCGCACGCTTCCACCGTGCAGCCCGGAGTACTTGCCTTTGGGTAAAAGAAAAGCACCACCTTCTTGCCCCGCACTCCGTCCAAATCGAACGGTTCGCCCGCTTCGGTCAGTAACTGAATCTTGGGAGCTGGATCGCCTTCTTTCAACATAGTTTTTTCCTTAGTAACTCGTTCACTACTCCGGGATTGGCCTGCCCGCGCGACGCCTTCATCACCTGGCCCACCAGAAATCCGAGCACCGTCGCCTTGCCGCTCCTGTACTGCTCCACTTGCCTGGCGTTCTGTTGCAGCACTTGATCGACGATCTGCTCCAGCGCGCCGGTGTCGCTGATCTGTTTCAGCCCTTCTCGTTCGACGATGGCCGGCGCCGCCTCGCCGCTCGCGAACATCTTTCCGAAGACCTCTTTGGCGATCTTCCCGGAAATCTCGCCCTTCCGAATGAGGGCCACCAGTTCCCCCAGCCGCTCGGGCGCGACGGGAGAATCCGCGATCTGCCTGCCTTCGGCGTTCAGCGCGCCCATCAGGTCGCCCATCACCCAATTGGCGGCGGCCTTTGGCTCTCCGGCCACAGCGGCAGCCTTCTCGTAATACTCGGCGATCGCGCGGCTGGCCGTCAGCACATCCGCGTCATAAGCGCTGAGCCCGTAGCTCTCCAGAAAGCGCGCCCGTTTGCGGGCGGGCAACTCCGGCATGCGCGACCGGATCTCGTCGAGCCAGGCATCCGCCACCCGCAACGGCGCCAGGTCCGGCTCGGGAAAATAGCGGTAGTCGTGCGCGTGTTCCTTGCTGCGCATGCTGGCGGTCTCGCCGGTCTCGGGATTGAACAACCGCGTCTCCTGCGGGATCGCGCCTCCCGCCTCGAGAATTCCCACCTGCCGCGCGATTTCGTGGTCCAGCGCCAGCTTCAGAAAGCGGAACGAATTCAGATTTTTTACCTCGGCCTTGGTGCCGAATCGCTCCGCGCCCTTCAGCCGCACCGACACGTTAGCGTCGCAGCGCAAGTGGCCCTTCTCCATGTCGCAGGTGGAGACGTTCAGGAATTCCAGCGTCTGCTTCAGCCCGGTCAGGAAATCGTAGGCTTCCTGGGAGCCGCGCATATCCGGCTCGGTGACGATCTCGATCAGCGGCGTGCCCGAGCGATTCAGATCTACGTAGGTGTAGCGGGCGGAATCCGGAAATCCGTCGTGGATGCTCTTGCCCGCGTCGTCTTCCATGTGGACGCG
>PMVV01000007.1 GCA_003166475.1 Bryobacterales bacterium | reverse complement strand
ACCTGGGGGCCCCGCAAACTCGTCGAAGCTCCCGCTCGTCAGCCACTCCTGCAAGCAGAAAGGCGTGATGGGGGCGACCGTCTCCCTGCGCGGGCTACACTTGCATGGCACAACGGGCAAAGGCATGCTGTCGTAGGGCCATGGAGTCTGAAAGCCGCATGGCGACTCCCAGTCCCAAACGGGGAGACGAAAATCCTTGTTGCCAGACACGCCTTGAATTATGCGCTCATGAAAGAAGAGAAAAGCCCTATGCCAGGGCAGAAAGTCCGACGTGTTATGGATATTCGTGGCAGCGCCTGGAAAGCTCCTCGCGTGGCTAGCCTTATGGTTACAGCAATAGTACTGGTGCAGCCAGGCCTGAAAGGCAAGGCTCCGCGGATCCCGCGGACACATCCGCGACATGCGCTGGTAGGCCTTCTGAAGTGTCGAGAACAACCGCGCTTTCTCCGGAATCGAGAGCTTCGACCAGAGCGGCCGCTTGGTCAGGCCGGCTGGCCGCTCGAAGCGGCCCGCCTTGCCTGCGTCAATGTGGCCTGGGTTGATTGGCGGTAGCTTGCAGTCTGCAAAATCGCAGTCTGGCTGCGCGCGCACACTCCTGCCGGCGAGCGCGCCTATCGCCGCTGCGAGGAATTGTCGGCGGTCCATGGGTCAACGTTGGTCAGGCGATTTCGGCTTCTTGCCAAGAAGTTTCAAGAAAACCTGAGCATCGCCCTCTGTGTAAGGGAATTGCCGGTGAAGGGCGCCGATTATCGCGACCTCTTCGTGGGTCACCGGGCAAGGGCCGCTGCCTCCGGAGTAGGCCGTTAGGCCGAGGACGCCCATGACGTCTGACGGCTTTAGCGACACGACGCCGTTCTGGAACAGACCGCTGATGTCTGGGACAGTACTGAGGACAAGTTGATAATGGGCTCCCGCATAGTTGCTGAAATTGGTCTGCAGGATAGTACCGCTCGTGCTCCCTTTCAAGAGCCGAGACAGCGTCGAATCGCTGACCATCAGAAGGTACAACGCAAGCAGTTGACCGTGCGAGTTCATCGTTTTTCCTTTCCAAACTAAGTGAATTGTGATAAAGCCGAACGAATGGCCTCCCCGCGGAGAAGGGCCGCCCCAGATAACCGGCAGCGGGGCGCTAGCGCGATAGCGTACGATATGAATCCAGGTCCGGTAACATCCACCTGATACCAATAAGCCGGCGAATGCTCCAAAAGGCCGGCGACCAACGGTCGCACAGTCTGCCAGTCGGCAACAGCCTCGGCGGCGCGTGCGACATACTCCGGCCACTCGCACTCAAATCGCGACGGCGGAGCCGATTTCATCAATTGCAGCGCCCGCTGATGTTCGCCTCTGGCCAGGGCCAGTTCCCCATTGAGCCGGAGGCTCCAGTGCGTGTAAGAAGGCCAGTCGGGCAGTCCTTGCACGACGCAGCGCTCAGCCAAACTGACGTTGCCGGCTTGCGCCGAAAGACAACCAGTCTGCATCCTATCCTCGTGGCCGAGCGGCATATCGAGCGCGTCCTTGCACATCTCAATCGCTTCTCGCCTGCGCTGCTGGCGCAGCAGGGTTTGAATCAGGAGGCGCTTTTTCGTGAACTGCTCGTGTGTCGCTAAACCTGCTTTCCGATCACATGCCAGCCCTTCGTCGAGAAGCCGCCCGGCCTCCGGCCACCTGCCTTGCTCCGCGCGCAGACACGCCTCCATGGCCCACGCCTTGCTTTGGTAAGGCGCCGAACCAGTCGTGCGCATCCTCTCCAGGCTGCTCCAGCAACCGGCGAGGTCGAGACGGCTGAACGCCAGCGCCGAGCGAAGCTGGTCCGTGCCGTCCAGTGGATGAATTCCTATCGCGGCTTGGCACTGCTGCTCCGCTTCGTTGAGACGACCAGCACGCATCAGCCGATAACCATACGATACGGCGAACGGGTAGGAGCGCGGATCCTTTGTAAGTGCCTGGCGAGATAGCTCCACCGCCCGATCGACTCGTCCTTGAGCTTCGACTGCCGCGGCTTTGTAGAAAAGCGGCAGGCCGTCTTCAGGGTAGTCTAGCGCAAAACGGGTGAAGACACGCTCCGCTTCTTCCATCTGGCCGGTATCGAGGGCGAAGAGTCCGCGAATGCGGAGCGACTCCCGGTCGGTGAGGTTCTTTTGGCGGATGAGATCGGCGGCATTGCTGTAGTATGGGAGGCCTTCGTCGCGACGGTCCATCCCGGTCAAAATATCAGCGAGACGAGCTGCGGCAAAAGCGAAGGAGGGGTCCAGGTCCAGCGCAGTTTTCAGATGCAGAATCGCGACCTCGCTCTTGGAAGCCTTCCACGCCTCATCGCCGAGCGTGTACTCCTGCAGCGCCTGCCAGGAAGAAGTGGTTAACTCCTCGGGATGGCGGCTGCGCGTTTCGACGTCGCCCGCCGATTCGCCGGCCGTGCGGCGCACCCACGAAGCGCTTTTGTAGACCGCTGAAGGCAGGTCGCTCATGCGCGGCGCGGAAAAGGCGTTGGGCCATTCCTCGCGCGCGTGCGCGGGCTCGTTGCCCATCAACTGCAGACGGAGTTCCAACACCTGCTCGTCGGCCACCCGGCTGAGGTTGCTGAAAACCACGAACTGCGCGCCCTCGCGCATGGCGATGTCTCTGGCTTGCGCGGGCGCCAGCTTGGGCGGCAAAGGTGCGGCCGCCCCGGCGATGCGCTGCCATGCCGCTTGCACGCGGTCTTTGGGAAGGATGCGGATGCGGGCGGATTGCTGGAGTTGGTCGGCCAGCAGCAGATCGATGGCGCCGGCCGCGGTGGGGCCGTCGAGGGAATCGATCGACTGTGTGGTGGGGGTCAGCATGACTAGCGGTTTCGCCGGAAGAGTGGGCGCCCACTCTATATAGCGCAAGAACGCGCCCAAACCGGCCACCCCGGCGGCAGCGGCTCCCGAGACGATCCAGGTCCGGCGCGAGACACGCCGCAGGAGAGGGGGCTTCGGAGG
>PMVV01000076.1:10173-25121 GCA_003166475.1 Bryobacterales bacterium | reverse complement strand
GAATACGGCGACATGCAGTTGATTTGCGAGGCGTATCAGTTGCTGAAGGATGGCCTCGGCCTCAATGCGGGCGAACTGCACCAGGTCTTCGCGGATTGGAACAAGGGCGAGTTGGACAGCTACCTGATCGAAATCACCGCCGAGATTTTCACCAAGCTGGACGACGACGGCGCGCCGCTGGTGGACAAGATCCTGGACACCGCCGGCCAGAAAGGCACCGGCAAGTGGACCGGGATCAGCGCGCTGGATACGGGCACGCCGGTGACGCTTATCGGGGAAGCCGTGTTCGCGCGCTGCCTGTCCGCGATGAAAGACGAACGGGTGGCCGCCTCCAGGATTCTCACTGGACCGAAACGCGCGCCGGCCGAGGATCGCGTCGCCTTTATCGGAGATGTGCGCCGCGCGCTGTATTGCTCCAAGATGATTTCGTATGCGCAGGGCTACATGCTGCTGCGCGAAGCCGCGAAAGAAGAGGGGTGGAATTTGAACTTCGGCGGCATCGCGTTGATGTGGCGCGGCGGCTGTATCATTCGCAGCCGGTTCCTGGGGAAGATCAAGGAAGCTTACGATAAGAATCCGCAACTGAGTAATTTGTTACTCGATAGTTTTTTTAGCAGCACGCTGGGCGGTTACCAGGATTCCTGGCGGCGCGCCATTGTGCAGGCTATTGAGTGTGGGGTTCCCACTCCGGCTTTCTCCACCGCTCTAGCTTTCTACGATGGATATCGCACCGCTCGCCTGCCTGCGAACTTACTGCAGGCCCAGCGCGATTTCTTCGGCGCGCATACTTATGAACGTGTCGATAAGCCGCGCGGCCAGTTCTTCCATACTAACTGGACTGGGCGGGGCGGCCGGGTTTCATCGGGGACTTACAACGCTTAGGCGGGGAAGAGGCGGCCTGGGAAGAGGCGGCCTGAGAGGCCGCCGCAGCCTGAGAGCCTGCCCCACAAGAAAGAGACATGACTGATACTCTTCAGATTCCAACTACGGGGGCGCTCGACTTAGTTTCGCTGGGCGCTTTGATCCATCGTTTCGATCCGGGCATCATCCCGTTCCGCAAGGCCACCGCGTGCCAGATCCACGTCAGCGGCGGCGAATTCAACTGCGCCGCGAACCTGGCGGACTGCTTCGGCATGGCCACCGGCATCGCCAGCGCCATGGTCGATTATCCGGTCGGCGCGCTGATCGCAGAGCGGGTGAGGGCCATGGGGGTCAAGCCGTTTTACAAGCACTTCCAGCACGACGGCGCCACCGGCCCCAACATGGCGGCGGTCTATAGCGACCGCGGCTTTGGCATCCGCGCACCGGTGGTCTTTTACAACCGCGCCAACGAGGCGGCCGCGCTGCTCAAGCCGGGCGATTTCGATTGGAACGCCATCTTCGGCGCGGGCGTGCGCTGGTTTCACAGCGGCGGCATCTTCGCCGCGCTGTCGCAGACCACGCCCGAGGTGATCATCGAAGGCATGCGCGCCGCCAAGGCCGCGGGCGCGGTGGTGTCGTTCGATCTGAATTACCGCGCGAAGCTGTGGAACATCTCGGGCGGGCACGAGCGGGCGGTGGCGGTGATCCGGCGCATCGTGGAGAACGTGGACGTGCTGGTGGGCAACGAGGAAGATTTGCAGATGGGTTTGGGCATACCCGGCCCGGAGGTGGCCGCCAAGTCCAAGCTGGACCCCAGCGCGTTTTTCGGCATGATCGACCGCGTGGTGGCGCGGCATCCGCAGATCAAGATCGTGGCTACTACGTTGCGCGAAGTGCATTCGACCAATCGGCACAGTTGGGGCGCGGTGGCCTGGATCGGCGGGCAGGCTTATGTGTCTCCAACGTGCCAACTGGACGTGCTGGACAGGGTCGGCGGCGGAGACGGATTCGCGGCTGGGTTTTTTTATGGGCTGATGAGCGGCGAGCGGCCGGAGGAGGCCATCAAGCTGGGCTGGGCGCACGGCGCGCTGCTGACTACGTTCCCCGGCGACACGACGATGGCCACGCTCGACCAGGTGCGGGCGTTCGCCAGGGGTGGGTCGGCGAGGATTCAGCGGTAGATTGCGGGAAGCCGCCTGAGAGGCGGCTTGCAGGCTGGCAACCTGGCTGAGAGCCTGCCCCACTGTTACACTGAAGACGTCTGCTATGGAAAACTTTAAGGTCACTCTGGAAGAGTTTAAGGTTCTGAGCAAAGAACTGGTCGACAAGGTCGGGGAGATGATCCACGCGGGGAACATTCGCCGCATCATCATCCGCGATGGCCACGGCCACACCTTCATGGAGATCCCGCTGACCGTGGCCGCCATCGGCGCGGTGGCCGCTCCTGTGCTGGCGGCCGTGGGCGCGATCGCCGCGCACCTGGCGGACTTCACCATCGTCGTGGAGCGGGTCGATCCGCCGCCACCCACCGAAACGCAGGTCTGAGAAGAAGGTCTGAACCATGGCGGGCTACGACCAGGATCTCAGCCGCATCGTCGAAGAGTTGAACCGCGCCGCGCCGGGTGCGCGTCCCGCCGATAAGCCGTCACCGGCGCGCCCTCCCCAAAACGCCGGATCGCTCGATCAATTGCTGGCTTTCGCGGGCCGGCAAAATGCCTCCGACCTGTTGCTGATCGCCGGGACTCCGGTGGCGCTGCGCGTGAACGGCGTGCTGGCGCCCGCCGCCGGTCCGCCGCTGGAGCCCGACGACGTGCGCAACTTCGTGCTGCCGCTGCTGGATTCCCGCCAGTACGACGAGCTGCAAAAGAAGAAGTCGGTGGATTTTTGCTTCGTGCGCGAACCCGTCGGCCGCTTCCGCGCCAACATCCACCACCAACGCGGCACCCTGGCGGCCAGCATCCGGCTGCTGCCGGCGCGCATTCCGACTCTCGAGTCGCTGCATCTGCCGGCGGCCCTTGCGCGCGTCGCCGACCGGCGCCAGGGACTGGTGCTGGTCACCGGGGCCACCGGCTGCGGCAAGAGTTCCACGCTGGCGGCCCTGATCGATCTGATCAACACGCGCCGCCGCGTCCACATCGTGACCATCGAGGATCCCGTCGAATACCAGCACGTGAACCGCAGCTCGATCGTGGAGCAAATCGAGGTCGGCCACGATACGCCCGATTTCGTCCACTCATTGCGGAGCATCCTGCGGCAGACTCCGGACGTGATCCTGGTGGGCGAAATGCGGGACCCGGAGACCATGGCCACCGTGCTGACGGCCGCGGAAACCGGGCACCTGGTGTTTTCCACGCTGCACACCAACGACGCGGCGCAGTCGGTCTCCCGCATCCTGGATTCGTTCCCCGCGGCGCACCAGGGGCAGATGCGGCAGCAAATGTCGCTGGCCCTTTTGGCCGTCGTGGCGCAACAACTGGTGCCCGCGGCGGATGGCATCAACCGCTATCCCGCGCTGGAAATCATGATGGCCACCGACGCTGTGCGCAACCTGATCCGCAAGGGCGACGACCACCAACTCCGCAGCCAGCTCACCATCGGCCGCGCCGAGGGCATGATGACCATGGAACAATCTCTGGCCGAACTGGTGCGGGCCGGCCGCATACTGCGCGAGACCGCGTTCGCGCACTGCTTCCGGCCCGAGGAGCTGCGGCACGTTCTGCAGGAGTAGACGGAACCCGCTCCCTCACGGTCGCGGCTCGGTAAGTTGGGGCTCGGTGTCGACGGTCCTGGCAGGTTTCTAAATCATAACCTCCGAGTGCCCGACATTCCACCCGCCCCCCCCTGAGGAGGACCGATTGATCTCTCGCTGAGTGCTATGGCCTGTTCTCGCCAGTTGAAAGCGGGCCCAAAAAGCGTCGAGTCACGGGGGATCACACCATTGAGATGTCGCATATTTACTATTTCAAGGTTCCGGATACGGCTAGACTCGTGAGCAGAACGAGGATCACTCATGGCCACGGCACCCTACCAGACCTTATCGAAACCGCAGAATAACGCTTTGGTCGAGCGGTGGTTCTTTACCGGGATGGCGCTGGCGATGATCGCCATTTCGCTGATCGCCTTCCTCCCGTCGATTATCCATCCCGCTGAACGCCACGCGCCGCTTTCGGCGCTCGCTGCTGCCCACGGAGTCGTATTTTTCGCCTGGCTTCTCCTGTTTCTGGTCCAAAGCAGACTCATCGCAACCCATCGCGTCGCGATTCACCGGCGGCTTGGCCTCGCATCCATTGTCATCCTTGCGTTGATGATCCCTTTGGCATACACCACGAGCATTGCGATGGTGCGGCGAGGCTACGATTTGAGTGGGGATCTCAGCGTCGGGATCAACAACGAACTGGCCCATCAAACTGTCTTTCCATTGGCCAACCTGCTCATTTTCTCCGCGCTGGCGATCGCGGCAGTGGCGTTTCGGCGAAGGCCGGAGATTCACAGGCGACTGATGCTGTTCGCGAATATCGAGCTGATGCCCGCACCGCTTGCGCACCTGATTGGCCACACGCCATGGCTTGCGTCGCTGCCTCCAGCGATCGTCATGGTTCCCATCACGGCTTTTGTGGCAGCCGCGGTCGGGAGAGATTTACTGGTGGCGAGGCGAATTCACCCGCTCACCTGGGGCCTTGCGATTCAGCGGATGGTTTCGGGGTTTCTTGAGGCGGGTCCAATTGGTTCGAGCGCGGCCTGGCACCACTTTGTTCACTGGCTGGCTCGATAGAATGCACGGTTAAAGCGGTCCGTGGAAATTCGCCAACGACATCAGGTTGGCATTCTGACACAATAGCCTGACAGGCGCCCTTCTCGGGCGTCCTGGGAAGCTGCCGCGAAAAGGAGTCGGGCTATGCTGCGAAGTCGTTTCCACAGTCCCGCGCGAGGCCTCGAACAATTTGTCCGCTTCTACGTCCAGCGTGAGGTCCGGATTCGCGGCGCAGTTGTTGTCCACCCCGTGCCCGCCCGCGCGGCGGCGATGATCGAGTTTGTTTTCGGCGATATGATCCATGTTTTCGACTATGGGCAAGGGATATATCGGAAATCTCCACCGGTCGTTGTTGTCGGTCCGCAGACATATCGCCGGGTAGAATTACGACTGCACGGGGCTCTTGAGTCGTTCGTGATCATGTTTCAGCCGGATGGAATGCGCCGGCTATTCTCCCTTCCCATGCACGAACTGACCGATCAGGACTATGAGGGTCACTCCGTGCTGGGAAGCTTCAGTTCGCATGTCCGGGAGCGTCTGGGCAACGAATCGTTCGAGGAGCGGGTGCGTCTGGTCGACGAGATGCTATTGCGTCGGTCCCTCCGTTCGGCCAGCTTCGATGGTATTTCGGCCGCGTCTCACCGGATCATTCGGTCAGGCGGCCGCGTGGAATTGGCAGCACTCGCCGACAGCGCAGGGTTGGGCGTGCGCCAGTTTGAGCGTAGGTTTATTCAGCAGGTGGGTATGAGCCCCAAACGCTTCGCGAGAATCGCGAGGTTCGAAGCGGCTCTCGAAACCAAGGCTCGTTTCGCCTCCCGCTCCTGGACCGACGTGGCCCACGACTTCGGGTATTACGACCAGATGCACATGATTCACGACTTCGCGGAGTTCACGGGTGAAACTCCGACGGAGACGCTGACTCAGCTTGAAACGGTATTCGTGGATAAGATCAAGATGATGCGATCGGGTGGGCCTTCCGCAACTGCCGTCGCTAATTCGCGGTTGATACTCTAACAACAACTTGTGCGCTTTGCCTTCCATTCCATAAAACAGCACAGAAGAGAGGCACTATTCGATAATCGGAAGCAGGGAGATCGCGGCCCCGGTCACTTGACGCCAAATTGCCAGCTCACTCATCGAAGGCCGCAACCGCGAACGAAGGAGAAATCCCCCAATCTTCGAATTCCGGGTGGTTGACGGCGCACTCGGAAGGAACTCTGCTTGAGGTCTGCGCGTCCGCTGCAAGACGCCCCGGACTCGGTTAGACTGTCTGAATGGCCCTCTCGCGATTTTCGTTTCTGCTGGTCCCTATCGCTTTGCTGGCGGCGGCTCCGCCGCTCTCGGAATCGTACAAGGAGGTTTCCGCGCGCATCATCGCCGCAGCCCTGGCCGACCAGGATGGTTACGCCAAGCTTTCGTATCTCTGCGACCGCATTGGCAACCGGCTGAGCGGATCGGATTCGCTGAACGCCGCGATCGCGTGGGCGTCCGCGCAGATGAAGCGCGACGGTCTGGAGAACGTGGCGACGCCCGCGGTCAAAGTGCCGCACTGGGTGCGCGGCCGTGAAGAAGCCGAGATGGTCAAGCCGGTGCGCCATCCGCTTAGCATGCTGGGGCTGGGCGGCAGCGTGGCTACGTCGGCCGAAGGCATCACCGCCGAGGTGGTGTCCGTCTCGAGTTTCGACGCGCTGAAGGCCCTCGGCCGCGAGAAAGTGGCCGGCAAGATGGTGCTGTTCAACGTGCCTTATGAAGGGTACGGCAAGACGGTGGCGTATCGCGGCGATGGTCCTTCGCGCGCGGCGCAACTGGGCGCAGTGGCCATGCTGTTGCGATCGGTCGGGTCGCTCGCCATGCAGACGCCCCACACCGGCGCGCTGAACTACACTGAATCGGACCCCAAGATTCCCGCCGCCGCCATCACCCTGGAAGATGCCACGCTCATCCAGCGCCTGACGGATGCCGGCGAAACGGTCTCCGTGCATCTGTATATGGAGGCGCACACGCTGCCGGACGCCGATTCCGCCAACGTGATGGGCGAGATTACGGGGCGGGAGAAGCCCGAAGAAATCGTGGTGATGGGCGGGCATATCGATTCGTGGGACGTGGGCGCGGGCGCAGAGGACGATGGCACCGGCATCATGGCCTCGCTGGAAGCGGTGGCCGTGGTCAAGAAACTGGGACTGCGTCCGCGGCGCACCCTGCGCGTGGTGTTCTGGACCAACGAAGAAAACGGAGGGGCCGGCGGACGCGCCTATCGCGCAATGGCCGGCGGCAAGATACACGATTATGTGGCGGCCATTGAAATGGATGGCGGCGCCGAAAAGCCGGTGGGTTTTGGCGTGACTCCCGGCGGCGCCGCGCTGGCGCGCGCCAAAGAGATTGGGCGTCTGCTGGAACCGATTGGGGCGGATACCGTCCGCGAAGGCGGCGGCGGCGCCGACATCGGCCCGCTGATGCACGACGGCGTCCCCGGCCTGGGCCTGTTTACCGTCGGGCAGCACTACTTCGACTGGCACCACTCGCGCACGGACACGGTGGACAAAATCGACCTACAGGAATTCCGGCAGTGCGTCGCGGCCATGGCGGTGATGGGCTATGTGCTGGCTGACATGCCGGAGCGTTTGGGGGAGTAGGAGGGGCAGGTTGGGGGGCGGCTGGCGACAAAATGTGCGCTTTCCATCGGGCTGATGTGGGGCGGCCAATCTTGGCCGCAGCCGCCTTTTTAGGCGGCTCGGGCCGGCTGAAAGCCGGCTGCGGGCAAAATTGCCCGCCAAGGGCTAAGTTATATAGCGTAGCGCGGCTTCGATTTCCTCCTCCGGATATGCCACTGAAGACCAGCACCCACTTTCCCTCGGCAGGCCATTGTTTGCGAACCGTATAGTTCCGGGTTTTTCGGTGGGCGTCAACTCCAGTGACATGGATTGACGTATTCCATTGACGATGCCCTCGGCCTGTCCGGTTATGCGCGCGTGCGAATAATCCTGGCAGTCTTGGGCTTCCACCGTCAAGACGGCATCAGCATCCAAACGAATCGTCGTAACATCTGCATTCCTCCTCTGCTGCGGAGGACGATTCGCGGGCGTGGTTTGTTATCCGGCTTTATTGGCTGGCCGGTACGTAAACCTGCGACGGGCCGACCAGAGTGACATGCGGGAGTTCGGTTTTGATCTTGACAGACTGGAAGCCTGGTTTGTCTTCCGGCCGGGTCAGGAAGGTCAGTAAGTACTGCGAGTTCAAGCGGCGGCTCAGATTATCCAGATAAGGCGCCATGGACACTGGATTCTCGGTGCCCAGGTAATACAGCTCGCCGCCCGTTTCCTGGCTGAGCTGGGCGAGATAGTTCTGGCCCCAGAAGAGCTGCATATAAGCATGCGCCGAACGGCCGGCCGCGGAGTAATAGATCGAATACACGACGATTCCCGCGCGTTGCGCCGCGTGGATGGCCGTACCTAAGTAGGGATTATCGGGACCGGCGCCGTAGTCGGGATCGATGCCGCTCGAGACCATTAGCACTTCGCGCGCGGAGGGACCGGCGGGCCATTTGCGAATCAGGCTGGCCAATGCGAGATAGGGGCTGGCGGATATGCCCGGCATGGCGGTGGGGAGCCGCAGGGCCTTGGCCGCCAGTTGGCGATCGGAGGTGAGCGGCTGAACCGGTTGGACCCCGCCGTTGCGCATGTAGCCGATGCCGATTTGGGTGGCAGGAGGCTGGGCGAGCACGAACTTCTTGAGGTCGGATAACTGGGTGCCGAGAGTGGCGGCGGAACCGTCGTCGATCAACAGCCAGAGTTGCAGGCCGCTTTGGGCTTGCAGCGGCTCCAGGCCGGTGACTTGCATGTGCCGCCTGTTTTGAGAGACCAGAACGTCATCCACGGTCAGTTGCGTGGCGGTTTTTTGCGCGGCGACGGTGACGATGACACTGACAGGCAAGCCGGAGTCTGGAATGTCGCGCGCGGACAATGAGCCTGCCAGGATCGAAGCGGCGAGGAGCGCGCCGGTGCGGATCATTATCATGGAATTTATCCCTCTACGGTGTTGGACGTGGGGGGGCTGGATGGGGATACAGTTGGCTAAAGCCCGCCCTCCAGGGGCAGGGCGCGCAGGCGGGTTCCGTTGAGATGGAAGACGGCGTTGGCGACGGCGGGGGCGAGGCCCACGATGGGAGTTTCGCCGGCGCCGGCCGAGGGCAGGTCGGGGTGATCGACCAGCACTACGTCGATTTCGGGCATGTCGCTGAAGCGAGGCACGCGGTACTGCGAGAAGCGCGCATTCGAGATTTGCCCATCGCCGAAGCGGATCTGTTCGAAGAGCGCGCCGCCGAGGGCCATGGCGATGGCGCCCTGGATCTGGTTCTTGAGGTGATCGGGATTAACCACCGCGCCGCAGTCGAAGGCCTCCACTACGCGCAGGATGCGGATGCGTTTCTCTTCGACGGCCACCTGGGCGCAGGTGGCGATGTAGCCGTTCTTCTCGAATCCGCAGGCGATGCCGATGCCTTGGCCCTGACCCCATCGGAAGCGCTCGGCGGCGGCCTGGAGCACGGCGCGGAGACGATCGTCCTTCAGGTTCTTGAGACGGAATTCGAGAGGGTCCATTTTGAGCGCGTGGGCCAACTCATCGATGTGCACTTCACGCGCGAAATGGTTGGCGGTGGCGGCCAGGCCGCGGTAGGATCCCTGGCGGAGAGGCGACTTGGCGGGGTGGAAAGCATTGCGCTGGTTGGGGATGTCGTACTTGCCCAACAAGGCCGAGCCGCCGGAGTTGTAGTTGTGGCACTCCCAGGCCGTGATTGCGCCATCGCGATGGACGCCGCTTGAGATTTCGATGAGGCCGGCGGGGCGGAAGTAGGACCAGGTGAATTCTTCTTCGCGGGTCCACACGAGCTTGACGGGCTTGCCGGCGGCTTTCGCCAGGCGCGCGGCTTCCACGGCGCATTCTCCGGAATGCTTGCCTCCGTATGCCGCGCCGGTATCGGGCACAATGACGCGGACGCGATCGTCGGGGATGCCGAAGGCGGAGGCCAGCTCGGAGCGCACGCCGAAGGGTACCTGCGAGCCGGTCCAGACGGTGAGCTTGCCGCCATCCCACTCGGCGAGCGCGGCGCGGGGCTCGAGCGGGGCGTGCGCGATGTAGGCGACGGTGTAGGCGGCTTCGAGCTTGATATCGGCGGCTGCCATGCCATCTGCGACGGAGCCTTGGACATTAGGTTCGCCGGGTTCCGCGGTTTGCTTCAGGTATTGGTAAAGGCCGGGACCGGAGGCGGCCGCTGGCGGGACTGCTTCGCGCGTCCATTCGGCTTTGATCTGGCGCAGGGCTGCGGCGGCGGTCTGCGCATCGGGAGCGGCGACGCCCACGAAGTTCTTCTCGTGAACTATCGTGACGGCAGGGGTGACTCCGGGCAAGCTGGACGCATCGAGATTGGCCAGGGTCGCGCCGAATGCGGGCGGGCGCAAGACGCGGCCGTAGAGCATGCCGGGGCGGGTCATGTCGGACGTGTACTTGTGCTGGCCAGTGACGAATTCGCGCGCCGCGACCTTTGGCGCGGACTGGCTGAGAGGGCGCGCCACGGGCACGCCGGGGGCGATGGTTTTCGAGATCTTCTGGCCTTTGGTCAATTCGCCGAAGCCGATAGTGGCGGCGCCCGGGCCGGCGATCTTGCCATCGGCGATGGATAGCTTGGCGCGGTCGACGTTCCACTTTTCGGCGGCCAGATCGAGCAGCGCCTCGCGCGCGGTGGCGGCGGCGCGGCGGATTTGCGGGGCCATGGTGGGGGTGGTGCGGCTGCCGAACGTGCCCATGTCGTAGGGCACGAGCGCCGTGTCGGCCATCACCAGTTTGATGGAGGCTATGGGGCAGTGGAGTTCTTCGGCGGCGGCCTGGCTGAGAGAAGTGCGAATGTTCTGGCCGACCTCGGTCTTGCCGGTGCAGAGCGAGACAGCGCCGTCTTCGCCGATGTGCAGCCAGGCGTCGAGCTCCTGGGGCAGGGCTTCGGAGCGGCGCCCGCGGCCGGACTCCTGCGCGCCGGCGGAGAAGACCACCAGCAGGCCGCCGCCGAGGAGACCGATAAAGTCGCGGCGATCGACGGCGAAGCGATAGGCCGGCGGGGCGGTGAGTTCGTAGCGTTCTGGTTCGATGGCCACGGGTTCGATTTGCGCGGTTCGGTCAGGCATGTTGGGCCGCCTTTTGGATGGCTGCAATGATGCGGAGGTAGGTGCCGCAGCGGCAGATGTTGCCGTTCATGTGATGGACGATGTCTTCGCGGCTGGGGTGCGGAGTTTTCTTCAGCAGCGCCACGCCGGAGACGATCATGCCGGAAGTGCAATAGCCGCACTGCATGGCGCCCTCTTCGAGGAAGGCGTCCTGGAGCGGGTGGTGGATGCCTTCGATAGTGGTGATTTGTTTGCCGGCGGCGGCGCGCACGGGGGTGATGCAAGAGCGGACGGGCTGGCCATCGAGCAGTACGGTGCAAGCGCCGCACTGGCCTTCGCCGCATCCGTACTTGGCTCCGGTGAGCGCGAGGTGGTCGCGCAGAACGGTGAGCAAGGGGATATCGGGGTCGGCGTCGATGGGCCGTCGGGTTCCGTTTACGGTGAGTTGGGTGACCGTGGGCATAAGACTATTGTGCCACTGAGCGAGCTTCGCTCGCGCCGTGGCTGGTGGTTTGTGACTGGTGGCTGGTGGTTGTGCCATGAACTACAATGCAGTCCAGTATGAAGTCGGTTTTGACTCCTTTGGATTTTCTGGCGCGGAGCGCTTGGGTTTATAGGGATCGCGTCGCGGTGGTGGATGGGGAGCGGCGGTTCACTTACGCGGAGTTGAATGAGCGGGTGCATCGGCAGGCGAGCGCGCTGCGGGCTATAGGGGTTCAGCCTGGGGATCGCGTAGCGGTGCTGGCTCCGAATAGCGCGGCGGCGCTGGAGGCGCACTTCGGCGTGCCGATGGCGGGCGCGGTGCTGGTGATGTTGAATACGCGGCTGCAGGCGGCGGAACTGGCGTGGATACTGAACCACTGCGAGGCGCGTGTCGTGATTGCAGATCCGCAGCTTGCGCCGGCGTTGCCGCAGGCGGTCCACGTCATCTCCGATTACGAGGGTTGGCTGGCGACCGGCGAGTTTCCAGCGAGGGGCATGCCGGAACCGGAGGAAGATGGCTTCATCGCCATCAACTATACGAGCGGGACCACGGGTGTTCCGAAAGGCGTGATGTACACGCATCGGGGCGCCTATCTGAACGCACTGGGCGAGGTGGTGGAACACGGGCTGAATAGCAGTTCGGTGTACCTGTGGACGCTGCCCATGTTCCACTGCAACGGCTGGTGCTTTCCATGGGCGGTGACGGCGGCGGGCGCGCGGCACGTGTGCCTGCGGCAGGTGGATCCGCAGAGGATGGTGGAGTTGATCCGGGCGGAGGGGGTGACGCATCTGTGCGGCGCGCCGGTGGTGGTGAGCACGCTGACGCAATACTGCGCGGCGCAGGGCATCCGGTTTGAGAGCGGGCTGAAGATCGTGACGGCGGGCGCGCCGCCTCCGCCGGCAGTCATACGGGCGGCCGAGGAGATGGGGGCCAGCCTGGCGCACGCTTACGGTCTGACGGAGACGTACGGGCCGCACACGATTTGCGCCTGGCACCCGGAGTGGGACGCGCTGCCTGCGGCGGAACGCGCGCAGCTCCGGGCGCGGCAGGGCGTGGCGTATACGGTGGCAGGTACGGACCTGCGCGTGGTGGACGGGGAGATGCGGGATGTTCCGGCGGACGGCCAGACCATGGGCGAGGTGGTCATGCGCGGCAACAACGTGATGCTGGGGTATTACAAGAATCCGCAGGCCACCGAGGAGGCCTTTCGCGGCGGATGGTTTCACTCGGGCGATTTGGCGGTGATGCATGCGGATGGCTACATCGAAGTGCGGGACCGCAAGAAGGACATCGTGATTTCGGGTGGCGAGAACATTTCGTCGATTGAGGTGGAGAAGGTGTTGGCCGAGCATCCGGCGGTGCTGGAGGCCGCGGTCGTCGCGGCGCCGGACGAGAAATGGGGCGAGGTGCCGAAGGCGTATATCGGACTGAAGCCGGGGCAGACGGCGACGGCCGAGGAACTGATCGAGTTCTGCCGCGCCCGGCTGGCGCACTTCAAGTGTCCGAAGCAGGTGGAGTTTGGGGTGTTGCCGCGGACGGTGACGGGGAAGGTGAGAAAGAACGAACTGCGGGGGCGGGGCTGAAGCCCCGCGCCTCACAGGCTGAAGCCTGTGCCACCATCCGCGATGTAGGCGTCGACGTTGGTCTTGCGGCGCATGCCCGCGAGGGTCATGGAGCGGATGGTGCCGAAGATGGGGCGCTCGGGCCAGGGACGGTCGTGGAGGCCGAAGCACCAGAGGATATTCGTATAAGCGTTGGGATCGCGGCCGTCGAGCGCGTAGCGGTCATGTAAGTAGATCATGGTGCGGAGCGCTCCGCTGTAAGTGGACGACCATTCGACGATCTTCTTGCCCCAATACATGCGGTAATAGCCGTGGATGACACCGCGTGTGAGCAGTTCTTGCTGGGTGGCGTTCCACAGCGCATCGTGGGTGGCGGCGCGTTCGAACTGTTCCGTGGTGTAGACGGGATGGCGGCGGTCGCGACGGTGACGGCGCATAGTTTCGCGCGCCCAGCCGGGGAGCACATGCAATGAGTCCAGGCGCGGCGTGAAGCGGGCGCAGTTGAAGGCCAGTTCGCGGCGGACGATCAACTGTTCGAGGAACTCGGGGGAAGATTTGGCGGCCAGCGCGACTTCGAGCGCGGAGATGTGACCGAAGTGGAGGTAGGGGCTGAGTCCGGAAGTTGCGTGCGCGGATGGCTGGTTGCTTTCGGCGGCGTAGCGGGCGAGACCGTGTTGCAGAAAATGCGCGAGCTGCTTTTGGGCGGCGAGGCGTCCGCCGGGGATGGAGACCGAGGGCGGCACGGTGTGATCGATGTCGCAGGAAGCGATGAGGGCGGCGATGTTGGTGGTGGTCACGGGCGTGTGGAACTCAGAGGGGCGCGGCGGAAAACGGCGGGTGACTTTGACCGGCGGCGGAGGCCACAGGTAGCTCGGCAGCAGTTTGTGGATCTTGGGGCGGATGGTGTAGGCGGCGTACTCGCGCTTTTCGAAGCAGGCCATGGGAACGATGCAGCTTGCGTCCACCGCGTAGCAGGCGACGTCCAGTTTGGGCACCACGCTGGCATTGTGGCGGGCGGCGAGGAAAGTGGGATAGTCGTCGGTGACTACGGCGGCGGCGCGGGCGGCCAGGCGGTAGAGCACGTCATTGGGATCGGAGGGCCGGCGGCGGAGATAGAACGTGTATCCGATACCTAGCGATGCCAGACGCTGGGCGGTCTCGGGCACGCCTTCGAGAATGAAGCGATGGAAGCGGTCGCTCGCGTAGGGATACGAGTATGTCAGGCCTTCGTAGAATTGGACTGGCAGATGGAGCTGGTTGGCTAGTTCGACGGCGTAATCGAGCGCCTGGTTGGCATCCACCCGGCGGTTCATTTGGCACCAGTAGAGGACGTAGTCGCCAGTGGGACGGACAGGGGCGGAGTTAAGGGGCCGCGCGCGTTCGCCCATCTGTTTAGTTTAGTAATAAGCAGGCGGCCTGAGAGGCCGCCGCAGGCCGAGGGCCTGCCCCACGGGTACAATGAAAGGACCGATGCGGGCTTGGAACCGGGCAAAATTGTTGTGGGGCTACCTGGCGCGGCGTGCGAAGCTGGCGGCGCTGCCGGTGGAGTATATCGTGGAGACCACGGCCAAGTGCAATCTCTACTGCCCGATGTGCCCGCGCGAGACGCACAAGCAGCCCAAGGCGGACATGTCCGGCGAGGTATTCGAGCGGTTGGTGCGCGAATCCGGGTCGACGGCCGAGCACATGATGCTGATCGGGTTGGGCGAACCGTTCATGGACCCGCAAATATTCGAGCGGATCGAGTTCTGCCACCGGCACAGCATCTCGACGCTGCTTTCGACGAACGGGACCTTTCTGGACGAGCAGGTGGCGGAGCGGGTGCTGGAATCTCCGCTGGAACAGATCACGCTGAGCTTCGACGGGGCGAGCAAGGAAAGCTTCGAATTCTATCGCAAGGGCGCGAAGTTCGAGAAGGTGCGCGACAACTTCGTGCGGTTCGCGGAGATGAAGCACGCGCGCGGATCGCGGCTGCAGGTGGTGGTGCAGATGGTGCGCATGGAGCGCAACGCGGGCGAGGTGGCGGAGTTCATGCGGTTCTGGCGCGGCGTGCCGGGCGTGGACCAGGTGCGGGTCAAGGAAGACGAGACCAACATGATGCATCCGGAGGCGGGGCACGCGGCGGAAGACTGGAAGCATCC
>PMVV01000076.1:0-10126 GCA_003166475.1 Bryobacterales bacterium | reverse complement strand
GGCAAGACGGTGCGCCGGTGGCTGCCGGCGATCGAGCGGCTGATCTATTTTTCGAAGCTGCCGGGGAAGCTGCTGCGTCCGCCCGCGGCGGTTGCGGCTAAGCGGGACGCTAAGCAGGACTTGGTACAGATTCACGCGGCGCGGCACGAGAAGCCAGGCCGGGGGCTGGGGGCTGGGGACTAGGGGCTGGAGGCAACTACCTGGATTTGTTCGGGCCGGTCGGCCGGGCCTGTGGATTCTCAGCGTTACGCCGGTTCGCGTCGATCTGCTGTCGAGTAGCCATGATTTTTCGACCAACAAAGCCATTTTGGAAATTGCTCCGGGGCCGGAGCGCGCGCGCGCGGGGTTGTGGCTGGTGCGAAATTGGCGGAGCGTGGTTGGCGCCCGATTTGAGATTAGCGCGGCGGAATGGGGGAACTTGTATGCAAGGCGGAGTTTTGAGGAGTAACTGGTTTGGTTTGGGTAACAGGAATATTTCTCTCAACGTGTATGACTCTAAGTCGGCGCATCTCGGAAATGCAGGTCCGGCAGGCCAGACCGAACGCCGCTGAGAGCTTTGTTTTTTGTTTGCTTCCGAACTCCGGCAATCTGATGTATACTGCTTGGGGAAGAAACCATGACCTTCAGTTGGCTCCACCTTACGGATCTCCATCTGGGCATGGACGAGCAGAGTTCTTTGCTGCCCGTCCTGAAGGACCGGTTCTTTGAGGACCTCGAGTCCGTGCGCGATAAGTGCGGACCGTGCGATCTGGTGATCTTTTCCGGAGACTTAACCCAGTCCGGCAACGCGGAGGAATTCCAGAGAGTGGATGAGTTTCTGGGCCAGTTATGGGACCGCTTCCAGGAACTCGGTTGCCGGCCTTCATTCCTGGCTGTCCCTGGAAACCACGACCTGGTGCGGCCAAACGCCATGAGTTCGGCGGTGAAGGCCCTGGCCACATGGGCCGGCGACCTGGACGTACAGTCGGAGTTCTGGAACAACCCTAAGTCGGATTACCGCACCACGGTGGAAGCGGCTTTCCAACATTACCAGGACTGGTGGGCCAAAGCGCCCCGGAAACCAGCCACGACGAAGGCCGGCATGCTGCCAGGGGATTTCTCGGCAACTTTCGAAAAGGACGGAGCCAGGATCGGCATCGTGGGCCTGAACAGCACGTTCCTGCAATTGACCGGGGGCGACTACACCACCAAGCTGGCGCTGGACGCGCGCCAGTTCACGGCGGCATGCGACGGCGACGGACCCGCGTGGGTCAAGAAGCACAATGCCTGCCTGCTGGTAACGCACCAGCCTCCGAGCTGGTTGACGTCCGGCTCGCTCGATGAACTACGCGGGGAAATCGCCGGCTACGGCTACTTTGTGGCGCACCTGTTTGGGCACATGCACGAAGCGCGTTATGTGTCGTCGGCGGCTGGAGGAGCCTCCGTCTGCCGCGAATTCCAGGGGACGTCTCTGTTCAGCCTGGAGCGCTATGGCCCGGAAAAGAAGGCGGATCGCCGGCACGGCTATGCCGCCGGACGCATTGAGCTCCAGGGCGATGCGGGATCTTACTCGCTTTGGCCTCGGAAAGCGTATCATCCGGGGGGCCAATGGAAATTCGCCGCTGACAACGACGACTTCGACCTCACCGACGAACATCTCAAATACGAGTCGTTCAAGCCGTGGCAGACGTGGAGACCTCCCGCGCCTCCCGCGCCCCCAATGCCTCCGGTGGTCCCCGCCGGCGGCCCGCCTCCTCCGCCGCTGGCGGGCACGGACAGTCCCTTCCCGAAGAAGTGGGCGATCCTGATCGGAGTCAACGACTATACGAAAGTCCCCAAGCTACACTACTGCCGCAACGACGTTGTGGAACTGGGCCGCACCTTGCGCGAGACGCTGGAATTCCCCGCAGAATGCGTTTTCGAGTTCCATGAAGAGTCGGCACTGAAGCCGGAACGCCTACAGATCTTCAACAAACTGGGGGAACTCCGCGACTCGGCCCAGGTCGGTTCGGACGATCTGCTGATTTTCTATTTTTCGGGCCACGGCATGAATTCCGGAAACAAGGACTACCTGCTGCCGATCGAAGCTTCCGCCAGAGACGTCAGGAATCTCGGCATTCTCGTGGAAGACGTGGTGAGGTCGCTGCAGGAGATCGGGTGCAGCAACGTTGCCCTGTTCATCGATGCCTGCCGGGAGCTGGACACCGGCGCCAAGGGAACAGCCTCCATCGGCGCGGACAGCGCGGACGCGATCGGCAAGGCGGGCATGGTCGGCTTCTTTTCGTGCGACCCCAGGGACCGCTCGTATGAGATCGACGACTTGAAGCATGGCTCGTTCAGCTACTGCATTCTGGAGGCGGTCAAACAGGGATCCGAAACCGTGGCGGAGGTGGACAACTATCTAAAGACGGTGGTTCCCCAGGTGAATACAAAGTTCGGCAAGCCCGCCCAGCAGCCTTACGCCGTGATTCAACCCACCGAGCGGGGATCGCTGAGGGTCCTTTACAACAGACAGCGCCGCGAGGCAGCCGCGAGGCAGTTCGATCCGCTGATGGGGCTTCTGCTGGACATGTTCGGCGCGGGCGCCATCGCCGAAGACGATTGCAACGGGGCCTTGCAGTTTCTGGATCAGTTAAAGGATAAGGCGCAACCCGATCCGGACGACAAGATCAGGCTCTATCTGGTGAAGTCGCTCGCCAATGGCGCGCTCCCACCGAGGGCGTTTCATTCGGCCTGGCAGATGAAGCAGACGGTTCGCGGCGGGGCGCCGCAGATCCAAAAGAAGCTCCCGCAGTTGGGTTGACAGAAATGACTCCGACTCTTTCCGGCATTGAACGGGCCACCATCGCAGCGATCAGGTTCCTGGGAGCGCGGCTACCGCCCCTGGCGGCCTGGGTCCGCGGCAAAGCCCAAGGATACGCAGCGCAGGCTTTGGAAGCCTACCTGGGCGGCAACCGGGACAGGGCGGAATCCGGCTATCGAAGAGCCTTGGCGTGGGATCCCCACAATGCCGATCTGTACGCGGCCCTGGGTCAAGTTTACTATGAGATGGGGCGAACGGGAGATGCCGAAGCGCTGTTCCACAAAGCGCTCGACTACGACTACCAGAACCTGCGCGCGTTGCAAGGGCTGGGGCTACTGCTGCAGGACCGCGGCGGATTGGACCAAGCCATGTATTTTTATCTCAGGTATCTGGAGATCCAACCCAGGGACGCCAACGTCTGCCTCAATCTGGGCGTGATCTTCCACAACATGGGCAATTACGAGAAGGCGCTGGAGTACTACGCACGGGCGGAAAAGGAAGCTCCCGAGGACCCTATTGCGCCCAAGAACCAGGCCCTGGCGCTGATCGCCCTGGGGCGCTTTGAGGATGCCGAGACGGTGCTGGAGCGTGCCAGGAAGGTGAGCCCCGCGGATGGGGAAATCGACGGGTTGATGGGTCAGGTACTTGAGGCTCACGGCGATAATGAGGGCGCCGCGATCTATTACGGCGCCGCCATTCAGAAGGGCCCCGGCGACACCCAAGCCCATCTGAATCTTGCCCGCGTCGCGGACCGTCTGGGCCGCCCTCAGGAAGCCGTCAGCCATGCGGAAGCGGCGCTGGAACTGTTCCGCAAGGCCGGCGATACTGCCGGGACCGCCTTGGCCTACTGGGAGTTGGGGTGGGCTTACTACAGGCTTGGCGATTGGGACCGGTCGCTGCAGGCGAGCACTGAGTCCATGAAATTGAACCCGGATCAGGCGACTGTGCGGTTCAACCGCGCGCTGGCCCTGCTGCAGTTGGGCCGCAGCGCCGAAGCCCGTGAGGAATACCTGTACGGGATTGACCGGGTGACGCAAGCATCCGAGTTGAAATCGGACGCTATCAACGACCTGTCCGACGCCCTTAAGCGGAACCCGAACCTGGCCGGAGGGGAGGAGATGCTGGCCATGCTCAAGGAGAAGTACGCCGCCTGGTCGAGAGATATAGCCCAGTCCGCAAAGCAGTCGGTGAACCGCTCCAACCCGCCCACAGCATAGCCCGGAAATTTTACGGCCGGGCTCGGTAGCGGTCGCGCCGATCTCGCTACCGGTTCTTGGCGCGCAGGATGTCCGCGGCGCGCTGGGCGGTTTCCTGGACCAGGAAGCCCATTTTGGGATGAGTGGGTTCCAGGTCGGGGTGGACGCCGGCTTCCCGGAGGGCTTCGCTGGTGGTGGGACCGATGGAGGCGACCACCATGTTGCGCAAGGCCGACAGCACAGCCGCTTCGAGTCCAGCCTCGGCGGCAATGCGCAGGAGGTGCTCGATCTGGATGGATGTGGTGAAGAGCGCCACGTGCAGTTCGCCGGCGGCGAGGCGGCGGACGGCGGAGCGGAGGGGTTCGGTATCTTCAGGCAGGTCCCACTGGTAAACACTCACGCTGGCGACTTCCGCGCCGCGCTGGCGCAGGCCGGCGAGCAATTCGGCGTTGGGGCGTCCGTATTCCTGGACGGCGATGCGGCGCTCGGGACGATCGCGGATGGCGGCGAGCAACTCGCGCCAGGTATTGGGCTCGGGCACGGCGACGGAGACCGGGACATCGAGTTCGCGCAGGACGGCGGCGGGTTTGGGTCCGCGGGCGACAACGGTAATGCGGCGCAGCGCTTCCGGGAAGCGTTCCGGCGGATAGCGCGTAGAGAGCGCCCGATGGAGCAGGCGGGTGCCCACGCCGGTGAGCAGGATCATCATGTCGAACTCGCCGGCGAACAGGCGCTCGGCAAATTGGAAGGCCGCCTCGTTGCGATCCAGGGGCGCTTCGCGCATGGAGGGGGCCAGCACGGGTTCGCCTCCCTGTTTGCGAATCAGCTCGGCGATCCCGGCGGAGCGGCGGCTCTCCAGAGACAGGACGTTCATTCCGTCGAATGACATAAGCGGGACCTTCAGGGACGCGTGGGAGGGAGGCCGGCGGCGCGGCGGATTTCGAGCAGCAGGACGGCGCCTTGGGCCAGTTCTTTCAGTTTGTCCATTTGTTCCGGAGTGAGTTCGCGCGGCTTGCGGTCGATGACGCAGAGGGTGCCCAGGACGAGGCCTTCGGGCGAAAGCAGCGGCATGCCGGCGTAGAATCGCAGGTGCGGCTTCTGGGTCACCAGGGGGTTATGCGAGAAGCGCTCGTCGGCCAGCAAGTCGGGGGCTACGTACAGTTCGTTCTGGCAGATGGCGTAAGCGCAGAAGGAAGTATCGCGGGGAATCTCGCGAAACTCCAGCCCGGTCGACGCTTTGAACCAGACGCGGTCGCGATCGACGAAGGTGAGCAGGCCGATGGGGGTCTGACAGATGGCGGCGGCGCGCTGAGCGATTTCGTCGAAGACGGGCTCGGCGGCGGTGTCCAGTACGCCGTACTGCCGCAACAGATCCAAGCGGGGGTGCTCGTTGAGCGGGATGGGGGGCTTCATCACCTTCGTATTAGGTGACTGTAGCAGATTTGACGGGGGCGCGCCGCTGGAGGGCGGGCAATCCTGCCCTGGGGCCAAAATTGGCCGCCCTCCAACTCCGGCTGAGGACTGGCTAAAACACTGCAATAAAAGCAAAACAAAAACACCCATCGGCGTAAATCCCCCTCTATTTCTCCATTCGCGCACCGAAATCTAATCCTTTCACCTAATACAAATATAAACCGCCGCGCGTCCCCGCCTTATGCTATGTTCTCTATCGGAGCACGTGCCAGTTGAGAGAATTGTCTGCATCCGATTAATCGCGCCGCCGAATTCCACGAATTTCTCTCTAACTAACTAACAACCGCTGGGTTGAGACGATCCCGTCTTTGCGCCAGTCCCGCGATCCGAGGAATATCGGGGCTCTTTCGTTTGCCGACTGGCAGCTTTCTTGTGGGAGGCCTCGTGATCCCCCACTTCACGCGTGTTTTCTCCGGCGGCCCTGTCGGCCGCACGGCGTTGGCGATGCTTGGCATGCCTTACGCGGCCACGGCTGCCGCCGGTGGTACGCCTGCCGCAAGCCTATCGCTGCCCGCGGCTCTGGGGATCGGCGCCGCAATTGGCCTGGCGCTGGCCGCCGCGCTGCTGGCTCCCGTCCTGAGTAAGATCCGGAAGCAGCGGAATTTGCTCGACGAGTTATTCGAACAGGCGCCATTCGCCGTGGCCCTGACCGATTTGGAGTATCGGATCGTCCGGGTCAATCGGGAGTTCACTCGGGTTTTCGGCTATGCTCCCGAGGCCGCCACCGGCCGTCTTATCGGCGAGTCGATCGTCCCCGCCGAGTCGCAAGCCCAGTATCGAAAACACATTGATTTGTTGGCGCAAGGGCAGCGCGTGAATGCCGAAGGCGTTCGCTGCCGCCTGGATGGCAGCCGTTTCCCAACCGCCGTCACCCTCTTGCCCATATCCAAGCCCGGCCCAGGGACCATGGTGTGCGCCATCTACCGCGACATGACGGAACGTCAGCGGGCGGAGGAGGCCCTGCGAAGCAACCAGGGACGGTGGCGCGTCCTGTTCGAGAATTCAGCCGTGGGCATCACCGTGACCGATGAGCGCCGCAAGTTCATCGCTGCGAATCGCGCTTATCTGGAAATTGTGGGGTACTCGGAGGAAGAACTGCGGGCCACCACTTACCTGGACCTTACCCACGAAGAAGACCGTCCGCTTAACGCAGTGCTTGCCGCGGACGTCCGGGCTGGCCGGCTGCCGTACTTCCAGTTGGAAAAGCGCTATCGGCGTAAAGACGGCCAGTTGGTCTGGGTACGGGTCACGGCTTCGACCAGCCCCGAAGGCGAAGCCGATCCCCGATTTGGCATAGCCATTGTCGAAGACGTCACCGAGCGTAAGCGGTCTGAAGTCAAGTTGCGGGAATATGAGAAAGTCGTCCAAGGCTTGCAGGAAATGGTCGCGGTTGTCGGCCGCGACTACCGTTACGTGATTGCGAATCAAACGTACCTCAACTATCAGGGCCGGGGCCAGGAACAAGTGGTCGGCCATTCGGTCTCGGAAGTACTGGGCCAAGAGCTGTTCGAGCTGGTCGTCAAGAGCAAAATGGATGAGTGTTTCCAGGGCAAAGTGGTCAAATACGAGTTGGCCGTCGCGTATCCAAACCGCGGCTTGCGGGACTTGATTGCGACGTATTTTCCCATCGAAGGGCCCGCCGGCGTCGATCGCGTAGCCGCGGTCCTGGAGGATATCACCGATCGGAAACGCGCGGAACGGGAGCTGCAGCGTTCCTTCCAGGAGTTGCACGCCCTCAACGCCCGTCTGGAGAGCGTACGGGAAGAGGAAAGAACCAGGCTGGCGCGGGAGTTGCACGATCGGCTGGGACAGACGCTGACGGCCATCCGGATCGACCTGGCCTCGTTGAGGGCCACGCCTCGCCGCGAGCAGCAGTTGCCGAGGATCGACGCCATCTCGGGCCTGGTGGAGGAAACCATTCATGCGGTGCGCAGAATCTCGACCGAATTGAGGCCGGGAATCCTGGACGACCTGGGTCTGGCGGCCACCGTGGAGTGGGCCGCGGAAGAGTTTCAGGCGCGCACGGGAATTGAGTGCCAGGTGGCATTGCCCGGGAGCGGTCTGGCAATCGATGGCGAGCGCGCCACCGCGCTCTATCGCATCTTCCAGGAAGCCTTGACCAATATCGCGCGGCACGCCCGCGCCACTCAGGTGACCATCGGTTTGGTCCAGGATGACTGCCATCTTTCGCTCGATGTGCGCGACAACGGCCACGGCATCGCCGCGGAACAACTTTCCGCTTCCGGCTCGCTCGGCATTCTGGGAATGCGCGAGCGCGCCATGCTGCTGGGAGGCGAGTTCACCATTGCCGGGGAGCCAGGACGCGGCACCACCGTGCGCGTCCGGATTCCCATCGCCGATAGGGCGCAGGCGGCGGCCAAGGGGTGATGTCGGGCGGGCGTCCACGCCTGCAGGCTGCAGCGGGTCTCCAGACCCGCTCAGCCCGCGAAGAATCAGTTTTTGCGAAAGTGAAGAGGCCGGCCGGGGGCCGGCCGCAGGCCGAGGGCCTGCCTCACAAGGCCCACAAGAATGCATACGCAATCCGTGCGGATTGGGGTTATACTAACATCACCGACTCGGGAGCCAAGCCCATAATGGAAATCCCGGTTCCGCACGCGTCACCGCCGCAAGCTCCCGCTCCTCGCCTGTTCGTACAGGATAATCTCTGGATCGTGTTCCTGGCTGCCGGCTATTTTCTCGCCAGCGAAGGGGGATTTCTGTTCCTCAACAAGGTCCATGAGGTCCTGGCGCCAGTCTGGCCGGCTGCGGGTATTGGGCTGGCCGCGCTCCTGATCGGTCCCCGGCGCCGATGGCCGGCGATGCTCCTCGTTCTGTTCCTCACGGGTATTCTCGCGAGTTTATTAGCTGGCCGGCCCGTCCTGACCAGCGTTGGCTTCATGACCGCGTATGTCCTCCGGTCGCTGGCTTGCGCGTGGCTGATTTCCCATTGGTGCGGGGCGTCCGTGCAGTTCTCCCGCGTCAATGAGGTGCTGGCCTTGACCTTCTGCGCGACGGTGGTGAATGCCTGCACCGCGTTCCTTGGCGCTGGCGCCGCCACCCTCGCCAGCGCGTCCGGGTTCTGGAGCCTGTGGAACATCTGGTGGATTTCCAATGCACTCGGCATGCTGCTGGTGGCTCCCCTGGTTCTCGCCTGGTTCGACGTCAAGCGCCGGTTCGCGGTCCCGCGGTGGGACCGCATACTCGAGTGGGGACTATTCCTGGCGATTTGGTGCGCGGCTGCGTTCGTGGTGACCCACTCGGACGCAACGGTACACCCCTTCAGAGCATATCCCTATATGCTTGTGGCTTTGCTGGCGTGGCCTGCCTTACGGTTTGGCCAGCGCGGCGTCACACTGGCACTGGTGGTGTTGGCGGCGATCGTCGTCACCCGCCAAGCGGTGAGCGCAGGGCCCCTGCTCTGGGCCGGCGGCGGCCAGTTAGAGCGCTTGCTGACAGTTCAGGTATATCTCGGCTTCCTGGCGGTCACCGGTTTGCTGCTCTCCGCCGCATACACCGAAGCCGTGTCCGCCGAGCAATCCTCTCGCGAAGCCCATGCTCGTTTGCGGGCCTTGGCGGACAATCTCCCCAACGGCGTGGTTTATCAGTTTGTGCGCGAACACGATGGCCGCGCACGGTTTCTGTACGTGAGCGCCGGGGTCGAACAACTGACCGGCGTCTCCGCCGAGGAGGCGCTGAAGGATGCCTCGGTGCTCTTAAGCCGGATCGCGGAAGAGGACCGTCCCTCTCTCGCCGCCGCGGAAGAAGTTTCCGCCCGGGATATGCGCGTTTTCGACATCGAAGTGCGCCAGCGCCGGCTCGATGGTGAAATTCGCTGGATGCGGATTTCCTCGTCGCCGCGCCGTCTGCCGGACGGACGGATTTTGTGGGACGGGATCCAGACGGACATCACCGGGCACAAGCGGGCCGAGGCCAGGTTGCGGGAATACGAAAAAGTTGTCCAAGGCTTGCAGGAAATGATCGCGGTGGTCGACCGCGATTACCGTTACCTGATCGCCAATCAGACGTACCTCGACTATCGCGGTCTGCAGCGGGAACAGGTCATCGGCCATTTGGTCTCGGAATTAGTGGGCCAGGAGACCTTCGACCGGATAGTCAAAAGCAAAATGGATGAGTGTTTTGAGGGCAGAGCGGTCAAGTACGAGACCGCAGTCGCGTATCCCGAACTCGGCCGGCGGGACTTGATTGCAACGTATTCTCCCATCGAAGGGCCCGCCGGCGTCGATCGCCTGGCTATGGCCATGGAGGACATTACCGACCGGAAACGCGCGGAACGGGCGCTGCAGCGTTCGTCCGCGGAATTGCACGCCCTAACCGCTCAACTGCAGAGCGTGCGGGAAGAGGAAAGAGCCAGACTCGCGCACGAATTGCAAGATCGGCTGGGACAGATCCTGACCGCCGTCAGGATCGACTTGGCCGCGGTGAAGGCCGTGCCGGGCCGGGACCAACAGTTGCAGAGGATCGACGCCATTTTAGGCCTGGTCGAGGAAACCATTCAAGCGGTGCGCAGAATTTCGACCGAACTACGGCCCGGAATCCTGGACGACCTGGGCCTGGCGGCCGCCCTGGAATGGGGCGCGGAAGAGTTTCAGGCACGCACCGGAACAGAGTGCCATGTCAGCGCGCCCGGGATGGATCGGGCCATCGACGCGCAGTG
>PMVV01000404.1 GCA_003166475.1 Bryobacterales bacterium | reverse complement strand
GGCCGCAGCCGCCTTTTTAGGCGGCCAGAGCCGGCTGAAAGCCGGTTGCGGGCAGAATTGCCCGCCCTCCAATAACCGGAAATGCGACCCCACAGCGGTCTCACCGCGAGGCCCCCTCACGCTATACTGAGGAAGAGCATGACCATCGACGAACGCCTCGAAGCCCTCACCCAAAGCCTGGAACTCATCGCCCTCATGCAACAGGCCGAAGAAAACCGCGCCGCCGAACGCGATGCCAAAACCGACCAGCGAATCGGCCGCATCCTCGACGTGGTGGAAAAACAGGCCGGCAACGTCGACAAACTCGCAGCCATCGTACACGATCACCAGGGGCGCATCCAACGCCTGGAAGGCTGAACCAGCCAAACTGCCAATCCCTGCGCCGGACCCGCCACCCAAGGCCCCCGCCGTGTAACCGCAAATTCACGCAATGCGCCTTTCTTTTTAATAAAAAATGTGCGAATCTTAATCTAGGGTTTGCACTGCATAAAGGAGCCGAAACTCAAGAACTGACGAAGGAGTATTGCAATGCTACCAGGTTTCCTACTTCCGGAAGCGACCATCCGCGAGGCCGGCGTCGGCCCCGACGTAGACTTGGGAGAGTCCCGTGGCGGACTGATCCTCCTCACTCTCGGCATCACTCGCATCATTGAACAGGAAAGCCTGGACGTTTCCATCTGGGGTTCCGCGGACAATGTCGAGTGGGGCGCCAAACCCCTGGTCTCCTTCCCGCAGAAATTCTATTGCGGCACGTATCAGATCCTGCTCGACCTGCGCGCTCACCCGGACGTGCAATTCCTGCGCACCAAATACCAGGTACAACGTTGGGGCAAGGGCGAACCCAAACCCTTGTTCGGCGCATACGTCTTCGCCCAGAGCGCTCAGCCGCAAATCCTGAGCATGACCGCCTGATGATCTCCTACGCTGAAGCTCTCGACCTATTCCGTTCCGACGACTTGATTGGTATCGGCATGGCCGCCGACGCCCTCCGTAAGCGGTATCATCCCGAGGGTGTGGTCTCGTACATTATTGACCGCAACATTAATTACACCAATTTCTGTACGGAATATTGCAGTTTTTGCGCCTTCTACCGGCCCATGGGCCACGCCGAAGGCTACGTCCACGACCACCAGACTATCTTCGCCAAGATCCAGGAAACCCTAGACCTGGGTGGTACGGGCGTCCTGATGCAGGGCGGCTTGCATCCCGATCTGAAGATCGAGTGGTACGAAGATCTGCTGCGGGCCATCAAGCAACGCTTTAACATTCACCTGCATTGCTTTTCCGCGCCTGAGATTACCAACATCGCCGAAGTCAGCGGGCTGAGCCTGCGCGACACCATTGCCCGCCTGCGCGACGCGGGTCTCGACTCCATCCCCGGCGGCGGCGCGGAGATCCTGGACGACGGCGTCCGCCACCGCATCAGCCGGCTCAAGTGCTCGACCTCGGAATGGATCGACGTGCATCGCACCGCGCACGCCCTCGGTATGCGCACCACCGCCACCATGATGTTCGGCTGCGGCGAGACGCTGGAGCAGCGCATGAATCACCTCCAGATCGTGCGCCAGATCCAGGAAGACACGGGCGGCTTCACGGCCTTCATCCCCTGGACTTTCCAGCGCGAGAACACCTCGCTCGGCCGCTTCGTGCACGAAGAAGCCACCGCCGTCGAGTATCTGCAGAACCTGGCCATCTCCCGCATCTACCTCGACAATATCGAGCACATTCAGTCCTCCTGGGTCACCCAGGGGTTGAAGACCTGCCAGCTCGGCCTGCGTTTCGGCGGCAACGATGTGGGCAGCATCATGATCGAGGAGAACGTGGTCTCCGCCGCCGGCGCCCACCACCGCGCCAGCGAAGAAGAGTTGCGCCGCATCATCCGCGACGCCGGCTTCATCCCCAAGCAGCGCGACACCCTCTACCGCACCTATTTCCTCAACTGAGGTGGCACAGGCTTCAGCCTGTGATAGCCAGAGAGGTTCCCCGCTACCGGTGGGCTCCCTGGTCGAATCGCCGCACGATATCCTTGTAAGCCGGATCTCCCCGCACGCAGTTGATGGCACTATCCACCCGCAGCGCCACCATGGCCGGTTCCATACGCTCCAGGGAAGTTCGCAAATAAACCAAAGCCTCCGCCTTCCGGCCCAGACTGCAGCAGGTTTGCGCCAGTGCGTAAGCCGGCAACTGGCCGTTGGCGTACAGCCGCCGTTCCACGCCCAGGATGCTGTCGAGCATCGCCCGCCCGCCGCCCGCGGCGAAGCCTTCATCGCCGGCGTCAACGATAGCCAGGCCTGGGCTGTCTTGTGTCAGCGTGGCAGCTTCCCGGGCATCGGCCAAATACGCCGGATAGTCCTTTATGTCAAGATGAATCAACGCCAGATAGGAATAGCTGCTGGCAAACTTCGGCTCCTGGGCCGCGATTTGCTTGAGCAGGGTAACGGCCTCCCCAGTGCGGCCCATGTGAAACAGCAACAGTCCCTTGTCGGCCAGAATAGCGCTGGAGGTCGGATCCAGCTTGCGGGCTGTCTCGATCTCGGCCAGGGCTTCCGGCAGCCGGTCGATAGCCATCAGGAAACTGCCGCGCCAGTGGTGCGCCAGCACGTAGTTCGGGTTGAGTTTGATTGCACGCAGGAACTCGCGGTCCGCCTGCGCCGCATCCCAGTTCCAATAGAACGAGACAAAAGCCAGCGAATTGTGGGCTTCCGCCGAGGTGTCATCCAGTTGGACCGCCTTGCGCGCCGCATCCAGCGCCTTGGGATAGGCGTCGCTGGCGGGCATGGCCGAAAACTCCCGCAGCAGATTGTAACAATCCGCCAGACCCACGTAAGGACGCGCGTAGTTAGGGTCGCGCACAATCGCTTGCGCGAAATAGTCCACCGCCGTGCGCAGGCTCTCCGGCGTTCGCTTGTTCCAATAGAACCGGCCTTGCAGGTATAGATCCTCGGCGCCTATGTTGGCCGACCGTGTGCTAGGAACCGGCTCGTGCCGTATCCCGATCAGCAGAACCACGGCGGCCAGAATCAGGAACATTGCAGGAGCCGCCAGCCACCAACTTGAGTGCCGCGGCACGACATGCCGGGGAGGCGATGGTGCAGGCTGTGGCGACAGGGGCGCGGGCAGATCGGGCGGATGCGCAACTTCCTCGTCGGCCGCTGGATCGAGTCTGCTGGCCTCTAACCACCGGCTAAGCTCGGCGGTATAAGCGGAAACCCTGCCCCGCCCGCTGCCGGGCATCCGATGAACCGGCAGGCCGCGCTCGGTCTCCCACCGTTTGACGGTCCTTTCGCCGCAATCCAGAAACGAGGCGATCTCCTTCCAGGAGTCCAACCGCCGATTGGCCTCCGAACGGCGGTCAATAGGCTGCGGATGTCGATTTGGTCCCATAGGCCTGCAATGGCCCGTCATGGCCCGTCATGGCACTTTGCCGGGCGGGCTACTCACCTCATTATAAATGATGAAGGCAGCGGATCTGGGTTAACGAAGTACCGTTACTACCGCTGCTGGAATGCATTCCATCCCGGGAGGGAATCCTAACTCATGAAGACGTTTCGCGCTATCGCTCGCATCGCCGCTGTAACCGCGGCCTTGTTCCCCTTATGGACATCGAACCTGCGCGCCGGCAGTGGCACGCCGGACGCGGCGGCCCGCACCCGCATCGACAGCTCTTATGGAAAGCTGCCCTTGCAGTTTGAAGCCAACCAGGGTCAGCAGCCCGCCCAAGTGAGATTCCTTTCGCGCGGCAAGGACTACACCGTCTTCCTCACCCCGGATGGAGCGCTCCTTTCCCTGCGGAAAGTGCGGCAACAGGTGCGCATCGATAAGCCGGGGCCGGCCGTCCAAGAGCCCAAGCTGGAAGCCTCGGCCGATCTACGTTTGAAGCTTGAAGGCGGCAACCCCGCGGTCCAACTGACGGGTGCCGATCCCCTGCCGGGCGCCGTCAACTACTTCTACGGCAAAGATCCTGCCAAGTGGCGCACCAACGTCACCACGTATTCCAAAGTCCGCTACCAGCAGGTTTACCCCGGCATCGACTTGGTTTTTTACGGTAACCAGCGGCAACTGGAATACGATTTCGTGCTGGCGCCGGGATCCACTCCGGATGCCATCCGGCTGTCGGTTGAGGGCGCGGACCGGACCACGGTCGATCCCGCGAGCGGCGATTTGGTGCTGCAGGCAGCGGGCGAGGAGATCCGTTTCCACAAGCCGGTCGTCTATCAGCCCGACGCCGACGGACACCCGCGCCAGGAAGTGGACGGGCGCTTCCAGGTCGACAAGAATCAGGTCACCTTTGAAGTGGCCTCTTACGACCACGCCCGCGCGCTGGTGGTCGACCCGGTGCTCGCCTACTCCACATTTCTGGGCGGCTCCGACTTGGACTGGGCTGTCTCGGTGGCCGTCGATAAGCAAGCGAATGCGTATATCACGGGAGTCACGTGCTCCACGAACTTCCCCGTCACGACCGGCGCTTACCAAACGGCGAAGGCAGGGGTCATTAACTGCACGTATGGCGGCAACCCCGGCATGGATGTGTTCGTCACGAAGCTGAACCCATCGGGAACCGGGCTGCTCTACTCCACCTTCCTGGGAGGCAGCAATTCCGATTCACCGGCTAGCATCGCGGTCGACGCCGCGGGCGACGCCTACGTGGCGGGACTAACCGAGTCCGACGATTTTCCGGTCACCAACGGTTCGGTTTGCGCGCCGCAGGGTTATAATTCCAACACGAATTACGGCCAATGCACCGCGGCCATCAGACCGAGTTGCGGGGACCCCAGCAACGGCGGCGACATCAGCGGTTTCATCACCAAGCTCAATCCCGCGGGTTCGGCCCTGCTCTGGTCGAGCTTCATGGGAGGCACGGGAGGAGACGCTATCCAAGCGATGGCCCTGGACAGCAGCGGCAATGTGTACGTCGCCGCCACCACCAGTTCGGAACCAGGCTACGGTGACTTATACTGCCCCGACATCCAAACGAACTTTCCTTGGCCAACCACCGTGGGCGCTTACCTGACCGCGGATCCCGTGCAGGGCTGGCAGACGCCC
>PMVV01000393.1 GCA_003166475.1 Bryobacterales bacterium | reverse complement strand
GTTTGTACAGATAGAGCAGCCGCAACCCGTCCGCCCGTTGACGACCGTTCCCCACCGGGTCCAAGACCCCGCGAATCCATACCCCACGCTCCTTGATGGCCCCCGCCAGCACCGCTGGATCGCGCTCCTGACTGGAGTACTCTTCGTACAGATACAACACGCCAGTGTTCGGGTCGCAGGCAACCCAAACCACCGCTGTGGAGCTCCAGCCCGCGTCCATACCATATGCTCTTGGCCAATGAGCCGGGATCGCAAACGGCTCGACGATGAAATCGCATTCCGGAACTGTATAGACGGCTTGATCCTGCCCGGAAATCGCGCTCCAAGCGATGGCCAAAGCCATCACGCAGTCGTCATGCTGACCGGATGGTGCTCCATAACGCAGGAGGCCGGAGGCAGAGTGCTCCGCTTGGTAGGCGAGCAGTTCATTGATCAGCACCGGATCGTTGAGGATGCGAATGTCCCCGCGCTCGAAAGCCAGCGCCAGGGCTTCGATGGCCTGCGTCTTGCTGGCGTTGGTGGTGGTGAACGGCTGCACGCGCAGCCCGTCACGGGTGAGTTGCTCCATGATCGGCTGCCCGATGCTGTTGGATTCAGCCAGGATCTGTTTGGGATGCCAGCGATCAGCCAGTGCCCGCAGGCGACCACGCTGCACCGCGTAGTCCACGCGGTTGGACCGATCCAGTTCTACCATGGTACGCGTGTGCGCGTCCATCACTACAAACACCGTATAATCGGTCGTGCGGCCCCAATCGCAAGCCACAATGTAATCGTGGCCAGCTTCTGGCTCTGTCCGCACCACGGTAGCCGCTTCTGTCACCCGGCGAAATACGGCGCCGTCCCAGTTCACGAATAGCGCCAGATATTCCTGGTTGAAGGTGGTCTCGCTGAGGTCCCGCCGTGCGTCTTCCACTTCTCGCGGATCGATGAACGGATTGGCTTGCGTGGGCATTTGCCAGCTAGCCCAATCGCTTCGCTGCGGATCCTGTCCGTGGTCGAACAGAAATTTAAAGTAGTTCATACCTTTGGGTGTGGACAAGAACCAGGCGCAGCCTTTGAGGTCGGTCAAGGTGGGGCGAATGGATTGCTGCCAGGCTTGCTCGAGCGCCGGGACCATGGCCGCTTCGTCGATGACGACGACGGCATACTTGCGACTCCGGCCAGCATCGGCGCTGTCGAGCGACCAGAGTTCGATGACACCGCCGTTGATCAGTTCCAGGCGCTTTTCCTGTTCGCTCTTTTGCCTAATGGCAGGGGCCAGGACGCACAACAATTCTCGCCAGACATCCCCGAGGAGCCGATAAGTGGGACTAAACCAAGCCACCGGTTTACCCTCCAGAGCCGCTTGAATCAGGCGATCCATCCCCAGCACGGTCTTGCCCCAGCGGCGCCCGCAGCAGACTACGTTGAAGCGCTGGGACTCCTGGATCAGTCTCATTTGCGCCGGGTGTGGCGCCATTAATTTCAATGGAATTATTTTGTTGGACATAAGTCACCGTAATCTGGATTCCTTCGGGGTCTTGCACCGGGCCGCCGGCCTGGGGCGGGCCGTCGGTGTAAGACAGCAGCAGCCGCATGGCCTGCACATCGCCGGCGTAGCAGAGTTCGCAGAGTTTGTCGGCGAAGCGCCGGCGGTCGACAATCTGGCGTAGCAGTTCGCCCAATTCTTCTCCGGACCGGCTGCGCCCCTTTGGGTTGCCGCTGCGGCCTTTCCGCCATGAGGTTTTGGTAATTGGCATGTTCGCTCCCTGAATGTGTGAAACATTTCTGCGCTGATTTAACGTCTCGCGGACACCCGCTCGGGACGGACGTATAGCGTCGACTCGCGGATGCTTGGTCGCAATAAGCTGACTCTTCGCCCGTCACCAAGCGAGGCAGATCCAGAGGAAGCTGTTCAGGGGATCTCTCATCATGCTCCTGCTGGCTTGTCTCGATTGTGCCTCGTTTGGCTGGGCTGATTTGGAAAACGCTGATTCGGCGAGGTGTTGCAGATTCAGGAATTCGCAACAGAAACGCGCAAGTGATTTAGATCCAACATACGTTGGGCTTACCAAGCTGNNCCAGCGGGCCACCAAAAGTAATGAAAGCCAGGCGGAGGCTGGCAATTCTGCCCGGGTCGATGCCTGGGTGCGACAACAGGACGATACAACCCTTCATCTCAGCGCGATCACCATCGGCGAGCGACGCAAGGGACTGACGATTTTGCCCGAGGGCAAGCGCCGATCCCAGATCCAGGATTGGCTGGAGAACGGCCTCATCGTCTGGTTCGCTGGACGGATATTGCCAATGACCCAGGCAATGGCCGACGGATTGATCGCGGCTGCTGCGTTACAGCAAGACCTTGTTGTCCTTGTCACCCGCAACGTCAGGGATTACCAGGATTTGGGCGTCACGATCCTCAATCCGTGGGAGCAACCCTAAGACCGGATGCTTCACGACATTCTCGCCGGACGCAAGCCCTATGGATGCGGTCGCAAGCCGCCCACGACCTGAAGAAGGCTGAGCAAAGCAAAAGGATCATGGAACGTTGTGGCCCGGATCGTGCCCGTCAAGCCGGTCGCGGCAGACCGCGTCTGAAAACCGCACCCGTTTTGGGCATCGTCAAAGCGCCAGTCACAAGCCGGCTCAAAAATCCTATTGCCCCGCTTGTCAGTAACCTACAGCCTATTTCCCGGCCGCCAACCACCGGTCGCCAGCAGCCCTAATGCTAACCTTGGAATCGGAAAGAGCGAATCGATTCGCCTCCGGTTCCCGGCCACGGTAGCCACCGCCGGCCCGTCCACGGCAGCGCGGCAGGCGCCGTCCGCCGGACTTGCAGCAGTCACCCCAATGCCCGAAATGCCCAAACCGCGCCTCCTGAGCGGACAAGTCACTCACTATCAATACTATGGGCTTTGTTCGTCACAACCCGGCAACCGTCCCCACGCAGCGCCATGCAACACAGTGTTACAAAATGTTACGCAAATCGGAAGAATCGGCGCCTCGTAACAGGCGCCCCGGCCCAGCGTCCGGCCAATCTCGGAAGGAAATCGTAGAAGTCGATGAAGTACATAACACCGCAACAACAACAGGAATCCCAGAGGGACGTTCACCCCTCCCATCGGCAGCACCACGTCACGCCGATTACCCAACATCTGCACGTGATTACCGTCGTGGCTAACCCCATGCGGTACTACGCGCGCTACAAACTCTATCAAACCTTCTCCAAAATGGTGGAGGAGGCTGGCGGAATCCTCTATACCGTCGAACTGGCCCTCCGCGACCGCCATTTCGAGGTCACCGATCACGCCAATCCCCGCCACATTCAACTGCGATCGCCGGAAATCCTCTGGCACAAAGAGAACCTTATCAACGTCGGTATCTCCCGGCTCCCAGCCGATGCAGAGTACGTGGCCTGGATCGACGCCGACGTTCAGTTTGCCCGTCCCGACTGGGTTCAGGAAACCCTGCACCAGTTGCAGATCTATAAGGTCGTGCAAATGTGGACCCACAGTGTCGACTACGGCCCGGAGCACCAGCCCATCTCGCAATGCGGCAGTCTCTTCGCCTCGTACCTCAAAGATCGGCGCGTCCTGCAACCCATCATCCGCAAGCCCAGCGCCCAGAATGCCAACGGCGCCGATCCCGGGTCATATCCGTTCAAGGGATTGATGCACACCGGTTACGCATGGGCGGCCCGCCGATCGGCCATCAGTGACCTGGGCGGCCTCGGCGATATCGGAATCCTCGGCTCCGGCGACCGCCACATGGCCTATGCCTTGCTCGGTCAGGTTGACAAGTCGTTTCCAGTTGGCATCAGCAAGTCCTACGTCAACTACTGGAACCGCTGGCAGGACCGGGCTGAGACATATATCCAGCGAAAAGTGGGAGTGGTTGCCGGAACCGTCAATCACTATTGGCACGGCTCCAAGCAGCACCGCCGCTACCAGGACCGCTGGAAGATCCTGGTGGGAGACGGATACGACCCCGAGCTGGATATTAAGTACGACTTTCAAGGGGTCCTGCAACTTACCGGCCGCAATATCAAACTGCGCGACGACCTGATCCAATACTTCAACGTACGCAACGAAGACTCCGTAGACCTGTAGGCGAAGCTGAAAGCTGAAAGCTAAAAGCTGCTACCCTAATAAACACATGTCCCACTCTCTCCCCACGGTGGTCATCGTGGGCCGGCCCAATGTCGGAAAATCGACCCTCTTTAACCGCATTACAGGCCAGCGCCGCGCCATCGTGGGCGACGAGCCCGGTATCACCCGCGACCGTCTGCACGGCCTCACCGACTACCGTGGGCGCCGCTTCGAATTGATCGATACCGGCGGCATCGTGATGGACGATTCCGAGTACATCCCCAGCCAGATCCTGAAGCAGGCGCGCGTCGCCCTGAAAGGCGCCGCCCACATCATCCTCCTGGTGGACGGCCGCGCCGAAATCACCGCGCCCGACCGCGATCTCGCGCGCATGCTGCTGCGCCTCGGCCAGCCCATCTCGCTGGCCGTGAACAAAGCCGATACCGGCGCGCGCGAAGACCTGGCCCACGATTTCTATTCGCTCGGCATCCGCGACATCTTCCCCGTATCCGCCGAACACGGCATCGGCGTGGATGCCCTGGTCGATCATGTGACCGCCGGCTTCGCGGTGCCCTCCGACAACGCGCCCGCCGAAGAGCCGCTCGAATCCGTCAAAGTGGCCATCATCGGCCGTCCCAACGTGGGCAAATCCACGCTGCTCAACGCCCTCACCGGCGAAGACCGGGCCATCGTTTCGCCCATCGCCGGCACCACCCGCGACTCCATCGACGAAACCATAACCCGCGACGGCGCGAGCTACACCTTTGTGGACACCGCCGGCATCCGCCGCAAAGGCAAGACCAAGCTGATGGCGGAGAAGTTGAGCGTAGTCATGGCGCGCCGCAATATCCGCATGGCCGACGTGGTGCTGGTGCTGATGGATGCGTCGGAAGGCGTGCTCGGCCTGGACGCCACCATCGCCGGCTACGCGCACGAGGGCGGCTGCGGCGTCATCCTCTGCGTCAACAAGTGGGACCTGATCGCGGACAAAAAGAAGAGCGACTTCGAGCAGGATGTGCGCGATCACTTGAAGTTTCTCGAATACGCCCCGGCCGTCTTCCTCTCGGCCAAGACGGGCGCAGGCGTGAACCAAATCTTCAAATTGATCCGCGAGGTCTACCAGTCCGCAACCAAGCGCGTCTCGACCGGGGAACTCAACCGCTTCGTCGAGCGTCTGCGTTTCGAGGAGCGCAAGATTTACTACATCACGCAAGCCTCCGTGCGCCCGCCGACTTTCGTCCTGTTCACCAACCGCTCCGCCCCGCTGCACTTCTCCGACGAGCGCTATCTGGTCAATCAGATCCGCAAAGAGTTCGGCTTCCGGGGCACGCCCATCGTACTCAAGACCAAAGGCAAAAAGGAGCACTGACCACGGACGCGAAGAAACAGGAGCGGCGGCGCAGGGAGCTGAAGCTTCGCGAAGCCGAACTGCGTCAGGACGAGGCCCGGAACCAGGCGAACTACCTGCACGCCGAGGCGCAGCGCTCCTTCCGCCAAGGCGACATTCCGGGAGCCGCTCGCGTGCTGAAGAAGGCCCTCATCTTGTTCCCGGAGCATGCGCCCGCGTTGCACCTGCTGGCCCGCATCTATTGCGAAGCGGAACAATACGCCGTCGCGCTTCCATATTTGAAGACGTTGCGCAGGTTGCGGCCGGAAGATCCCGGCGTCTTGTTCAACACCGGAGTGTCGCTCAGGGAGTTGGGGCGCATCCCGGAAGCCCAGGAGATTTTCAAGGAATTCCTGGCGCTTACCGCCGGAAACCCGCAGCGCCAATGGAAGGATTTGCGCCCGCGGGTCAAGCAATTCTGCCAGCAGCCCATCGCGGCCCCACCCGCCGCGCCGCCTCCGAAACCCGAGCCGCCCGCGCCCGTGCCGCCGCCCGCCGCCGCCCCCGAACCCCCACCCAAGCCCGAGCCGCCGCGCGTGCGCGTAGCCTTCCTCCCGCCGCCTCCGCTGCCGCAGTCCGCAGCCACCGGCGCGCTGGTGGATTACTTCCTGCGCCGCGGCCTGCAGGAACTGCGCCTCGCGCAAAGCTTCGAGGATCTGATTTGCCTTCCCTCGTTGACCGGCGTCGACAGCTACGTCTACCAGCACGAGACCGTCCGCAAAGTCCTGCGCCACTTCAAAGGCCGCGCCCTGCTGGCCGACGAAGTGGGCCTGGGCAAGACCATCGAAGCCTGCCTCGTCCTGAAAGAGTATTGGGCGCGCGGCATGGTGCGCAAGGCCCTGGTGCTGGCCCCGCCTTCGCTGGTCACCCAATGGAAAGGCGAGCTGACCGAGAAGTTCGGCTTCGCGCCCGCCTCGCCCGATGGCGCGGAATTCCGGCGCGATCCGGAACGCTTCTGGAAAAACGAGCCGCTGGTGGTCGCCTCCATCGCCATGGCCCGCCTGGAACCCCACGTCACCGCGCTGGCCGGCACACCGTGGGACATGGTCGTCGTGGACGAAGCCCATTGCCTGAAGAACCGCGCCAGCGCCAACTGGAAGCTGGTGGACTCGCTCGAAAAGCGATTCATCCTGATGCTCACCGCCACTCCGGTCGAGAACAATCTGATCGAGCTGTATAACCTGATCACGCTGTTGAAGCCGGGCCTGCTCGCGACCGAATCGGAATTCCGCAAGCTGTACGTGAATGCGGCCAAGCCCAAATCGCCCAAGAATCCCGACCAACTGCGCGCGCTCCTGGCTGAGGTGATGGTGCGCAATACGCGCTCCGCGGCGGACGTGCGCCTGCCGCATCGCGTAGCGGCCAGCGTGGTGGTGGCGCCTTCCGCCGCCGAGGCCGAGTTGTATGAGCGGGTCTCCGCCTTTGTCGCCGAGCGTTACAAAACCAGCGAACAAGCCGGCGTGATGGCGCTCAGTTGGATGCAGCGCCAGGCCGGCAGCAGCCCGCAAGCATTGCACCGCTCCATCGTGCGCCGCCTCTCCGACCACCAACGGCCCGGCCCGCGCGACGTATCCGAGCTGGAATCCATCCTGGATCTGGCCTCCCGCGTGGGCGACGGATCCAAGGGCAACCAGCTTGGCGAAATGCTGGCGGCGCGTAAGGCCAAGACCGTCGTCTTCACCGAATTCGTGCCCACCCTCGAACATCTGGCGGAAATCTGCCGCCGCCGTGGCATCCGTTATTCGCTGTTCAGCGGCGATCTTTCCCGCGGGGAAAAGGATTCCGCCATCGCCCGCTTCCGCGACGAAGCCGACGTGCTCCTCTCCACCGGCGCGGGCGGCGAGGGCCGCAATCTCCAGTTTGCCGATACTGTCATCAACTTCGACCTGCCCTGGAACCCCATGCGCCTTGAGCAGCGTGTCGGCCGCGTCCATCGCATCGGCCAGGAACACGACGTATTCATCTTCAATTTCTGCCAGGCCGGCACCGTCGAGGAGCACTTGCTGCGCGTCCTGCACGACAAGGTCAATATGTTCGAACTCGTAGTGGGCGAGATGGACGCCATCCTGGGCAGCCTCGACGATGCACGCGATTTCGCGGATTTGGTCATGGACCTGTGGCTCTCCGCGCGCCAAGTGGGACAGGCCTCCTGGCCTGTCGCCGCCGAACAAGCCTTCGAGGAGTTAGGACAGCGGCTGCTGGCGGCCAAGGCCGAACATGCCAAGGTGAAGGAATTCGACGAAGCGCTGTTCCATCGGGATTTCGAGGTGTGACGTGATTCAGTTGAGCGATTGGGCGCGCGACTTGCTCATCAGCCGCGGCGCGCTCGTAGAGGGCGAAGGCGAAGGCGTCGTGCGCGCGCTGGTGCCGCCCGATGTCTCCGCCAAGCTGTCGGTTAGCGACTGGCTCTCGCTCGATTTCGGCACGCGCGTCGGGGCGGACGATCCCGCGGAATGGATGGACCGTCTCAGTGCGCTGCTGCCTCCCTCGCCCGCGGTGGCCGGCGTGCGCCTGCGCATGCGAGCGCCCACGCAACGCATCGACGCCGATGCCATCCTGAATCGCGAACTGGTCGTCCAGAACGGGGTCTGGCGCCTGGTGGAAGATTACGCCGGCGCCACGCCATATTACCTGTTCTCGTTTCAGCACACCGTGGAGTCCGACGAGCGCACCATCGGTTACGCCGGCGTTTGCCTGAATGGCGCGGCGCGCTCGCTCGCCGAACAGCCCGAGCGCCTGCTGCGTTCCGTGCGTGACGACCTGGAGGACGACCCGGCTTTTGCCGTGCCCGCCGCCGAGTTGCGCGCACTCTATCCGTTGGCCGCCCGCGCCGCCGAAGCCGAAGTGCGCGCCCGCATCGCGTTCATCGAGCAAAGCGCCAATCGCCGCCTCGCGCGCGATTGCGAGCGCATGGAATCGTATTACAGCGGACTGCTGGCCCAGCTTGAAAAGCGCGCCGCGCGCCGGACGGCCGAGCCGCAAGCCGCCGAGAAGGATCGCGACCGCATCCAGGCCACCCAACTTGACCGCGCGGCGAAGCTGGAAGACCTCGTCCGCAAGTATTCTTTGCGCGTCCAACTGGAACTCACCGACGTCTTAGTTGTGTCTCTGCCGGTGCGCACGATTTCCGTCCGGCTCATCCGCAAGAAAGCAGAGCGGCAAGTGACGCTCGCCTGGAACGCAATCCTGCGCGCCCTCGACACGCCGCTCTGCGAAGCCTGCTCCGGCCGCGCCCGCCCGCTGTATCTTTGCGACGACAAAGTCCACCTGCTCTGCGCGAATTGCTGGAGCCCCTGCCCTGCCTGTGCCCGCGTCTTCTGCCGCGCCTGCCAGCCAAGATGTAAGTGTGCCAAGAAATAACTAGTGGGGCAGCCAATCTTGGCTGCCGCTGCCTTCCGGGCGGCCTTCGCCGGCTGACACCCGTCCACAGACCAGGGAGCACAGGCGGTAATGGAAAAACGCACGCCCGGACGTGGGCGCCACTACCCCTTGAGTCCGCCGCTCATCTGGTCTAGAATAGTAGCGCCACGAGAATGGTTCGCGCCCACGATGGTAATAGGAGCCGTATGGTACAGACCGATTATGACGTTGCAATATCCTTCGCTGGAGAGGATCGCCCACAAGCTGAGGAACTGGCGAGCGCTTTGCAGAAACTGGCCATCAGAGTGTTCTACGACCGCGATGAGAAAGCTGACCTGTGGGGAAAAGACCTCTATGCTTATCTCACGGACCTTTATCGGAATCGAGCTCGGTTCTGCATCATGCTCATTTCGGAACACTACGCATCTAAGCTGTGGACAACGCAGGAGCGGAGGGCCATGCAGGAACATGCATTGCGTCAAGATGGCGAGTATATTCTCCCAATCAGGCTCGATGATACCGAGATTCCGGGTCTGTTGTCCACAACCGCGTACCTGTGCTGGCCCCCGGAGACTGCAGGCTCAATTGCGGACGCTGTACAGCTCAAGCTGAACCAGATCGCCCACTCAGCGGCCGGACCTCAAGCTGGTTCCATCGGTGGGGCCAAGCGAACAACTAAGCATGCCCTGACAATTCAGCAGTTTCAATTGTCTCTGGATGGAATGTACGGCAAGGCCAATCGCGGCCAATCTGTGGAGTACACGTTTGGGTACCTAAGCCAAACGGTAGGCTACCTCTCAAAAGCTGTTTCACAAAGAGAAGCCACCGAGCAGGACTTTATCCGCCCAATCTCGTGGCTAGTCGCGACAGCGTCAAAGGTCGGAACAGACGTCCAGGACGCGTTCATATCCAGGTATCCAAATCTCTGCCCAAGTTGTGCTCAACCGCGGTGTGTTTGCTTCAGGACTGCGAAGAAGCCACCGAACGACATGCCCGCGTATCGGGTGAAAGAGGAGTTGTACCTTGCTCGGAACACAATTATTAACCGGAGATCGCCCGTCACTTTTGACTTCGCCATGGCTTGCATCGGCTCGGTGTTCCCGAACAACGAGATCATTTGGCGCTACGCGGGACCGGGTTTTCATTTCTCTAAGGTCGCAGAGGTGCATGAAGCGATCTCGGGGCTATTGACTGGGAAGAAGAAGCTTAGTGCGTTGTCCGACGAGATCGCCGACGTGCTGGCATGGCTCTTGGGGGCATGGCACATCGCGCTCCCTGATAAGTCCGTTGACCAGGAAATCATCAGTTACTACTTCAACGGCTGCCCTGTGTGTCAACGTAAGCAGTGCGTCTGCAGTCCCTACAGTGGACGGCCACAGAACCTGTTCGATTCCGCCGTTCTCGCGGACGTGGAGAAAGACCTAGTGTATCTTCGGGACGCCTCGCCCGAGGATAGGCAGGATATTGAAGAACTGCAGAAGTCAGTGAGGGTAGTCGTCGATACACAGGACGACCCAATGGCGCGCCTAACCCTAAATCAGCTGACTCTGAAGTTGACTCGGGCAAGAGACGCGCACACCGGCAAAGACGGAGCAGAGATTGTCATTCCAATCATCAGCGTCATCCTCCAGAAACTCGAAAAGGCCTATCGCCAATAATGAGCAACACACGGTGGGGCTTCGGTGTCCCTTCCGTCCTCAGACGGGACTTCAGCCAGGATTGGTGCCGGACTTTTGTGACACAGCAAATTAGCCCATCACAGCGCGGCGAGCAGATCCTCCACCGGCGCATTATCCCCGAACGTGCGGCTGACATGCGCATACCGGTCCAAATCGCCCGGCTCAAACACAAGCTCCCGCCAAGCTGAAACGGATTCTGCCCCAGCTTATGCTGCCGATGTCCACCCAACCGCGCCCGGTCGCGGGCGGTCTTGTTCTCGCTCCGCAGCATGTGCAGAAGGTTCGCGTTACGCAACCCGGCGGCCCGGTAAGCCAGGCGTTCCTCGTCGATCAACAACGGGAACCGAATCCCCGCCTCCTCCTGGAACAAGCGCGCGTAGTTCGCGTCGCCCAGCCCGATGGCCGCCAGGTTGGCGCCCCGCTCGCGGAAGGCATGCTCGTGTGCGCGCAACTGCGCGACGTGCTCGCGGCAGAAGATTCAACCATAGTGCCGCAGGAAGACCACCACCGCCGGCTGCCGCTCCCAAAGCGAGCCGAGGCGGATTTCGCGTCCATCCGCGTCGGGCAGAACCATCGGAGCCAGCGATTCGGCGAGCATCTTAGAAAGTGTAAGCCTTCCGAACACAAACGGAATCCATCATCAGCGGGGACGGGATCATGCTGTCGGGACGGGGCACCGCGCCGGGCAGACCGGCGATGCCATAGGATTGATCGATCGCCTCCATGCGGTAGCCCGCGGCGGAATCCCGCAAACGCATGCGCAGCTCGATGCCCTGCTTCGCCACGTTGAAATAGCACAGTCCCCAACGCTGCATGCTGAAGGCGTAGGCTTTCTGGCCGGGCTTCAAGCCGGCGTAAGCTCGAGCGGCCTCGATGGGCGTGCCGTCGACGGTAGCCTCCAGCACCGGGTTGCGC
>PMVV01000326.1 GCA_003166475.1 Bryobacterales bacterium | reverse complement strand
GCACGCTTACCGAAAGCTCACGTCGTTCTGGAACTTCGTCAAGTTCTCTATAAGACCACGAATGCGAAGAGCGGGAACACCACCGCCCTGATCGGTGTCAAATAACCTGATACGACCGGTGAAGGCGATCCGCACATGCACGCAACCTTCGTTTGGGTCCAGTCGGTCTGGCAAGACCTGAAGTATGGCGCGCGCCAGTTGTGGCGCAGCCCGGGTTTCACGGCGGCGGCCGTAATCACGCTGGCGCTCGGCATCGGCGTAAACACTTCCATCTTCAGCCTGCTCAACGCGCTGCTGCTGCGGCCATTGCCTGGCGCGAATACCAGGGGTTTGGTCGCGATCTATCGCGGGGACAGTCGCCCATGCTCCTACCCCGACTTCCTGGGATTCCAGGAGCGCGGCAGCCTGTTTTCCAGGCTCGCCGCCGATGCGCCAAACGAAAGCACGCTGGAAGTTGGCGACAGCGGCACCAGCGAGATGATTCTGGTTGAGGGCGTCTCCTTCAATTACGCCTCCGTCTTGGAAACCCGGCCGTCGCTGGGGCGATGGTTCTCCACGGACGACGAGCGCGCTGCTGCGGAGCAGTTTCCGGCGGTGATCAGTTATCGCCTATGGCGGAGCAGGTTCGGCGCTGATCCGCAAACGATCGGCAGCCGAATCCGCGTGGAGTCGCAGTGGTACACGGTAGTTGGTGTGGCGGCCAGGGAGTTCCGGGGCATGGGCCCGCCTATCGTGACGGACGTGTGGCTGCCGCTGATCCGATACGCGCGGCACAACGACTACGCGGCGCGGCTCGTGAACAACCGGCAGGACGCCAACGTGATGATGTTCGGCAGGCTCAAACCGGGCGTCGGCGCGTCACAAGCGCAATCTCAGCTCAACCTGGTGGACGCACAGTTGTGGCGCGAATATCCGCGACCGGGCGGGCGTACAGCGTCGCTCGCGGTGGAAACGCCGCGTGGGGCGTCCGATCCCGGCTCCCGCCGCATGGTTGCCCAGCCGGTAAGCATGCTGCTGGTTGTCGTCGCCCTGGTGCTTCTGATCGCCTGCGCGAATATCGCCACGCTCCTATTGACCCGCGGGGTGGGCCGGCGGCGCGAGGTATCGATCCGAATCGCCCTCGGCGCCGGCCGCGCGCGCGTTTGCCAACAGACGCTGATCGAGAGCCTGCTGCTGAGCCTGCTCGGCGCGGCTGTCGGTTTGGCGGCAGCCATCTGGACAAACCGTATCCAAGAGAGGGCGATCTTGTCATTGCCGTCTCCAATCGCCGTCGGCCTGGATCTATCAATCGACTTGCGCGTGCTCGCGTTCGTCTTGGGCGCTTCGATCGCCACGACTGTTCTGTTCGGGCTGATGCCTGCCATTAGTCTGTCCAGGACTGAATTGATCCCAGCCTTAAAAGGGAGTGAGGGCGGCCTGGAGGCCCACCACTGGAGATTCACGCTTCGCAATCTCTATGCCGTCGCCCAAGTGACCATCTCAATGATGCTGTTGATCGTGGCGGGCCTGTTTATTCGCGCTCTAGACAGGGCCCGCCAGGTCGATCCGGGTTTCAATCCGCGCGGGCTGCTTTCCGCCAGAATGTTCGTTCCGAAACCCGAGTTCAATGAAATCACCGGCTGGGACCTTTGCCGCCGCGTCCTGGCTCAAACGAGCAACTTGCCGGGCGTGAGCAGCGTTACGCTGTCCTATGCTTCGCCGAAGATCATGATGTCCGAATGTGTCGTGCCGGACGACGCAGGCACGTTCCAGCCGGCCCTTAGGGGCGGCGCAAATATCATCGGGCCGGACTACTTTTCTACCCTGGGCATTCCGCTCATTCGCGGCCGCGTTTTTTCGCCGAGAGACAACTCCTCGGCCCCTTCAGTGGCAATCATCAACGAGGCCCTGGCCCGTCGGTACTGGCCTGGAGGGAATGCCGTGGGAAAGCGCGTCCGGATTGGCCGCGGGTGCGAAAGAGGAGAGGGCGGGCGCGCCGAGATCGTGGGCGTTGTGAAAAACGCATTGTACACATCACTCGATTCGAACGAACGGCCATACGTCTTCCTTCCGATCGAGCAGCGCTTCGCGCCGTATGTCGCGTTGCTGGCAAGAACCGGAGGCAACCCCATGCGATACGCCACGGTGTTGCGGAATGAACTGCGGCGGCTCGATGGCAGGCTGCGCATCTACGAGATAGACGCCATCGAAGACGAGATGGACCAATCGCTGTGGCAGGTGCGCTGGGAAGCGTCCGTGCTGGGCGCATTTGGTGCGCTGGCATTGGTTCTGGCGATCGTTGGTCTATACGCCGTGATCGCCTTCGGGGCCCGACAGCGGGTGCGGGAGTTTGGAATTCGCATTGCTCTGGGTGCGCGCGGACGTGATATTCTTCGGCTCGTGATTGGCGATGGCCTCGCTCTCGCGCTGGTTGGTGTTTGTCTTGGCTTGGTCTGCTCGGTCCTTTTCACCCGACTGCTGCGCAGCTTCCTTTATGGGCTGAGTCCCACGGATGGAGCGACATTCACGGCAGTGGCACTTGTGTGGACAGCCGTTGCCCTGCTCGCGAGCTGCGTACCCGCGTATCATTCGACGAGAGTTGATCCACTATCCTCTTTACGGTGCGAATGAACGTTCCCTCCCGAGATCCACCCCGCTCGTCCGGGTTGATAGTTCGAGCAACTCTTCGCGGAGGGCGAGCCGGTCTGGACTGCGCAGTTTGGCGTGGCGCCGGGGGCGCGTAAACCGGCTGCCGATGAGCAGGGCCACTCGGAAAACGCACGCTTTTTGCGGGCGGTGAAATCTTGAGATTTGACGGACATCTGGACAAGCGAGCAGCACGCGCTGGTGGACTCGGACGCCGGCATCGGTTCGCTGGGGCTGAGCACGCGCGCCTACAACTGCCTGGTGACGCGGCCACCCGCCGGCCGGTTCCGCGCCGATGATGGACGCGGCACCTCCGCGCTCCGCGCATCCCCGTCCGCCCGCCGGCGTCGCGGCGCCGGACCACGGGCGGCGGGGCGGCGGACGGGCCGCAGGCATCGAGCTGCGGGATGCGCATTGTTGCCACCCAACCCAAGCACCCGGAAGTATCGTCCGCCGCACCTGCGCCAGGGGCGTGCAGGCGGCGCGTGGGATGCCGGTGAAGTGGCGCCCGCCGGAGTTCCCTGGTGGCTCACGACGATTCGGAAATCTTACGCCACCCGCCGGCCGGTTCCGCGCCGATGATGGACGCGGCGCCTTCCGTCCGCCGCGCATCCCCATCCGCACGCCCGCGGTCGCGGCGCCGGAGCACGGGCGGCGGGCGCCGGGACGGGCCGTCGGCATCAGGCTGCGCGAAGCACGTTATGGCCACCCAATCCCGGCGACTTCGGCCACCCGGAAGTATCGCCCGGCGCAACTGCGCCACGGGCGAGCAGGCTGCGCGTCGGCATCCCGGTGAAGTGGCCGCACGCCGACGTCCCTGGACGCAGCGCTCTCCCCGCGTCGCGCATCCCCCTCCGCACGCCGGCGGCGGCCGGCATCGGGCTGCAGGATGCGCGTGATCGCAACCAGAGCCCGCGGACTTCTGGCATCCGGAAGTCATCGCCCCCGCGCAACTGCGCGACGGGCGTGCGGGCGACGGCGACGTTGCCGGGTACGGCACAACGTGCGCCATCCGCCGACAGGCACCGCGTGTGATTTGGAGCAACTTCGCGTTAGGCGAAAACGCGACGTCTGGGATCGATGCGGGGTCTTTGCCGATGGCGGGGTTGGAGACCTCGAAGCGTTCTTCCTGGGGATGAAAGGCGGCTTGGCCCCACCTGCACCTTGCAGCAGGACGTCGAATTCGGCGTGTTGCAGATCGTGGATATCGCGTTGAAGGCCATCTCGCCGGCGGTGAATGATCCCTCGCTCTCTCTCGCCTGTCTAGCGAATCTTCCAGCCGATCCCAACCAGAATATCCACCTGGTTTTGTGTGGATTGAATCGTCGGTCCGTTGGGAATCACCAGCACGACGCCGCCGTTGTTCCAATGCGTGAGGCGCACCACCGGCGACAGATGCAGCCGGCCGATTCCAAACTGCACTCCGCCGCCGATCACGATTCCGTGGCTTGCGGAGGCGTATTCGCCGATGGATCCGTTAATCACGCGCGGCGCATACCCCACCTCCAGAGACGGCTTGACCAGCGGAAATGGGAGCCTGTATTTGAGCAGCAACGGAAACTCCCATGAATTTCCGCTCTCGTTGAGCGACAGACCAGAGGCCTGAAATCCTTCGGGCCGATACAGCGCATCGGCCTCGAAACCCAGCCCCAGCGGCAGGCCGATATCCAATTGTGGGCCTACCACGTAGCGCATTGACACACTGGTGACGAATTGGCTGGGGTATTCGTCGGTGGCCATCCCGCCGCCGGTACCGCCGATCCAGATCGATTGCCCGAAGCAAACACACGAGGATAAAATGCCGGCTGCCATCGGTAACCAAGAACGCATAGCTCACCTCGGCGATCGATCTGGCAATTACGGGGCCAGATCGCTGAAAGCTGCGTGCTGACCTGTGGCTGGCAGTCAAACCCTTTGTTTTCAACCCAACTCGAAGTGCCAAAATCTTCGTTAAACGTGCCCGAGAGCATGCCCGCCAGCCGCAGGTTGTCCAATCCGGCCCCGCCGGTGGCCGGGCTGAAAGCTGACCGCCGCCTCCCGCGTCGCGCATTCCCATCCGCCCGCCAGGCGGTCGCGGCGACGACCGCGGGCGGCGGGCGCCGGGACGGGCCGCCGGGGGAGCGGGCAGCGCGAAGCGCGTTGTGCCACCCAACCCATGCAGCTCATCGCCCGGCGCAACTGCGCCACGGGCGCGCAGGCTGCGCGTCGGCGTCCCCGATGAAGAACGATGCGGCATCCGCCGACCGCCACGGCGTGAATCATGGATGCGGGCGCCTTCCGCCCCGCGCGCATCCCCATCCGCGCACCGGCGGTCGCGGCGACGGACCGCGGGCGGCGTCGGGGGAGCCGGTTGTGCGTCGTTGGAAGGGGCATGGCCCTGGCCGTTGTGCGTATGTGAACGCGCCATGTCCATCCCGCTGCTCGGCCTGATCGGCGGCGATTCGCAGCTCACGAATGTTTTGAGGAACGCGTCAGGTCCTATTTCCGGGATGTGCGCGGCTCCCCTTACGTTTTCGGATGATCGCCAACACGATTCAGAAATCGTGACGGCGATAACCATTCGCGTTACCATCAAAGGATCGACGGAACTGTTCGAGCAAGCGCAACGGCGGTTTGGCTGATCAACAGGAGGCAAATGAGCGAGCGGATGGATTTCGAGATTGTTTGTCCGAACGACCACAACCAGACAGTCACAGTCAGTCGGGAAGGATTCGAAGAAGCGCTGAAAACCGGTGCGTTGGTGTTCCACTGTAATACCTGCGACACGGACTGGCCTCCCTCGCATGAAGACATCGCCAAGATTCGAAAGCATCTGTCGAAGGATTCAAGCTAGGACTGGAAAGGTTCGGTAGCGCGTTCTCCTCCTGGAACTGTTGATTCAGCCCGCGAAACCTCAATCGTCCATCGCCGCCCGCACGCGCTCGGGGTCACCTCGGCCGCGGTCGTTCCAGTCGAATGGCGCCCGGCCCCGCCACACCAATGCCAGCGCCAACCGCGGCGCGCATCCCCCTCCGCGCGCCGGCGGTCGCGGCGACGGACCGCGGCGCGGCGGGCACGCCACCATCACCCTGCGGCTCCATCAGGGCACGTAGAACACTACCACGTGCCACATCTCCAGGCACTTCCAGGGGCGTGTCCTTACTTCTTGCCGACTGGCGGAGTCGCGGTCTTCGTAGAAGCTGCCAACGGCATCGGGATCGTGATTCCCCCGCTGTTGAAGCCGTTGCCGATAATCGTACTTTGTCCAAGTGCGTCCTTGATCAAGGGCTCGAGCGCCTGCACATTGCCGGAAACGCTGCCGAAGTTCAGGCCGTTCCCGATGATCACCTTCCGGTCGCGAATCGCTTGGATGAGTTCCCGAGCGAGGCTGGGCTGCGTTTCCGGGCTGTCGAATCGTTCCATTCGCACGGTGTCGCCGTTGATGATGAGGGCTCCCAGTGGAACGGTCTGGATCCCCATGCCGCCTCCGGAAGCAATCAGGGCGGAGCCTCCGCCGACTCCGAACTTCACCGCGGCGAACGGGATCACGGTGGTGTCGCCGGCGCGAATCGGTTCCGCCACCAGGCTGCCGGTCTTCAGTTCCGCCACCAGCTTGTCAAAATCCGCGAGCGGCTTGGCCAGGGGAGTTTGCGCGCTCCCGACCACCGCTGGTATGGCCGTCAGGAATGTAAGTGTCATGAGTCTGTTGATCATAGTCATAGAAGGCCACCTATTTCTTGGGCGCGGCCACGCTCAGAAACTCGACTCCTTTCTTAGTGATCGCCACGAAGCCGACGGGCCGTGCTTCGCCGCTCATCAGGAAGCCGTCGCCGCTGGGGAGAGGGCTCGCGGGCGCCTTTCCGGTCGAGTCCGCCGGAACCGCGATGCTGCCTCCGCCGAAGTTGAGATCGACCATCAAGATTGGGATCACGGTAACGGAGCCGACTTTGATGGGGTCGCCGGCAATCGTCTTGGCGTGCAGTTCGTTGCTTAAGCGCTGGACCAGCGAATCCACCAGGCTGGCGGCTGGTGGAGCGTCGGTTGCCGGTTTCTTCTCCGGCTGCGTTTGGCCCGTCGCGACACTCGCGAGCAGCAGCCCGGAGCAGACGCTCAGGAGTAACTTCTGTTTCATTTGATCGCCTCCTTAGGGTAGCCGGATAAACA
>PMVV01000040.1 GCA_003166475.1 Bryobacterales bacterium | reverse complement strand
GGTATCAGCGAGACTTGAAACGGACCGGCGGACGGTCCGCCTTCGAGATCCACGCGGCCGGCGAGTTCGATGCCGTGATCCGGATGCAGCGTCAGTTCCAGGCCGCCGGGAGGCAGTTCGATGCGCTCCGTGGCGCGGTAGTCCCGTCCCCCGGCGGAGAAGGACGCGACGATGACATACGCGCCTGCGATCAGGTTGGGAACCTGAAACTCGAAATTGGGCGGAAACGCGCCAGAACCCGTGCTCTGGTAGGCGCTGCCCGGGATCTCTTGCGAATAGACGTTGATTTGCACGTGCGCGCCGGCAGGCAAATCCCCGGGAACCACAACTTTGCCGTGCAGCGGGGCGACCGCCTGAGCGGTGAGGTGGAACTCTATGCCTTCCAGATCCTGGCCGCCGGCGAGTTGCAGGGGCGACGCCGCAGAGGGCCGGCTCGCATCGGGATAGAACTGGACCGCGTACATCTTCTGCGTTGGGGGTTGCCCCGCCGCGGCTTCCGGCTGGATGGTCAACGCCGGAGTGTATGTTTGGGCCGCCATGACCAGGTATTGGCCCGGCGTAACATCATGGAAACGATAGCGGCCGAGATGGTCGGTGCTGGCAAACCCCTCGTACCTGTAAGAGGGTTTCAGGCGGTCCCACGCAGACTTGAGCAGGCGCATTTGCGCGTTGGGAACCGGATCGCCGTCCGGGTCGAGCACCACGCCGGAAATCGATCCGAGCGGCCGCAGCCGGAAGGTGATTCCGTAGCGGACGTCGCCGGCCGCCAGCTTCAGAGTGCCGGGCGCGCGGGTGGACGTGGCTGCGCCAAACCACGCTCGCTGGAAGCCCGACAGTTCCACGTGCAATCGGTATTTGCCGGGCGGAATGGTGTTGAAGCCGAATACGCCGTTCGATTCGCTGAAGGTCAGGGCCTCCAGCGGCCTCGTATCCACCGTGGACAGGGTGATCGCGGCCCGGCGGATGGGGGTGCCCGTCTCGTCATTCAGTACCACGCCGCTGATCGCCGCGAATGGCGACGGCGGCGCGTGCGCGGGGGCCTGAGCCACAGCCAAGCCCGGCATAGCCAGCCAAACCGAAACTGCATGCATCCAGCCGATACGCATCTACCCATTATTGGACCACTGCGGCACGCGGCTGGTTCCGAGATTATTGTGGAGGGGGCCGTGGCGCAACTGGTCCGTATTGGCGATAGAATCGTCCCTATGCTGCGACGTCTCGCTCAGATTCTCCTGTTTGGTTATGCCTGTCTGCTTCCGGGTGCGGAACCCACGCTGCCCGTTCCAGCCAACCTCACGGCGGAAGAGATTCCCGCCATTCCCGCGAGCTTGATGGAGGAGCTTGCGCCCTACACCGAGTTTCGCACTGCCACGCTGATCGACTGGCATCCCACGCGGCGCGAGATGCTTATCTCGACACGCTTCGGACAGGCGCCGCAGATCCATCGCGTCACCCAGCCGGGCGGCGCGCGCACCCAGCTCACCTTCTACGCCGATCGCGTGCAAGGCCTCCGCTACCGGCCCGATGGCGGTTCCTTTTTGTTTTCCAAAGACATCGGCGGCGGCGAGTGGTACCAGATCTACAATTACGACGCGCGCACGGGACACGCGGCCTTGCTGACCGACGGCAAGTCGCGCAATATGGGCGCGCTGTGGTCGCGGGATGGCGCGCATTTCGCCTACGCCTCCACGCGCCGCAACGGCCGCGATATGGACATCTATATCGGCGTGCCGGAGCATCCCGAGGAGGCGCGCCGCGTGGTGGAGGCCGATAGCGGCGGATGGGAGGCGGAAGATTTCTCGCCCGACGGCAAGTCGCTGGCTGTCATCCGCGCGGTGTCGGCATACGAGGCGGCCCTGCTGCTAGTGGATACCACGTCGGACCGGCAGACGGCGCTGACCCCGCGGCAGCCGGGCGTTTCCTACCGGCAGGCACGCTTTGCGCCGGACGGCAAGACCATCTACCTGATCACCAACCAGGATTCCGACTTCGAGCAGCTTGCCGCGATGGACGTCTCGACGCACCGCGTCACCATCCTGCGCCCCGGCTTGAAGTGGGACGTAACCTCGTTCGATCTCACGCGCGACGGCCGGCGCATCGCTTACATCGTGAACGAAAACGGGTCGGACACGCTGCACGTGATGGATACGGCGGCACGCAAGGAGATGCCCTTGCCGAAGCTGCCATACGGCAGCATCGGCGATGTGCGCTGGCACGCCAACGGGCACGACCTGGGATTCACCATTGCGTCGGCGCGCACGCCGTCGGACGTTTACTCGATCGATACCGCTACGGCCAAGCTGGAGCGCTGGACATACAGCGAAACCGGGGGCCTGGATGCGTCGCAATTCGCCGAGCCGGAGCTGATCCAATGGAAGTCTTTCGATGGACTGACGATCTCGGGATTTCTGTACCGGCCGCCCAAGCGGTTCGAGGGGCCGCGGCCGGTGATCGTGAACATCCATGGCGGGCCGGAGGGGCAGTTTCAGCCGGGCTATCTGGGCGTCACCAACTACCTGCTGAGCGAATTGGGAACGGCCGTCATTTTCCCGAATGTGCGCGGTTCGACCGGCTATGGGAAGACGTTCCTGAATCTGGACAACGGGCGCAAGCGCGAGGATTCGGTGAAGGACATCGGCGCGCTTCTGGACTGGATTCCAACGCGCCCCGATCTGGATGCCAGGCGCGTGATGGTGACCGGCGGAAGCTACGGCGGCTACATGACGCTGGCCAGCATGACGCACTTCAACGACCGCTTGCGCTGCGCCGTGGATGTGGTGGGGATCTCGAACTGGATCACCTTTCTGGAGCACACCGAAGCGTACCGGCGCGATTTGCGGCGCGTGGAATATGGCGACGAGCGCGATCCGGAGATGCACAAGTTTCTGGAATCGATCTCGCCGATGGCGCACGTGGACAACATCACCAAGCCGATGTTCATCGTGGCGGGGCGCAACGATCCGCGCGTGCCGTATACCGAAGGGCAGCAGATGACGGCGGCGATCCGCGCGCATGACGTGCCGGTGTGGTATCTGCTGGCGGCGGATGAAGGGCACGGGTTTGCGAGGAAAGGGAATCGCGATTTTCAGTTCGCCGCGACGGTGATGTTTATCCAGAAGTACCTGTTGGAGTAGATGGAGGGCGGCCAATCTTGGCCGCAGCCGCCTTTTTAGGCGGCCAGAGCCGGCTGAAAGCCTGGCTGCGGGCAGAAGTGCCCGCCCTCCAATTGCAAACTGACCCACTACCCGCTTGCGTTAGCCTCAGCCCGCGCTGGTTGCGCCCGGAATGCGG
>PMVV01000490.1 GCA_003166475.1 Bryobacterales bacterium | reverse complement strand
GCTCCACAAGATCCCGGAACAGCACGGCCAAATCGCGGTGTGAGGCTATCGACTGCGACACTTCCAGCAAAGCCTGGTACTGGCGGGGAGCGTCGGCAAGCACGCAGAGAGGCCCATCCATGCTATTGAGATTATTACAAAAAGCCGAAAGATGCAGGCTGGCGGACGTTTGGGAAGTCGCCGCAAAAAAAAGGCCCCTCCACGACGGCGTTATCTACTAATATCGTCCAGTGCGCCCACGCCCCAAACTGGCGGGCCAGTCTTCAAGGTGCGCCTTGATCCGGTACGTCTGCGGCGCTCCACCGGAGCTACCACGTGGCAATGGGGAACGCGGAGTTTCCCAGATGCAAGCGCGTTTGTCGGGAGTAAACCCAACGAAGCACCACGCGATATGCAGGGACTGTTCCGTGGCCCGCTACTGGTGTGCGCCCAGGATTCCCGAGGTATCCACGACTCTGAACACCTTCTCTCCCACCGCGTTGGCCACATACAGTTTGGACGAACCCACCTCGACCGCCAGCGCATACGGCCTTCGTCCCGCCGGCAGTGTCGCTAGAGCCTGGTTGGTTACCCCATCAATCACCGTCACGCTATCCCCCAGCGTGTTGCCCGAAAAGATCAGGTTCCGAATCTCATCCACAGCTAACGCCTGCGGGTGCTCGCCTGCGCGCACGGTAGCCACGGCGCGCCGCGTGCGCCCGTCGATCACGGTCACGTCGCCTGAAGCGTAATTGTTCGCGTAGACCATGTGCGTCTTGGAGTTGACGGCAATCGAGCTGGTCGTCTTGCCGGCCGCGATCACGGTGTCCTCAGCGGCGTCTTGGCCCAGCGCCTTCACATCTCCAGTCCCCAGCCGCGCGACGTAAAGTGTGTGCAGCGCCTCGTCCACCGCCATGCCCCAGGCGTGTTTGCCACCCTCGCGACGGTTCATCGTCAACCGTGCTCCGTCCAGCACGGTCACGGTCCCACTCTCGTAGCTCAGCAGATAGATCGTATTGGCCGCGGAATCGATGGCAATCAGATCCACCGCTCCAGTCCGCAAAGGACTGGAGGTATTAGTCACCCCATCGATAATGCTGGTCTTGTCGGAAAACGTGTTGGTGACGTAAACTTGACCCGTCGCGGAATTGACGGCGATCGAGTAAGGCCGCCGTTCCACGCGCACGGTAGCCACTACCGTGTCCAACAAGGGGTCAATCACGGATACAGTTCCGGCACTCGAGTTGGCCACGTAAACCCGCCCGGACCGCTCGTTGACCGCCATCGACACCGGGGCCGCGCCCACGCCAACGCGTCGTTCAGTTCCGGTCTTGGTGTCCAGCACCACCACTTCGGAACGCCGTTGGTCGATCGCATAGACCTTCTTCACCACCGGATTCAAAACGATCGCACTCGTGTTGATGACCCCGCCCTCGGGTTTTCCGGCCGCAGGCTGGGCCGCCGCTGACACCGCGAGGCCCGTGCAAATCATAATAGAGGCTGCCGACATCCTGATTTGTATGAGATAATTCACGTTGTTTACTAAGCATCCTCTTTTGAGCCGCCGGATGCAAGACCCAGGCTCCGAGGTGACTTCGAGACTACAACCGATGTCCGATCGAAACCGCCCGGCCCGCCGGCCCGCGACGCGCAGTGGCGCACTTTTTACGATCCTGTTCCTTTGCGTCTGCTCCGCCCCGGCTCAGACCAAGCCATCGCCCTTCCGTGTTCTCGCCGTCGCTGAGCCCGGCGGCCTGCACCGGCCCTTTGTCGATGCCGCCAAAGCCTGGCTCGATCGGGACGGCAAGGCCGACTTCTCGGTGGACTACATCGAGAACACCGACACAATCAATGAAGCCCTCCTCGCCCGCTACCGTCTCTTCCTTCAATTGAATTATCCACCCTACGCCTGGTCGCCAGCCGCGGCACGCGCTTTTCGCGCGAGCATCGAACAAGGCAGCATCGGCTGGGTCGGCTTCCACCACGCTACGCTGCTCGGCGAGTTCGACGGTTATCCCATGTGGCAGTGGTTTTCGGACTTCATGGGCGGTATCCGCTTCAAGGATTACATCGCCACCTTCGTTAGCGGCACGGTCCACGTGGAGGCACCTTCGCATCCGGTCATGAAGGGCTTGGGCCCCAGGTTCACCATCGAAAACGAGGAGTGGTACACCTACGATCGCTCTCCGCGCCCCAACGTGCGCGTGCTTGCTTCTGTAGACGAGGGCTCCTACACGCCCCCCACCACCAAGAAGATGGGCGACCATCCTGTCGTCTGGACCAATGAACACGTCAAAGCGCGCAACGTCTACATCTTCATGGGGCACCACGGCGAGCTCTTTCAAAACCCGGCCTTTGTCACGCTCTTCCACAACGCCCTCCTCTGGGCGGCGGGGAGGAACTGATGCGGCGCCTTTGCTGCTCACTGGTCTTCCTCGCCCTCTCCGCTCTCCTGGTTACGGCTGATGACACCGCGCGCCCGTTCCGGGTGCTTGCCTTCTATTCGACACACGCGGAGGCCGACCACGTCGAGTTCGCCGAGCAGGCCGTTCGCTTCTATGCGGAAGTCGCCTCCCGGCGCCACTTCACCTTGGAGTCCAGCACTAATTGGGACGATCTCACGCCGCAGCGTTTGAAGGGCGTCGACGTGGTGCTGTTCTTCAACGAGACACCCCACGCCCCCGCGCAGCGCACGGCCTTCGAGAATTACATGGATAACGGCGGCGGCTGGATCGGCTTCCACGCCGCCGGGTACAATGACGCCGGCACCGGCTGGCCGTGGTTCGTCCGCTTCCTTGGCGGCGCGATTTTTCAGGGAAACAGTTGGCCGCCCCTGCCGGCGACCGTCGAAGTCGACGACCGTAACGACCTGCTGACACGCCATCTTCCGGCGCGTTTCGTTTCGCCTGACAACGAGTGGTACAGTTGGTGGCCGGACCCGCGCAGCACCCCCGGCGTGCGTGTCCTGCTCACTCTATCCCCGTCGAACTATCCGATCGGGATGAAAGAAACCATCACCTCCGGCGACGTGCCTGTTGTCTGGACCAACACGCGATACCGCATGCTCTACGTCAACATGGGCCACGGTGACAAGATCTTCACCGAGCCGGTCCAGAACATCTTCTTCGAAGACGCCCTGGTTTGGGCCGCTGGCCGGCGGTGAGTGGGAGCGCGCCGTTGCCTATTGCTCCATGACGCCGTACTGAAACCGCGGCGGCAGCCGGCAGCCGTTCCGCTCGATCATCGCGAGCGTTAACGCCTGCGCAGTGATGACGGATGTGAGGCCCTCCCAATGCTCGGCTACCGGATCCAGCCGAACTGGAAGTATAGAGTCCGTGGCTTCACGCTCCTGGTCGGAAACCAGGACCACCTTACCGCCCTTCTGTGCGCACTCCGCGGCCAGCTTCACGCCCAGATCGGCGCGCCTTCCCAGGGCCAGGATGATGGCCGCGTGCGTCGCGTCCACATCCAGGTTCGGACCATGCCGGAAGGCCGCCCCGGTGTGCGGCGCCGCCCGCTGCCCGCTCATCTCGCGAATACACAACGAGCTCATCACCGCGCCCCCGTAGGCGGTGCCGCGGCCGATGATCTCGATGTTGGCCGCTCCGCGGCAGAAGGACTCCAACTCGCTCCGCCGCGCAAATATGCGCTCAAGTGATGACGAGAAGGCGTCGGCGGCCGCTTCGGCGTCGCGCCGCCAGTCCTGGCCCAGAATCTCGGCAGCCACGACCATACAGGCCGCCGTGGCGTTGGTGTAGGTCTTAGTCGCGTTGCCGTACTCCGGCCCCGCGAGTATCGGCAGCCGCCGCTGAGCCATCCGCCAGCACGGGCTCGCCGCGTTGTTGCAGATCAACACCAGCGGCCGGTGCTCGGCCGCCTTCACGAGTTCAACCAGTTCCGCGCTCTCCCCGGAAGTCGTCAATAGCACCGACTGGGCGGCCTGATCCCAGGTACTCCTGCCGTAGTGCAGCCACTCACCGCCGTCCACTGAGAATGCCTGCCGCCCCTGCGCATTGAGCGGCACGGAGCCGCCGTAGGACGAGCAGAGCGAAGCGCCCAGTCCCAGAAATAGCACCGGGCCGGATGCGGCGGACAACTTCCGGACATCCACCAACTGCCGGCGGATTTCCGGATCCGTGTCGTAGGCCTGCAATAGCTCGCGTAGCCGCTCCGGCTGCTCACGGCACTCCAATTCCAGGATCTCGATCCCGTTGGCACGCAGCAACTCCGGCACCGGCTCCGCTCCGCCAATCCATCGCGGGGCTTGGTTGTTCGGCATTTCCGTCATATTCCCTATTTCACCGTGTCCTCGCAGGCCCTAGCCGTCCACCCCTTGTAAACAACCTTTAGAAAGTGTTTAAATTATAACCGAAGGCGCTACCGTAAGGCGCGCAGCGATAACGGAGGCCAAGCTTGAACCAGCGAACGGCGGCGGGACGGACGGGCATGAATCGGTCCTTGCTTTCGAAGGTCTCTCTCATCGCCGGTCTCGGCGGCCTCCTCTATGGCTACGACATGGGGATCATCGCGGCCGCCATGGTCTTTCTCCGAACGTCGTTCCATCTCTCCACCGGGGCCGAATCATGGGTGGTGAGCACCGTGCTCATAGGCGCCATGGCCGGCGCCCTGAGCGGGGGGGCCTTAGCAGATGCGCTGGGCCGCCGTCCCACTATGATGGCCGGCGCGGTTCTCTTCGTCGTTGGCTCGACGCTTGCCATGTTGGCTCCCAACGTAGCTGCGATCATTGTCGCCCGAGCCCTGCTCGGCATCGCCGTCGGGTTCAACTCCGTGACCGCCCCTATCTATGTCTCCGAACTCGCGCCGCCGCAATCCCGGGGAACGCTGGTCGGCCTGTACCAGTTCACCCTGACCTGCGGCATCGCTCTGGCGGACCTCGCCGGCTACTGGCTGGCCGCCGCCGGAAACTGGCGCCTGATGTTCGGCCTGGGCGCCATCCCCGCCTTGCTCTTCCTATTGCTTGTTTTCGGGGTTCCGGAAAGCCCCCGTTGGCTGCTCGGGCACGGTCACGATTCCGAGGCGGTAGCCATCCTTGAATCCTATGCCGGCACCAGCGGCGCTAGTGCCATCCTGGAAGATCTGCGTGCGGGCCTCAGAACCGTCGTGGAGCGTCGTTGGACCGCGCTGCTTGCTCCGGCCGCCCGGCGGGGCCTTCTCGTCGCGGTCGGGTTTACCGTCCTTCAGCAGGTCACCGGTATCAACACGGTCATCTACTATGGCCCCCGCATCTTCTCCCTCGCCGGTGTCTCCTCCAGCCAGAGCGCCATCTTCGCCACCTTCGTAATTGCCGTCATGAACGTGCTGGCCACGGTCGTCGCTCTGGTCCTGGTGGACCGCATCGGCCGCAAGCCGCTGCTCTATTGGGGCGTCGGCGGTATGACCGCATCGCTTTTCCTGCTCTCGTTGGCCTTCCACGCTAAAGACGCCCTCGGCGCTTCATTGGGCTTGGTCGCCGCCGGTTGCCTGTCGCTTTACATTGTCTGCTTCGCCTGCAGCATGGGCCCCATCGCTTGGATTCTTGTCTCGGAGGTTTTCCCGCTGCGCCTGCGCAGCCGTGGCGCCGCCGCCGCGACGCTCGGCTCCGGACTGTCGAACTTCCTCGTTTCTCTCACCTTCCTCTCGCTCATCGAGCACGCCGGCAATAGCGCGACCTTCGCCGTGTACGGCGCCTTTTGCGTCCTCACGCTCTTCTTTGTTTACTACATAGTTCCCGAAACCAAGGGCCGCGAACTGGAGAGCATCAGTTCTTCTCCGGCGGTCATCAAGGCATAACGTTTCATGATCGATCCACCACGAGCGGTACAACCGGTCCTGCCGGGAGACGGATTGGTTGTCGGAGCCGACATCGGCGGCACGAATCTGCGTGTAGCCCTGGCTGATTCATCAGGCCGGATACTCACGTGCCGGCGCGCTTCGATTGCAGGCGTGCGGGACCCGTTTCAGGTGGTCGCCAGGATGCGCGAGCTCGTCTGCGCGCTCCTCGCTGAACTCTCCGTGGCGCCCACTGCGCTGCGTGCCATCGGTGCCGGCGCGCCCGGCGTTACCGATGCGGACCACGGCATCGTCATCGCCACGTCCTACCTCATGGGCTGGACGGACGTACCCCTGCAAGCTCATCTCGAAGACGCGTTCGGCATTCCCGCCGCCATCGACAACGACGTCAACCTCGCCGCATTCGGTGAAAGCCGGGCCGGCATCGCCCAATCGGTGGACGACTTCGTCTTTCTGGCCATCGGCACCGGCATCGGCGCCGGCATCGTGCTCAACCGCCGGATTCACCGCGGCAGTTCCTGGCGGGCCGGCGAAATCGGATATCTGCTCGTCCCGGGCGTCTCGGAAGAGCCCGTAGACCACGGCGATCCCGGCCCATTTGAAGCGCAAATCGGCGGCGAAGGCATCCGCCGGCAATGGCTCAGCCGTTGGAATCCGGCGCGTACCTCGCTGCCCAGCGACCTCACCGCTACTGCGATTTTCGACCACGCCCGCGCCGGGGACGCCCTGGCCTGCGAGGTGCTCCGCGACACCGCCCGTATGCTCTCTTACGGCATCTACAATCTGGCGTTGGTTTTGAACTGCCCCATGTTTGTCCTCGGTGGCAGCGTCGGTCTTCATCCGGTCCTCGGCGATGAATTGCGCAGCCTCCTCCGCCAGCGGGACGATCGGACCGTGCCGCTGCTGGTCCCGAGTGCACTCGGTGATCGGGCCCAGCTCACTGGAGCAGTGCATCTGGCCATAGACGTCGCTACGAACGCGTTGCGATAAGCGGGTCGCTTAAGGGAGCGGCAGCAGGATCGAAGGAATGGCCTCCAGCGCCATGGCAATCGCTCCGCGCAGCACCGCAGCTTCGCCCAGGGTGGCCGCGGCAATACGCGGCACCGCGAACTCACTACGCTCCAGTTCTTTTCTGAGAAAGCCGATCAGCGCCGGATGCCTCCCCACCTCGCCGCCCAGCACGACCAGCCCAGGGTTCAAAATCAGCGACAGGTTCACAATGACATCCGCCACGATGGCCGCGCGCCGCTTGACTACCTTTCTGGCTGCGGCTTCGCCCCTCTGCGCCATGTCGAGAATCGCCGTCACGTCCACTCGCCTTGCGGCGCGGACGGTAGTTTGTAACTGCGCCGTTGTCTCGCGCCAACTCTGCTGGATTCCGGCGCTGGAAAGCACCGTCTCCAGAGCGCCGAATTCGTGCAAAACCGGGTCGCGCCGCGAGATGTGCGGCAGCCTCAAATAACCAATCTCGCCCGCCGACCACCGCGCGCCATGATACAGCCTTCCGTCCAGCACGATACCCGCGCTGACGTTGGCGCCGATGTCAATCTCCACAAACGACGCCTCGCCTTGCGCGGCGCCCTCCATTCGTTCACCCAGCGCCGCAAGGTTCGTGTCGTTCTCCACCGTCACCAGGCATCCGACGCTCCGCTGCAACATCGATCGCAGTGGAACGTCGTGCCAGTTCTCCAGCGTGCTGACCGCCAGCACCATACCATCGTCCACGTTCGTGATCGCCGGTACGCCCCCTACCAGCGCCAGCAACCGGTCGCGCTTCAAGCCGCGCGCCTTGAGACTGCGGCGGATCTCTTCGGCGATCAGCGCGCAGATCGCCTCTGGCGTCGTCTTTCGGCCGGCCAGCCACACCTGTGAGGTGTCCAACTCCTTCCCGCTCAAGTCCGTTAGCTGAAACGAGACAAACTGCGCGGTGATGCGCACGCTCGCCAGGCAACCGCGCTCGGCCTTAAAGCGGATCAGATCCGGCGGCCTCCCTCCATTCGACGCTCCTTCACCCAGGGGCTGAACCAATTCCGACGACAACAGGCCGGCGATCACATTCGTTACCGTCGGCGCGCTCAGGCCCGAGGTGCGCACAAGATCTGCCCGGGAGCACGTACCCGCCTCGCGCAGCAGCTTCAGCAGCGTCAGAGCATTGGTGCGACGGAGCAGCGGTGGCCGGCCAATCGGACTTGTTGTTTTCATCCGGTTCCCTCGGAATTATAGCAATCGTAAGGAGGCGAGTCTCGCGCGGCTCACCGTCTCCCGTTACGCTACAATCGATCTTTGTAAGGAACAATAGAAAAGTTACCGTCCGCCCGTGTGTGCCCAGGCTCTGGAAAGGACCTCGATGAGACGTCTTTCGAAATCGGTGCCGACTCTGACCGGATGCGTGCTAGCCGCCGGTCTGTGCCACGCGCAGATCCGCGTGCTCGTCGATCAGGTCGGCTATGAACGACTCGCGCCCAAACAGGCTGTCGTCTGTGGCTCGAAGACCGATCGCCCCGAGGAGTTCGTGCTCTTGGACGCCGCCTCAGGGAAGCCGCTCCTGGGTGGGAGACTCGAACCCGCCGGCGAGGTTCGCAACTGGACCGACCGTGAGTTTTGGCTCGCGGACTTTTCCTCTTTCCGCCAGTCCGCCCGCGTACAACTCCAGGTTCGTTCCGGGGGCGCTGTCGTGACCACGCCCCCGTTCATCATTGCCGACGACGTGTTCGAACGACACACGCTGTCGAGCGTCATCTATTACTTCAAGGGCCAGCGCGCCAGCGGTGCGATAGATCGAGCCGACCGCCATTTGAAACTTCCCGATGGCTCCGGCTTGGCCGATATCCACGGCGGCTGGTACGACGCTACGGGCGATTACGGCCTCCACTTTTCCCATCAGAACCTGACTTCTTTCTTCAATCCCCAGCAACACCCGCTGGTGGTCTGGAGCCTGCTGAAGACCTACCTGGCTCTCGGCGATCGGCGCGATGAGAACTTCACCGAATATCGCCGGCGTCTGTTGGATGAGGCGCTCTACGGCGCGGACTTCCTCACTCGTATGAAACGCCCGGACGGCTCGTTCTTTGAGAGCATCGGCGCCCCCGGCAAGGAAAAGCGCGCTGAGGACCGCCTAATCCAGAATCCAAATTGGCGCACGGAAATCAAGCAGAAGCCCGACGATGGCGGTAACGGCGGCTCCTCCCACCGCAAGCAGGACTCTGGACTCGTCTACCAGGTCAGCTTCCGCTCTGGCGGCGGCCTGGCCATCGCTGCCTTGGCGCTGGCAAGCACCATGCCCGAAGATGGCGAGTTGCCCCGCACCGCCTACCTGCGCGCGGCCGAAGAAGCCTTCGCCTTTCTTAACGTGCACAACGCTTCCATGACCAACGACGGCAAGGAGAACATCCTTGACGANNCACCCGCCCCTACTTCCATCCCTCGGATGCCGGCCTCCCCCTCTACAGCCTTATCGAATATGCCCGCATCGCCGCCCCGGAGCGGCGACGCATGGCTCTCGACGCCGTACGGCGCTCTTTCCGCTTCGAGTTCACCGTCACCTCAGAGGTGAACAATCCTTTCGGACTCGCCCGGCAACTCGTTCTCTCGCACGGCCAGCCGCGCACTGCCTTCTTCTTCCCCCACGACACCGAAGCCGCACCTTGGTGGCAGGGCGAAAACGCGCGCCTGGCCTCGCTCGCCGCTGCCGCCCGCGCAGCCGCGCCATTGTTCGCCGACGATCCGCGCTTCCAGGCCGAGATTTCCTCCTATGCCTGGAACCAGCTACATTGGATCCTCGGCCGCAACCCTTTCGACACCTGTATGCTGATCGGCTCCGGACACGGCGACGCCGACTATCTCTTCTTTACCTCTTACAAGTACACCAACGCACCCGGCGGCATCGTCAACGGCGTCACGTCGGATTTCGACGACGAAGATGGCATCGCCTTCAATCGCGGATACGGCGTCACAGGCAAGGACGAGGATTGGCGCTGGACCGAAGAGTGGCTCCCGCACGCGGCGTGGTATCTGCTCGCCATCAGCCTACCCCGCTGAGCCCGCCCGAATCTCGGCCAATGCCGGACCGGCAGGGAGCCGCTGGTACTGGCAATGGAATCCCGCACAAACGGCCTTATGGAGCAGCGGCGCTATGTCACCGGAAAAGAGGTCGAAATCGACCTTCCCGTTCGTCTGCCGATACACACGGTAAAACGGCATTATGACGTGATATCGGCCTCTATT
>PMVV01000057.1 GCA_003166475.1 Bryobacterales bacterium | reverse complement strand
ATCTGTTTCAACATGCACCTGGGCGACGCCTGGGAGTGGGCCAACGCCGGCGATTATCCGGAGAAGTTCTCAGGCCTCGCCTTTCGCATCGTGCTCAACTATATCACCTACGCCATGACGCACTGAGGCCCGGTGCTTATCCGCCCCATAACCTCAATTACAACGAATTGCAGCCCAACCAAGGTGAACCCGGCTGCTCGCCGGGATGGCATCGCCGCGCCATGGCGGCCGCATCTCCGCCCGCGCGCATGCCCCAAGGATCGCCCAAAACAGGCGCTTTTCGGCGGCGGCGCAAAAACCGCAAACACGACCTCGCCTACTACCTGATGTGCGGGGCGCCGATGGACCCGCTGGCGCACATCGAGCAACTCTTCGCGGAGGGCGAGCCGCTCTGGACTGCGCAGTTTCGCGCGGCGCCGGGGGCGCGTAAACCGGCTGCCGATGAACAGGGCGGACGGGCGCCCCGCCGCGTGGCTGGAAGCCGGCATTGGCCCGAGCATGAGTCTCCACCGGGTCGTGGTCATTCGAAGTACTGCCGGATTTCCTCCATGTCGGCCGCCTGAACCCGCGCCCGCTCAAGTGAGTAAAGAGGATTCGAGCCGGCCGGACCGCCGGCAGAGGCTCGAAATGTTCCCCACACCCAGACCAGAGCCCTCCGCGAGAACCGGATTCGCGCCTCGGGAGCGAGGTGAACAGTGATCATTTGGTCCCCGAATCGATGCGCCGGATGCAACAGGTTTCCGGCTTCGGGTAGCAGGACGAAATCGCGAACCCACTCTCCTTCGCCCTTTGGACGATCGCTTTCGACCATATAGCCGAGGGCCTGAACTGGCGCTCCGATAAAGAGCGGGGACCCAGCGGCCAAAGAATGAGTATGATCGCGCAGTAAGGTTGACCAGCTGAGAACGGCGCAATTCTCCGCCGAATTCCCGATCGGGACGAGATCGGAAAGATCGGGGCGGCCCGTCTCGGAGATGGCCAATACTGCCGCGGCGAGAGGAATGGCGATGCCAGCACCTATTAGGAGCAGTGTGCGGACTTCCTCGCTTCGCGAAATGGAAAGCTTCCGCTTTCCCCGACCTGGACCACGCACGTCGTCACTTTACGTCCAAAGGGTGTTACGCCAAAGGAGTTTCCGGCAGGCGGGCCACTTGTCTGGACGATCGATCTATGTTGCCGGATCAGCGGAATGCGAAGGCAGCGGCGACGGACACCACGATACAATAGCCGTCGGGGCCGCATGACATTGGCCGACAGTTGGCTGTAGGCAGCAACCATGCCCGATTGGCTAAGCATCCACGAGCCGGTTCTCGTAAACACGATCGGCCACTGCGCGGGCGCCGTGATCTTCGGGATGCTGCTGTACTTTTTTCTGGTGAACCGGCGGCGCGCCGGCGACGACCGCAGCAGTCTGCCGGCCGTGGCCGCGGCGCTGGCTATGCTCTGGAACCTTGGCTCTCTCGTGGCGCTGGCAGCCGGCCCCGAGGGCGGCCAGATCGCGGGCGCGATTGTAGCCCTTAGCTTCTCCGTTTTGAGCCTGCTGCCGGCGGTCCTGCTGCACATTTCTCTGCAAGCGCGCCGCCGCGCAGTCTGGATCGCAGGTTACATCCTGAGCGGCGTGGCCGTAGCGCTCCACCTGGGCGACTGGCTCAGCCATCTGCCCGCCCTGCACTACGCGGCGCTCCTGGTGGTGACCATCGGCTTTGCGCTCCTCACCATTCTCTCGGTAATCCTCGAATGGCGCCAGGAAAACCGCGCGGCCGGTTCGAGGCTGGCTGGCGCCATGGGATTGTTCCTCTTCGCGATTTCCTTCGCGCACTTCGGCGCCGCCCACACCCAGCTAGCCTGGTCCAAGGAAGCCGCTCTGCATCACGCGGGCCTCCCACTGGCCCTGCTCGTATTGCTGCAGGATTACCGCTTTCTGCTCATGGACGCGTTTCTGCGCTTCATCGTGAACGCCACGCTGGCGGCCGCCGCCCTACTCGCATCCATCCGCATCCTGCAATCCCGGGTGCTCGCCGAGCATCTCCAACGCCCCTTTGATGCCGGAGTCATCTTCGTATCGGCAGGCCTGCTGTTGACGCTCTTCGTCTGGGTGCACAATCGCACCCAGCGCCTGCTGACCAGCGCCATTTTCCTGCGCTCCAGCCCGGATGAGGCTCTCCGCGAGTTGCACGACCTCTCGCATGCCGTAAGCGACGAAGCCGAATACCTGCGCCTGGCCGCGGAAGCCATTACCCGCTTCCTGCATGCCGCGCGCTGCGACTTGACGGCGCAGAGTCCCACAGTCGGCCCGCCGCTCGCCGCTCCCGTAGCAGTGCTCGGTTCGGCGCGCTACGCCATCCCCAGATGGGTGCAAGCGGTATTGCCCCTGCGCTTCTCGCGGGGCGACGCCGCCTATCTCCTGCTCGGCCCGCGCGACGGCGGACGGCGCTATCTCAGCGAAGACCTCACCGTACTGGCGCACCTGGGAGCCGCTGTCGCCGAGCATGTCGAGCAACTCCGCGGCGTCCAAATGCAGAACCTGGTCTCGCAGGCGGAACTGAAGGCTCTGCAGGCGCAGATCAACCCGCATTTCCTGTTCAATTCTCTGAACACGCTGTACGGGACCATCGACCGCAGCAACACGGAAGCCCGCCGGCTGGTGCTGAATCTGGCGGATGTGTATCGCTACCTGCTCCGTTCCGAACGCACCCTGGTGGAAGTCGAAGAGGAGTTGCGTATCGTCCGCGCCTATCTGGAAATCGAGGAATTGCGCCTCGGCCCCAAGCTTCAAACGAAGGTGGACGCCGATCCACCCGCGCTACGCGCAACCATCCCCCTGCTTTCGATCCAGCCGCTAGTGGAGAATGCGGTGAAGCACGGCGTAGCCTCCCGCATGGGCGCGGGGTTCGTGCATCTCAAAATCAAAATGGATGGTGAGACCGTCTCCGTGGAAGTCTCGAACTCTGGCGTGTGGGACAGGTCTCCCGGCTTGTTGTCACAAAGCGACCCTCCATCGGGGATCGGTTTGACCAACGTCCGCCGCCGGCTGGAGCTTTGTTACGGGCCCTCGGCGCGCTTCGATATTCGCGCGGAGCACGGTGTCACCACCGTCGCCTTCGTTCTGCCGGCCAGCCCCGCGCCACCCGGGCTGGTGTCCAACGAAGCGGTCGCGCTTTCATGAGCCCCGCTATACCCGCCCACCCCGATTCTCAGGCCGCCGGCCGCCCCGGCCCGCCCGTCCATCCGAAAAACATCCCGCGATCCGGCTCCGGTGTGCTACAAGGGTCTGAGCCTTGGCGCTTAGGCATGGGACTGAAGACGCTGATCGTGGATGACGAACCGGTCGCGCGCAAGGTGCTGCGCGAGGAGTTGGAATCCATGGCCGGCATCGAGGTGGTCGGCGAGGCGGACAGCGGCGCAGCGGCGCTGGACCAGATCGCCAGCCGGCGCCCGGATGTGGTCCTGCTGGATCTCCAGATGCCCGAGATGGGCGGCTTCGAAGTGATCCGCAAGCTCCACCACGGGACCAACCTGCCGGTAGTCGTCATCGTCACCGCTTACGATCAGTACGCGCTGGACGCCTTCGAGGCCGGCGCGATCGACTATCTCCTGAAGCCCGTCGGGCGGGACCGGCTGGCCGAAGCCATGGAGAAGGCCAAGCGTCTTACCGGCCAGGAAGCCGCCGAGAGGCTGGCGCGCCTGCAGGAGATTGCGGACCCGCTGCTCCCCGGGCAGCGTTTGAAGAAGATCGTCGGTAAAGCCGGCGCTGAATATTTTCTGCTCGACGCCAACGAAGTTTTCGCATTCAATGCGGAAGGCGACATCGTCTGGATCACCACGGCGCGCAAGCGATACCAAGCCACCCAGACGCTTAAGGTACTGGAAGAGCGCCTGAGAAACACCAGCTTTCAGCGCATCCATCGGAACGCGATGGTGAACGTCGATCATGTCCGTAAGATGAGCGCTTTAAGCAGCCAGCGCTGGCTCATCACGCTGAGTAACGAACAGGAGTTCATTGCCAGCAAGAGACAGGCCCACAGCATTCGCCGGCTTGTGAACTGGTAAGGCCGGCAGCCGCAGCCGGCGCGCAGGTCGCCCAACACCCTGTCCGCTCGTCGCCGGGGCCAGTTCATTCACCGTTAGCACCAGGCCGCCGGTCAGATTGTGCTTGGATCGCGCCACTCCGGCCTACGATGATCGAGTAATATGAAGAGGGTCGCTTCGGTCGCCTTGATCTGCTTTGCGCTATCCCTTGGGTGCGCGCTCTCCAGCTTTGCTCAATCCAGTAGCGGAACGGTTCACGGATCGGTCCTCGATCCCTCGGGAGCGGTCGTCGCCGGCGCTGCCGTCACGATCGAGAACCCGGTCTCGCACTACAGCCGCAGCACCATCAGCGACAGCCAAGGCAAGTTCGCGTTCGATAATCTTCCGTACAATAACTACCATCTTTCCGCGGCGGCTACGGCCAGTGGCTTTCAGACTGCCGCCGAGGACATCAACGTGAGGTCGGCCGTACCCATGGAACTGAAAATCAGCCTGGCCCTCGGCAAGGAGACGCAGTCGGTCACCGTGGAGGCGGGTGCGGACCTGGTCGAGAGTACACCCATCAGCCACACAGACGTCGATCGCGGCCTGTTCGACAAGTTGCCTCTCGAGAGCCAGTCCTCCTCACTGAGTTCCCTGGTCACCCTGGCCGCGCCAGGGATCAGCGCCGATTCCAACGGCCTGTTTCATGGATTCGGGGATCACGCCTCGAACTCATTCTCGGTCGACGGCCAGCCGATTACCGACCAGCAGAGCAAGGTCTTCTCCAATCAGCTTCCTATCGATGCGGTAGAGTCGCTGGAAGTGATACAGGGCGCTCCCCCAGCCGAATATGGCGGCAAAACCAGTCTGGTGATTGTGGCCACTACAAGGTCGGGACTCGCTAACACCGAGCCGCATGGAAGCGTGACCACATCCTATGGCACCTTCGGCAGCGCCAACGCGGGATTCGATCTCGCGTATGGCGGGAAGAACTGGGGCAACTTCATTTCGGTGAACGGTCTGAATACGGGCCGATTCCTGGATGGCCCGGAACACCAGACACTGCACGATCATGGCAACGAAGAGAACTTCTTCGACCGCATCGACTTCAAGCCGTCCCAACCGGACAGCCTCAATTTAAACCTCGGGTTTACGCGGTCGTGGTTCCAGACGCCGAATTCCTACGATACCCAAACCGCGTCGGCCTGGTCCGGACTGGTGGTCGACAATGGAGGACTGGGGCCGGACGGGCAGCCGGTAGGGTCGGCGGATCAGCGCTCGAAAATCAGAACTTTCAACATCGCCCCCACATGGACCCGTTTGCTGAGTCCTACCACCGTATTGACGTTGGGCGGTTACGTGCGACAGGATCAATTCAACTATTATCCGAGCCGTGATCCCTACGCCGACTTCGCTCCCGATCTCCAGTCGACCAGCATCGGTCAAAGCCGCCGGCTGACCAATGCCGGGGTTCGCGCCAGCTTGTCTTACGTGAAGGGCATTCACAACCTGAAAGCGGGCGTGGTGTTTCAACACACATTCCTTACCGAGAACGACACCTTCGGAATCGTCGACCCGGGTTTAAACCCGCCGTGTTTGAATGCGGACGGAAGCCGGGATACGGACCCCACGGTTACGAATCCTTCCCAGTGCGCCGGGAGTCTGCAGCAGAATAGCGGATTTGTTCCTTTGCTGGCCGCGTATGATCTGACACGGCCGGGACCCGGCGTTGGACTTTACAATTATCTGGGCCACGCCGACATTAAAGAGACAGCGCTCTACATTCAGGACTCGATTACGCTGAAAAACCTGACTCTTAATCTCGGACTCCGCGGAGATCTGTACTATGGAATCAGCACCGCCAGGCAGGCAGAACCTCGCGTGGGAGCCGCTTACAACTTCAAACAGACGAATACAGTGCTGCGGTTCTCCTACGCCCGCACAATGGAAACTCCGTTCAACGAAAACCTGGTCCTGGCGAGCAATGGATGTAACGATCCGGTTGTCAACGCCATCTCCACGGCTATTCAAGGATATCCCTGCCTAACCGCTCCCCTGAGCCCCAGCACGCGCAACGAATTTCACGCCGGGCTTGAGCAAGCGTTTGGAAGGTGGGTCGTTGTCGATGGCGAGTATATCTGGAAATACACGACCCGGGCCTACGACTTCAGCGTGTTTGGCAACACTCCGGTTACCTATCCGATCGAATGGGCCAAGTCGAAGATACCCGGTTATGCGGTGCGCGTCAGCGTGCCAAACTTCCACGGGTTTACGGCCTTCACCGTTTTCTCGTCGGTGGCGGCGCGTTTCTTCGGCCCGCAAGTGAGCGGAATCGGCACCACGCCAACCTCGGTGGGGTCGACCGCGGTGTTCCGCATCGATCATGACGAGAATTTCAATCAAACCACTCATCTGCAATACCAACCCTGGAAGAAAGGGCCCTGGTTCGGGTTCAACTGGCGCTACGATAGCGGCTTGGTGGCCGGCCCGGTGCCTTGCATCGGAGGCAATTGCAACAATGGGCGGAATGGGACTGACAGCGAGGTGGATGTATCCGGACTGACGCCCGACCAGCAGTTCCAAGCCGGACTTTATTGCGGGAGTGTGCACGCGACTCCCACTACGCCGATTAGCCCGACTGGTTTGTGCCCAGGATCCATGTACGGATCGAGCCTGGTGAAGATTCCGGCTCCCGGCACGGAGAACGACGACCACAATCCGCCGCGCATTCAACCCCGCAGCCTCTTCGACGCGGCCGTGGGTGTCGACAATCTCTTTAACGGCGACAGGTACAAGTGGAGCTTGCGATTCACGGTGGTGAACCTGACGGACAAATACGCGCTCTACAATTTCCTTTCGACCTTCAGCGGAACACACTACGTCACGCCGCGCGCCATGACGGCTACGGTAGGATTCCACTTCTAGTTTTCTTTGAAGTACTTCCGGATTTTCCTTTGGCGAGCCGGCTGGATGCGTGCTCGCTCAAGCAGGTATGGCGTCGAGCCTGCATCGCAGGCAGAGGCGCAAACGTCCCCACACCGGAACCGGGCCCTGAATGAGACCCGGACTCGGGGTCCCTGATTCGGGATGAACTACGATTTGGCCGCCGAATTGCGAGAGCGATGGACGACACAGACAACAGAGCGATTTGGGATCGCAAGTATCAGGAGGGCCTGCCTTCGTTAGCCAGGCCAGACCCGTTTTTTATTTCGGTTTACGAGCGTCTGGTGGATCAGGCATTCCCGAACGCAGGCACGGCGCTGGACCTTGCAGCGGGGCTAGGAAGACATGCGTTGTGGCTGGCGGAGAGAGCGTGGCAGGTAAGCGCAGTAGACGTTTCCGAAGTCGCTATTGGTAAACTCAGTCAAACCGCTGCTCAGCTCAATGTCAAAATCAAACTCTTTGCAATCGATGCGGCAGAGTACGACTTTGACACCGCACGCTTCGATCTGATCGTCCTGTTTTATCACTTGGACCGGACCCTCTTTCCTAAGATCGTTTCCGCCTTGAATCCCGGCGGCCTGTTCATCTGTAAGATGGCTGTATCTTGGGGTCCGCAGATCGCGTCACCAACGGGTAACTTCAAACCACTGGGGAAGAATGAACTCGCGTCACTCGTGCCCGACCTCCAAGCCGTTACCTACCACGAGCGACCAGTCCGTGATCGGGGAGTGGTCGAATTCGTGGGAAAGAAGCCGTTTCCGCTTTTGATCGATTGACGGCAAGGCGCGCGCGCGGCACACGTTGGAGGACCCCCCGCCCCTATCTGGCGCGAACCGCTTCCTCGCTTGTTGTAAAGGATGCATCCTCGGCGTCAACCGCGACCGCTCCCAGGAAATGGCGGTAACGCCGGCTTCCGCGCGGAGACCCATCATGATGAACATGGCGGAGCCGATGGCGACCAGGCCGTTCGTTCTGAGCCCCATCGTCCGCTGCTGCCACTGGCGCTCCAGCCCGATCACTCCGGCCAAGAAGATCGCGCCGAACATTCCGAATTCCATCCAGTTCAAGGTCTTTCTCCTCTCTTCAACTTTCGCACACGCTTCGCCGGAACGTCGCCAGGAGTGATACGTCGCCACTAACTGAATGGACAAAACATGCGGTCCAAGTCCAGCCTTACCAGCGGGCACGCGTCAGGCCGTCGTCTGCTCCGTCGCGGGAATCGCCACGCCGTCGCGCGAAGAGGCGGGCCGCGGCTTTTTGGAGGCACGCGAAAGCAGACGGGCGGAATTGAGGATGAATACCATTTCGGAGGTCACGTGGATCAACGCTGCGAGCACCGGGTTCAGAAATCCGAAGGCCGCTAGCGCGACTCCCGCGGCATCCACACTCAGGGTTCCGGCGAAATTCGTCATGATGATGCGGTGGCATCGGCGCGCAATCCTGATGACTTCGACCACCTTCAGGAGGTCGTTGCCGAGAAGCAGCACATTGGCGCTTTCGCGCGCGATCTCGGTGCCGGAGCCCATCGCTATACCGACGTCGGCTTCCATCAATGCGGGAGCATCGTTGATCCCGTCGCCAACCATTGCGACCGTCTTCCCGGCACTGCGGAGCTTTCTAACGCGGTCGAGCTTCTGCTGGGGGAGAAGCTCCGCCTCCACCTCGTCGACTCGGAGCTGATATCCGATTGCGCGTCCAATTGACGCCGCATCCCCTGTGAGAAGAACCGTTCGGATGGACATCTGCCGGAGTGCGCGCACAGCCTCCACCGCTTCGGGCCTCAGAACATCGGCGATTCTCAGGTTCCCCAAATGAACGCCACCCTGAGCGATCAGTATTTCGCTGGAGGAATCGTGGTCCACAGGAGGCGCGGAGGCCTTGATGCCTTGCTCCAGCAGAAATGCTCTGGTTCCGACGACAGTATACTCGCCGTCCACGCGGCAAGTAATTCCTTTGCCAGGCGTGTATGAAAATCCTTCCGGATTGACCAGTCCGAGGGCGGCGCCGTTGACGGCCGTCAAAATGGCACGCGCCAAAGGATGCTCGGAATACCGCTCCGCACTCGCAGCAACCTGCAGCAATCGTTCGCGCCCGACTCCAGGCGAAGGATCGATGGATACGACCTCTGGATTTCCGAGCGTGAGCGTGCCGGTCTTATCGAGAACCACCGTATCCACCTTGCTGAGGGTTTCCATGTACAATCCGCCCTTCACGATGGTGCCGTGGTTTGCCGCGCGTCCAATGGCGCCCAGGATGGCCAGCGGTGTGCCTGCGGCAATGCCGCACGCGCCGGCCACGATTACCACCGAAATCGTCGAGCGCGCGTTGTGCGTGAGGATGAATGTAAAAGCCGCGCAAGTCAGGGCAAAATAAACCAGGTAGCCCGCCAGGCGATCGGCCGTCTTCTGCACGGGGGCGCGCGAGCGTTCGGCCTGTTCGACCGCCTCGATGATCTTCCCAAAAGCCGTGTCCCCGCCCACCGTTTCAGTCTGAATTTCGAGCACTCCGGACTGATTCACGGTGCCTGCATAAACACGAGTGCCCGGGATCTTCTCTACCGGCATGGATTCGCCGGTAATAGTTGCCTGATCGATGAACGAGTGCCCGCCCACCACCACACCGTCAACTGGCACCCGGCCGCCCGGCCGGACCAGGACCACATCCCCGATGCGCAACTCGCTCAAGCTCGCGGATTGTACACCGTCCGGGTGCCGCATTTCCACCTGCTGCGGCAGCAGATTCAGTAAATCCTGAATCGCGCGGCGCCCGCGGCCGACCGTCAATTCCTCAAGGACCTCGGCGATGAGAACGAAAAACACAATCACCAGCGCCGTGAACACTTCTCCGACGGCCAGCGCGGAGATGAGCGCGATCGTCATGGAGAGTTCCATGGTCATGCGCCGCGACACCAGATCGGCTAAAGCTTCGTGGAATATAGGGTAGCCGCCGATCAGGACAGCCGCAAAGCCCACGATATCGAAGTGCGGCAGGGGCTGCCAGAGCCGGAGCCACGTTGCGATGATTGCCAGCCCGACAAAGGCGATTCTTCCTAATGCGAGCGATTCGACGCGCTCGCCATGAGAATCAGACATGGCCAGTTTCCCCCCCAATTTCAGAGTGCTTACTTCATGTACATCTTGATGACATCGATCAATTCCTGGGCCGCCTTGGCACGTTCCGATGCCGGATTATGGTCTGGATCGACGACGTGAAACCGTATGTGGCCCTCAATGACCTCGCCCATCAACCCGTCGATCGCGCCCCGGCAAGCGGCGACCGTGTGCAGAATATGCGAGCATTCGGCGCCTTCCTCAAGGGATCTTTCGATGGAATCGACCTGCCCCTTGATGCGCCGAATCCGGTTCAGGAGCTTCTTCTTATCGCGAATGACGTGTGCCAATTTGGACGACCCTTCTCTTTCATGATAATATACCCCGGTATGTATATTTGTCAACGACAGGATAGCAAAGATCGAATGCCGGCCCTTCGAGTAACCCCGCTGCCGGACGAAGCGCCTGGCCATCGGCATCTGCGGGTGCCTCGGATCACTTCGCCAACGCCATCGAGTTCTCCAGTTGGGACGGCGACATCTGGCGCGGTGATATCACGCACCTGCAATACCGCGATCTCGTGGACTGGGCCTCGCGAAGCAAGATGGCGGAAGGCTGCCTCCGCGCGGACGAAAAACTCGAGGAACCTTGGTTCGATCTCTTCCGTTCAGCCCTCCGGGACACCAGGCAGCTCGGGGCACCTACTGTAATGGGGACCACTTGGGCTGGACGGATTCGGTGGTCAACTGGGCGGCTTGAAGAAATGATCGACGATTGCCAACGGAAACCAACGCATCAGTTAGGACCTTAGAAGCGCTCGGGAATGGGCAACAGTTCAGATTGGCCTAT
>PMVV01000473.1 GCA_003166475.1 Bryobacterales bacterium | reverse complement strand
CAGTTACATTAGACGGCTAGTGCGGGTATGGCCAGGGGGTGCCATCTCGTAGTGGTCCAAGCGGCGGCGATTTGTCGCTGGTTCTGATCCCGGCTGGGGCGGAGGCTAGCCGCAGAGCAGAGGCAGCCCTGTGCCCTTTACGAACGCGGCGAGTCCGGGTCAAACGCGCGCTGAATGGCCCGACTGATCTGCCGCATGCGCAGCGCTGAAAGCGGGCGCGGCAAACGCTCTCCGAGAAGCGACTTCTTGAGTGTCGTAATGAAGTGACCCTTAATCCAGGATGGCCCTGGAAGCCCCGTCTCGCCGGGCTCAAATCGCAGGGTGGTTGGACCGTCCGCGCCTTGGCTGCCGAACGGAACGATCAGAACGGAATCGACTCGTTCGCTCAGATTACGGGAGTCGAGCGACACTATCAAGACCCAATGACGCACTGGCGGGTTTCCCAGCATCGCGGTCCAGATCTCGCCGCGCCGGGGAGAAGCGTTATGGCTGGTCAAAGTTCATCTCCTGAGATGCAGCGCTCAGGGCGTCTTCGAGATCGGTCTCTTCCGCGGCAGCTTTGGAGGTCAGGCCTTTGAAGTAAGCTGCAGTTTGACGCTCCAAGGTAGCGCGGTTGTCGAGCCTGCGGGCCGTTTCCACTGCCTTGTCCACCGCCTCTCCGACGCTTTCGGCCCGGCCCGCCTTTACCATATTGTGGAGGTAAGCATAGTTGTTCGCGCCGATTGTGGTAGACAGTTTCTTGCGCTGCGGCATGTCTCCTATTTTAGGAGATAAACAGTCCCCTATGCAACGAGTCCGCGATCCATCGACACGGAGAGCGGGCACGCTGCGGAAGTTTCGGCCGAGGCCGAACAGCCGCTCGTCGACCTGCAGGAGACCAATCGGTCGCTGACCGGCAAGAACCTGCTGGAGAGCTATCACGACGCGCAGCAGGCGTTGGACCAGGCGCTGAACCTGTTCAGCCTGGGCTACCTGTCGCTGGAGCAGCGCTGCCAGTGCGAGAACCTGTATTGGGCGATCAGCCGGCGCATCCAGGCCCTGGCGCAGTCGCTCGACTATTTCCCGGAAGAGTTGGAGGGTCTGGAAGCCATGCTCTCGGACACCTATTTCTGCAACTTCTCGCTGTTTCAGAGCATGCCGGATAGCTGGGCGATCAAGCAGTTGTTCCCGGTGATGCCGATTCACCGCCTGGAGGAAGAGCCCAAACGCCACGCTATTCTGGGCGACATCACCTGCGATTCCGATGGCAAGGTGGACCAGTTCATCGACCGCCGCGATGTGAAGCGCACGCTGGCGCTGCACCCCTTCGATGGCGGCGACTACTATCTGGGCGCGTTTCTGCTGGGCGCGTATCAGGAAATCCTGGGCGACCTGCATAACCTGTTCGGCCATACCAATACGGTGCACGTGCGGCTGGGGGAGACCGGCGAGATCATTTTGGATTCGGTGATCAAGGGCGATACGGTGCGGGAGGTGCTCAACTACGTGCAGTTTTCGTCCGACGCGCTGGTGAGCCGTCTGCGGCGCGACGTGAAAACCGCGTTGCGGGAGGGACGGCTGGGGTACGAGGAATCGGGGCGTCTGCTGAAATTTTACGAAGAGGGGTTGCACGGGTACACGTATCTGGAGGATGTGCACGAGCAGTAGGTCTCCTTAGTGTGCTGAAGATGAGCGACGCGGAAGCATAGGTGGCCGAAACCAATGCCCTTGCCAACCCGACCGGGCGAAAAGGCGGCTGCTCCCCAAGAACCATGGTTTCCAACCACCTCTCCGCCCGTAACGTATTGGATTACAAGGGAAGATTTCGCACGAATATGGCCCTACAATCCCTCGCCAGAGGATCAACTGGTCAGCCGATTGCCAGCTTGACCGGCTTGCCTACCCGGCTGAGCATTTCCACGAGTGTATCGATGTTGAACTTGGCCGTTTTCTTGTTCACCACGTCGGACACACGCGGGCGCGAGACCATCAGAATCTCGGCGGCCTCGGCCTGCTTTAGTGATGTTTCTCAATCCAGACAGACAGCTCTTCCGTCAGTTGCCGCTTCAGCAGGCGCGTGTCATTGATCTGTTTGCGGGACGCAGCCTGTAGGCGTTTGGCCTCGTCCGGCGTAAAGCCCAGTTCCAGGAAGAGGTTCGCTCCTGGCTTTGTCACATGGCGGATTTCGGTGTCGATCTTCATTTCGTTCCCTTCCTCGCGTTGACCACGGCGCGATAGCGCGCCGCGGCAATAGCCTTGTCCCGCTTGCTGGTCGCCTGAGTCTTCTTCCGGAAGCAGCTCGCGTCCTGGATGCGAATCTCTCTTGTACCGCCACCCACATCGTCGAACGGCTTCCAGCCGGCCGGCTCAAGCCCAGCCTGGACCTTCCCCAACGGATCTGTTTTTCATCGTCCATACAACCAGCATGTATAAACTTGTATACGCTCCGCGGGCGCCAGTCAAGGCGCTCGAAACTCAGAACTGTCGAATAACCCAGATATGAGATTCGCCTCTACAAATGTCTTCAGCGGTCAGCCCGGAAATTGACAATCGCCATACTTGGGCGGTAACCTCCGGTTAAACCGTGCGATGACCCAGAATTCTCTTCGCTCCCTGGTCCGAAGGCCGCTCCGGCCGGGGCTGGCCCGTCTGTGTTGGGCGTCTCTATGGCTGGGGCTTCCGCTGGCCGCGCAAACGTCCGCCACGCTGCAGCAGCTTGAATCCACTGCGCGGGAACGTCTCGCGGCGCAGGATGTCAACGGAGCGCTGGCCACATATGAAAAGCTGGCGGCATTGGTTCCTCGGTCCGCCGCTTATCAGGATGAGATCGGGTTTCTGCTGGCTGCCACAAACCGTTCTCCGGATGCCATCGCCCATTTTCAGCGCGCCACCGAACTGGACCCCAAGATGGCGCAGGCCTGGTATCACCTGGGAGTGGCGCTCTGGTTGACGCAACACCCCGAGCCCGCCCTGCGCGCCCTGCAAAAGGCAGTAGCGCTGGCGCCCGATCGCGGCGACTATCACTACCGCCTGGGCGCGGCGTACGCGCAAATAGCGCACTACCGGGCAGCCGTTCCGGAGTTGGCGCGGGCGAGCAGGCAACTACCCACTCACGCCGAGGTCTGGGGAACGTTGGGCGACGTCTATCAACAACTAAGCCGCTACAAAGAAGCGCGGGATGCGTATCGGCAGGCCCTCCGATTGGATCCGAAGAACGACACACTGCGCAACGGTTATGGCAACGCGCTGGTAAGATCGGGCGACCCCGCTGCCGGTCTGAAGGAATTCCGCGCGATCCTGGAGCACGACCCCGCTAATGTCCACGTGCAGGTCAATCTTGGCTATGCTTACATCGCTGCCGGAGACTTGCAAGGCGCCATCAAACATCTTTCCGCGCTGACCCGGGAGCACCCGGATGACGCCGGCGCGCATTACGATCTGGGAATCGCATACAAACAGTCCGACGATCTGGCGCGTGCCAGAGCGGAACTAGAGCGGGCGGTAGCGCTCGCCCCGGCGCTGGCTGAAGCGCATTACAGCCTGGGTCTCACTTACATCGACGCCGGACTTCCGGACAAGGCCATCGAGCAACTGCGCGCCGCGGTGGCCCAGCGCCCCGAGTATAACGAAGCCTGGTACATCCTGGGCACGACTCTGAAGCAGCAGGGCGATGCGGACGGGGCCATCGAAGCCTTGCGCCGATCGGTGGCGCTGGATGGCCTGAACGCGGCTGCCTGGAACAATCTGGGGCTGCTTCTGCGGCGGAAGGGCGACACGGTGGGTTCCGCGGAGGCTTTCGCGAAGGCCGCGGAAATCAGGAAAGCCGAGGAACGGGAGAAAGAGAAAAAGCTCAAGCGGGGGAGTTAGATGCCGGACAGGCCAGGAGGCCTGTCCCACTCAAAACAGAATGCCCGCGACTTGTTCCGCTATCTTGCGGGCTTTGTCGCGAAGCTCGGCCGGCTGTGCCGAACGATCGTTTGTGCCGATACGGATCAGGAAGACCCGGTCGCGCACCCTGCCCACAACCTGCTCAGCGAGTTGTCCGTCGCTACAGGCCAGCGCCTCGTTGCCAATGGCTTTTAGCGGCACGGCTGCGGAATGGCAGCGTGCCGCGTAAGACGCAAAATCCTTGGCCGCGGAGGACATGGTTTCGACCTCGATGCGAAGTTCGAACAGCGGAGATCCGTCTTGCCGGATGAATTCGCAGCTTGCATCGTCGCCGGTCGCGGCGCGCCTTGTGGTGGCCCGGGTGATGGGTCCGCCCAACACTCCTCCGGCTGTCGCCGCGTTCAGCCACGGGCAGGGTTCAGCGGCTTGGCCGATAAGCGGCAGGCAGGCTAGGGCAGTCAGCAGAACGATGCGCATGTTCTCAGACTCCCACCTTGGCGGCCGGCTTCAACACCTCGCTGCTGAGAATCTTGCCGCCTTCCTGAATGACATACAGCCGATTGACTTCCAGGTCCTTAAGCCGATCGACCTGGCCGCTCAGCCACTTTATCTCGACCAGATCCACCTTGGTTGCCCGATCGAGCCCGAAGTGCATGCGCATATCGTTTTGCGAAAAATAGCTGCCGCCGCTGCGCAACTCATCCATTTGCGCCAGCGGCTTCGGCGCATCCGGCTTGGTTTTGGCAGTCACCGTGACCCGGCTGCCGATGCCGCTGCGGTTCGATTTCACGCCGGACAGTTTGATCTTGATCCAGTTACGGTTCAGTGTGGAGTCACAGCGGAGAAGCTGCGGAATCGCGTTGACGCAGTTCACGGCCACGTCGATATCGCCGTCGTTGTCGTAGTCGCCGAAAGCGCACCCGCGCGCCGGCGCGTTCTCCAGAATCCCCGGGCCGCCTTTGTCACTGACATCTTCAAACCGCCCGTTCTGTAAGTTGCGATACAGATACTTGTGCTCGGCGTACTTCAAATCGGCGTTGGACTTATCCACTTCCGGATAAACATGGCCGTTGGACATGAGAATGTCGAGCCATCCGTCGTTGTCCATATCGAAAAAGCCGACGCCCCATCCCAGCAGCCGCGTATTGACTCCCAGGCCGCTCGGATAAGTACGGTCCTCGAAGTTGGCGTCGCCCAGGTTGGTATAAAGGGAATCGGTATCGCCCGCGAAATTCGTCTTGACTACGTCCAGGTTGCCGTCGCGATTGTAGTCGCCGATCGAGACGCCCATCCCCGCCTGCGGCTTCCCTTCCGGAGACAGCGCGGCGCCGGCTTCGATGGCGATGTCTTTGAACGTGCCGTCTTTTTGATTCAAGTAGAGCGTCGCGGTGCTGGAATCGTTCGCTACGTATATATCTGGCCAGCCGTCGTTGTCCAGGTCCGAGGCGGCCACACTCAAGCCATAGGTGCCTTGAGTCTTCCACATGCCCGATTTCTCACTGACATCGGTGAACGTCCCGTTGCGGTTATTGTGGTACAGGATGTTCTTGCCGCCGGGCAGCCCTGGCGGTCCACAGGCCACCAGTAATCCCTTGTAAGTGCAAGGCCCCGCCTCTGGCGGAGGCGCGGTCTTCAGATCGAAATCGACATAGTTGGCAACGAAGAGGTCAAGGTGGCCGTCGCGATCGTAATCCACGAACGTGCAGCCGGTGTTCCAGCGTATCTTTGGGCCCGGCTGGCTCAGGCCCGCCTCCTTGGTCACGTCCGTGAAAGTGCCGTTCCCATTATTCCGATAAAGCGAGTTTTGTCCGTAGTAGGTGACGAAGAGGTCGTCGTTGCCATCGTTATTGTAATCGCCCACGCAGCAGGCCTGTCCCCATCCCGTGCGGTGCTCCAAGCCGGACCCTTTGGTAACGTCCGTGAAAGTGCCGTCGCGATTGTTCTTGAACAGATGGCAGCGCGGTTCTTTGCCCTCGGGAAAGCCTTCCAGGCGCCAGCCGTTCACCAAGAAGACGTCCAGCCAGCCATCGTTGTCGTAGTCATAAAAAGCAAGGCCGCAGCCAGTGGTTTCGAGAAGATACTTGTTCTTGCCCTCGCCGCCGTAGATGGTTTTCACGGCCAAGCCCGACTCTTTGACTACATCCCTGAAGCTGAGGCCGAGCGGAGTGCCCTCGATGGGTGACTTGGGTCCCGCGGGAGGCGGCATGGGTTTTGCGTCGTAACTGCGCTCGATCGGCCCGGGCAGTTTTTGCGCCATTGCCAGCAGGTCGGCAAACGGAAGCACCAGCGCGGACCGGCTGAGCGAGCGGATAAAGCGGCGTCGCGACGCGCGCATCAAAATTGTCCTCCGCTGGAAACAGCCACCGCGGGCGGGATATCGGTATGCATATGCCAAGGCACGCTTTCAGTCGAAATCTCGGGATGTTTTCGCAGGAACTCCAAGGAGTAAGTTGGGGCGCCAGGGTCCACTTGCTTGGTTGCGAATAACGCCGCCTGCGCGGCGGCTTTTTCTTTCATTCCCATGCGGCGATATAGAACAGCCAGGTTGTAATGTGCGGCAAGGTCGTCGGGGTCGATCTTCTGCAGGGTTTCGAACTGCTCCACAGCCTCTTCGTAGCTGTGTCTCTGATAGTAGGCAATACCCAACTCGCGCCGCGGATCGCGGGCTTGCGGATACTGAATCACGACTCTCTGCAGGTCGGCCACTTCTTCGTCGTAATGGCCTTCGCGCCTTTCGACGAGCGCGAGATAGTAAAGCGCGCGCGCGTTGTTGGGGCTGAGCGCCAGTGCTTGTTCCAGGCTGCTGCGCGCGTTGGAGTACTTTTCCCACTCGATGTAGGTCAGGCCGATATTGATATGGCCGTCGGCATAATCCGGCCGCAGCTTTACAACTTGCTCGAAGGCGTGCATGGAATCGGCGTATTGGAGTTGATCCAAATAGGCGATGCCGAGATTGTTCCACCGCATCCAGTCCGGGTTATCTTGCTTGTCCGGGGGCGTGGCCGGGTTATCGCCGATATTCAGGGTGCGCGTGCGGGAGGCCAACTCCACCACCGGATACGCGGGGTGGTCGTTTCCGAAAATGTTATTCAAATAACTCTGACGCAGGTGGCGATAATTCACGCGTGCCGTAACCGTCAGCGGGCTCGGTGCGCCGGCGGGTATTTGAAACTCGTACCGCACCAGGGCGGAACGGCCAGACTGAATGGTGTTGTCGTAGGCCACTGAATGGATGGTCCAGACCTTATGATTGTCCACAAAGGTGCCATCCGTGTTTACGGGCCTGTTGGTGAAGCTGTGGGCCCGCTCGTCGAGCGAGCCGTCGGGCTTCAAGAAGCCGCTGTGATAAATCTCTTTTCCGGCGGCATCTTGCACCACAAACTCCACCCATGGCTCGTATAAGTCGCGCACTTCCGGAACCAGGGAATGGCCAATGTTCTTGTTCTGTATCACCACCATCATTTGCACGATTTCATTCGGAGCAAGCTGGAACGGCGCCGAACCGAGAGGCGCGGCGACGGACATCTCGCCGGCCTTCTCGATCCCGAACAGATCCACGTTCAAGTACATACCCGATTTCAGAAATTCTACGGTTTTCTGCAGTTGCTCGTCGAAGCCGTAATAAAACGGGACAGCCGTGTTGCCCGCCGGCCAGCGATGCGAAGCCAGCGTGCCATGCTTAGCGCCATAGTCTTCGAGCTTCACTTTCGCGCGCGGCATGTGACAGTCCTGGCAGGTCGTGAATCCCGTGGAGTAGAAGGTGAGTGGATTGCGTTGCGAAAACTTCGAGTTCTGCCACTCATCATATACGGTGAAGGCACGGATGAACTTGTAATCGTTCAGCGTATCCGGCAGATTGGCTTTGTGACAGGCAGCGCAAAACTCCGGTGTGCGGTAGAACTGCTGCATGACTGCCCTGGAATGCCTGTCCGGGTGGCTCTTTATCTCTTCATCGGGCACCATGCCCGGAATGCGGTGGCCATCTTCATCGACCATCGCGGATGGGACTCCGAAGACGAAGCCGCCATTCCCGTTCGTCGATTGCAGTTGTTGAATCGAGTGACAAGTGGTGCAGGTGAGGCCGTCTTCGTCGAAGCTGCGGTCCACCTGCGAGTCTTGGGTCAGCGCTCCCGAGAGCACTCCAATAGGGTTATGGCAGCTATCGCAGTGCCGCGTGAATTCGATGCCCTTGGTCCGTAATAGAATGTTGACGCTGGTTCGATAGAAGGGCGTGCGAAATGCGTTGGAGTGCAGCGCCTGGCGCCACTGGCTGTAGGCTTCCTGATGACAGCGTCCGCAATAGGAAGCCGGCAGGAAGGCCTGCGGTTGGATGAAATCATGGCCTTCAACGGCCGCGTTGCCCGGCGTCGAGATTTTGCCGCTCCCGAAGCGGAAATTATAGGTCGCGCGGATTTTGGCGTCGTAGGCCTTGCGGTCGGCGGTTCGATCCTCCTGCGCCCGGGATGTGACGAGCGAAACACTACACGCGCAAACGATAGCCGCTGTCGTAACGAGCCTGCACCTTGTCGCCAACATGGGCACCCAGCCCCCCTTCGTGCAATGGATATGGGCATTAGTATAGCACTTTAGGTTTGGCGGTAAAGGCTTAGCTATTGAGTCTCGCATAATACCAGCTTGGATCTTGTGGGGCGGGCATTCTGCCCGCAGCCGGCTTTCAGCCGGCCCTGGCCGCCTGAAAAGGCGGCTGCGGCCAAGATTGGCCGCCCCACATCAGGCCGATGGAAAGTGCACATTTGTCGCCGGAATTGTCACTGTATTAAGCGAAACTCAATAGGCGATGCCGGGGTACGTCACCGCTGCGCCACCTTGACCGCCGGATAGTCT
>PMVV01000178.1 GCA_003166475.1 Bryobacterales bacterium | reverse complement strand
GCCCACCCGGTCTCCTGTTCCCCTGTCACCCCCGACACCCGTTAGCAACCTGCCCCCTGGTCTTTGACAACCTGGCAAACGACGCCAACTGATACGCGTTAACTGTCTTTTCCCCTGTCCCGAAATCCACCCGCCCCAGACCACCGCGTCGCCGCGTCGCCGCGCCGGGGTGCCCCCTGGGCCGGTCGCCGCCTCGCCCATCGCCCACCACCCGCTTAAATCCAACCACTTGGGCTTTGATCGTCTGCATTGCCTAGCCCGATTGTGCCGTATAATTGCTCCGAATGCCCCCACACGAAACGCGCATCCGCGTGCGCTATGCCGAGACCGACCAGATGGGCGTGGTTTACTATGCCAATTACCTGGTATGGATGGAGGTCGGGCGCGTGGAATACTGCAAGGCTTGCGGCTTCGAGTACAAGCAGATGGAGTTGGAGGACGGCGTCTTCCTGGCGGTGGCCGAAGCGCGCTGCCGCTACGCCTCTCCGGCGCGGTTCGACGAAGAGGTGGTCATCCGCACGTGGGTGGAAGATGCCAACCCGCGCATGGTGCGCTTCGCGTACGAAATGCGGCTCGCGGCGGACGGGCGCACGTTGGCCACGGGCGAAACCAAGCACATCTTCCTGGGGCGGGACCTGCGGCCCTGCAAGATGCCCGAGAAGTACCGGGAGAAGTTCGGTATCCATGCACCCAGAACAAATCAAAACGCTGGCGCGTGAGTGCGGATTCGAACTGGCCGGGATCGCGGCGGCGGCTCCAGTGCCCGAATCCGCCTATTACGGCTACTGGATCGCAGGCGGCATGGCCGCCGAGATGGCCTATTTGACGGACCGCCGCGCCGGGTTGCGGGACGATCCGCGCAATTTGCTCCCGTCCGCCCGCTCGATTCTGTGCGTGGGCAAGCTCTACAACGCGCCGCAGCCCTACTCGACCGAATTCGCCGGTGAGGATCTGGCCTGGATCTCCCGCTACGCGTGGGGTGAGGATTACCACCAGGTGCTGCGGCGCGGACTCACGCGCGTGGTGGAAGGGCTGCGCGCATTGTCGCCGGCGCCGTTCGAATGGAAGATCTGCGTGGATACCGCGCCGCTGCTGGAACGCGCCTACGCACGGCATGCCGGGCTGGGCTGGATCGCCAAAAACACCTGCCTCATCAACCAGGGCATGGGCTCCTGGTTCTTTCTGGGCGAGTTGCTGCTTTCGCTCGACCTGGAGCCGGACCAGCCGCCGCCCGGCCGCTGCGGCTCATGTACGCGCTGCATCGAGGCCTGCCCGACCCAAGCCATCGTGCCCACCGGCCTGGCAGAAGGACCAGCCTGGGCGCTCGATTCCCGGCTGTGCATTTCGTACTTCACCATCGAGCTGCGCGGCGTGGTGCCCGAGCAGGCGCGGCCAGCCATCGGGCGCCACGTCTTCGGCTGCGACATCTGCCAGGATGTCTGCCCGTGGAACCGGCGCGCGCCTGCCACGGAAGAGCCGGCCTTCGACGTCGCGCACTTCGCGCCGCCGCTGGATAAACTGGCCGCGCTTTCCGAAGACGAATTCCGGGAGATGTTCCGTGCCAGCCCGATATCACGCGCGCGGTACAGCGGCTTCCTGCGCAATGTGGCGATCGCCATGGGCAACGCACGGCACGAGCGGTTCCGAGCGCCGCTGGAAAAGCTGGCGGCGTCGGCAGACGCGGTGGTGGCGGAGCATGCGCGTTGGGGCCTGGAACGCCTGTCGGAGGGCCCGGAGTGACTCTTCCCAGCCCAGCGCACCAACTGCTGGCGGCCGCGCCGGACATCCCCCGGTGGCTGGAAGTGCGGGCGCTCCTGCTCAGCGGAGACTCCGAGATTCTCGGCGTCGCTGGCTCAAGCGGCGTGGTTGTTCACCCTGCCTCGCGGGTGATCGGCATTGCTGGAATGCCGTCGGCCGAAGCGCTTTGTGCCGCGGTAGCGCGATGCGGAGGAGATGCGGTGATTGTTGCGGACCCGTCGCAGGTCGGCTTCGTTACCGCAGCGCTGCCCCTCTGTTCGGTGAGACGCGCCTGGCGGTTCGTGTTCCGCCGGGAGTCCCTGCCGCCGGGTGTGGCCGGCAGGTGCCCGGTCAGGCCCATGAGCGGCTCGGAAGTGCTGGAGACCGCGGACCTGCCCGAAGATTTGCGCGCCAGCCTGCTGCGGGCCTCGGGGATGGCTGCCGTGATGGCGGCGTTCGCCTCCGGCAGGCCCGTGTCGTTCGCGTCGGTGAACTGGGAAACCGAGACGCAGTGCGATCTGTATGCCGAGACGCTGCCCCGCTACCGCGGGCGCGGCTACGCGGCGGCCTGCCTCGACCGCATGGTTCGCGAAGCGCGCTTTCGAGGCAAGCTCGCCGCTGGAGTCGTGGAGTGGAGCAATCGTCAGTCGCTTTCCCTGGTGCGGAGGCTGGGAGCGGCGCGCATCGGCGAGTGCTCCCTGATCGACACCGCGGGGTGCGTTTTCCGTGCTACACTCACTCAGCGCTTAGACTAATGTTGGGAGGGACGAATGGGAAACTTCAACAAAAAAACTCAGAAGGCGGTGGTGGTCGTAAAAGCGGTGGCCCCACGGCCGATCATAACGATTCCGAACCGGAACCAGGCCGGCGATTTGACCAACGCGGAGTTGAACCAAAACGAGGCTACCAAGGTCGCCGACTTCCTGGCCCTGCACGGCGATCCCATACCGGGCGGCTCGACGGTCGGAGACATGATCAGCGCCGCAATCGGCGATGCAAATCCCGAGGCGGTAGGGAACCGCTTCAGTATCCGTCTCAGCCAAGCCCATCGCATCACGTATCGAGTCTTCCAGAACGCGGGATTGCTGCAGGGCGATCCGATGCAGTTCGCTATCCACATCCTGACGATTGGTGACGCTCCCTATGCTCACTGAGGCCAGGGAGTCCGTGGGGCAGACGATCGTATTGTGTCGTCTGCCTTGTAGGCGACTTCTCACTTTGGACGCGCTTCAGGCTGGGCTATCCGGGAAGGCAACGCCGAGCCGTTTGGCCGCGGCAGCCACAGCGCGGTCGGCCGTCCACAGCCTCAAGCCGTCTATGAGCGCCGACGCCAGGAGATGCAGATCGATCCAGGAGGTGACGCACTTGCGGTTCCGAGGCGACGGTTACCACGGGCAGCATTTCCAGGTAAGCAGTCGTTTCGGCGCGTTTGTGCAGGTTCCCGCAGGCCAATTCTCCCAGGACAAAAGGATGCAGCGAAACGAGTGTCAATCCAGACTGAGGAATCGACCAGAATCATCCCCGTGTCCTGACGGCGCTGCGCCTCCTCCTCGGGAACTCGAAATCGGGCATCGTCCCCCCGAGACGTGCCAGCCGTTTCCCGGCTTCCCTGGCGATCAGGTGACGCAGGGCCTCATGGATCAACGCAGTCTTTTCCCGAATGCCCGCGTACTCCTGGGCCTGGCGGATGAGATCGTCATCAAGATTCAGCGTCACTCTCATCGACCTTTGTCCTTCTCCCGCCTATAATCTCCACTCTTGCCGCCAGTCTTCTCGATCAGATACAGGTCCTGAATCTCAATCGATTTGTCGAGCGCCTTGGTCATGTCGTAGACCGTCAGCGCGGCGACCGCCGCGGCCGTGAGCGCCTCCATCTCGACGCCGGTCTGCGCGGTGGTGGCTGCGCTGGCAATGATGCGCACCCCTGTTTTCTCCACGCGCACCTCCACATCGGCGTGGGCCAGCATCAGCGGATGGCATAGCGGGATCAGGTCCGCGGTCTTCTTGGCGGCAGCGATGCCGGCGATGCGCGCGATCTCCAGCGGATTGCCCTTAGGATTTGCGGGCAGGCTATCCAGCACTGCGCGCCGCATACGCACAAAGGCGTGCGCGCGCGCGGTCCGGCGGGTCTCCGGCTTGGCCGAGACATCCACCATGCGCGGGCTGCCGGCGGCGTCGAAATGCGAAAGCTTCTTCATGGGGGCTTCTTCATTTGAGCAGTACAGGAATCCAGTCGCCGGCCTGCCAGGCGGGACGGTTGGCATCCACCACCATGAACGCGTTGGCGCGCGTCAGCGCAGGCACATCGCTCGAACCGCGCCAGGCGACGGGCGTCACCTCCGCGCCGTCGGAGCTCAGGCGCGCGGGGAGGAAGCGCGTCAGCCCCACCCGGTGATGAAACGCCTCTGTGAGGCGGGCGAACGGCATGTGAAGCGCGGTCTCCTCCTGCCCGCCCAGCAGTCCCAGCGCGGCGCGGGCGAAGATCTCGAAGGTCACCATGGTGGACGACGGATTGCCCGGCAGGCCGAAGAAGAACGTGCCGCGCGCTTTGCCGAATACCAGCGGCTGGCCGGGCTGAATCAGGACCCGGTCGAAAAAGAACTCCGCGCCCAGGCCTTCCAGCACGCGCTCGACGATATCGTACTTGCCCGCCGAGACGCCGCCGGAGAGCAGCAACAGATCGGCGCTTAGGCCGCGCTCGATCAGTTCGCGAGTGTGGGCGATCTCGTCGCGTGCCACCGGCAGAATCCAAGGTACGCCGCCTGCGCGCGCCACCTGTGCGGCCAGCGAGTACACGTTCGAGTTGCGGATCTGGAAGTCGCGCGGCGTTTCGGCGACAGCCACGATCTCATCGCCAGTGGCGACGATAGCTACGCGCGGCGCGGCGTATACCGGCACGCGTTCCCTGCCGGCGGCCGCCAACATGGCGATGCCGGAGAAATCCAGGCGCTTGCCGGGTTGGAACAGGATCTCGCCGGCGCGCGCCTCGCATCCCTGCGGATTGATGAATTGGCCGGAGACGGCGGATTGCTCCGCGATCATGCGCGGGCCTTCGCGGCGGACGTGTTCGAGCATGACCACGGCATCGGCGCCCCGCGGCACCGGCGCGCCCGTCATGATCTCGACGGCCTGGTGTGCTCCAACCTCGCCGCTGAAGATCTCGCCGGCGCGCACTTCGCCGATGACTTCGAACTCGCCGGGGAGGTCGATGGCGCGCACCGCATATCCGTCGCGCACCGAACGGGCCAGGGCGGGATAGTCGCGGTCGGCGGCGATGGGCTCGGCCAGTACGCGTCCCGCCGCCGCCTCCAGCGCCACGCTTTCCGCTGGGGGCGCCGTCCTCGCGGCCCGGACCGTGTCCAACACGCAGCGGCGCGCTTCCTCGAATGTGAATGCGAGCACAGGTTTATTCTAGTATCTTGCCTATCGTCTCAGCCGAAGATCTGACGTCCTGGGCGGCCGCGCTGCTCGAAGCCGCCACTTTCCCGCGGCCCACCGCGCATCTGGTCGCCGAATCGCTGGTGGCTGCCAACCTGCGCGGCGTGGATTCGCACGGCGTGCAGTTGCTGCCTTATTACGTCGAACAAGTCGAGCGCGGCGACATGCACACCGTCGCCCAAGGCCGCGTCGTGCTGGAATCCGGGGCATGCCTCCTGTACGACGGGGCCAACGGCGTAGGACAGCAAATCGCGAGCGTGTGCTGCGGACATGCCGTACGGCTGGCGCACAAGCACGGCATCGCGATCGTCGCCGCGCGCGAGTCCAACCATTTCGGCGCGGCGGCCTATTGGGGCCAGAAGATATCCGGCGCCGGGATGATCGGCATCGTCATGTGCAATGCCTCGCCCATCGTGGCGCCCTGGCAGGGTCGGGAGCGGCGCCTCGGCACCAACCCCATCTGCGTGTCGGTGCCGGGACCGTGGCTGCTGGACATGGCCACCACTACCGTCGCGAACAACCGAATCTTCAAGGCCCTGATGAATGGCGAAGAGAGCATTCCTGCCGGGTGGGCTGTGGATTCCCAAGGCGTGCCGACGACCGATACCGATGCGGCCATTCGGGGCATGCCCATGCCGCTGGGCGGCTACAAGGGCAGCGGACTGGGGATGATGGTCGAGCTTCTGTGCGGCGTGCTGAGCGGCGGAGCCATGAGCGTCGAGGTGGGCGGCATTCACGTTGAAGGCAAGCCCACGCGCACCAGCCAGACGTTCGTGGCAATCGATGCCGGCCGTTTCATGCCCGTGGAAGAGTTCCACCGGCGCCTCGAGTGGTTGGTGAATACGGTGAAATCCGCCGCGCCCGCCACAGGTTTCGACGAGGTGATGGTAGCGGGCGATCCGGAATGGCGCGCCGAAGCCGAGCGCCGCCAGAGCGGGATTCCGCTGGGGCAGGGGACCTGGAATTGCCTGGCTGAAACCGCCGCGAGGCTGGGCGTCGGGCCGCCCCCCGAGCCTCAACCGGCAGGGAGCGGTCCCGTCTGATAAACTGATCAGATCCAAAGGAGACCTCTTGAAACATTCGTTCCTGATAGCGACAGCCGCCGCCGGACTTACATTCATGGCGGGCAATATGAAAGCAGCCGACCCCGACACCAGCGCTGGGGCGGCATACTGTACCGAGAGCGGTGGGACGGTGATCGACCGCATTCCGATTTTCGGCACCAACGGTCCGCCCTCGAGTTGGCTGGTGTTGACCGGACCGCGCCAGTTTTGTCAGTTCACCTCGCCGACGGATGGCTCGCGCATTCACGTGCTGGTGCAGACGTTGTACTCGACAACCCCGACTCTGGCCGCGCTGGCCTACTACGCGAAGGTTGCGCCGGGCCAGGGCGGCGGCGGCAATCCGGCGTCCTACTACTGCACGCAACTGGGCGGCTCGGACTCGTTTGGCGGCGTGAACGCCGCGGGCGGCGGCTGGGTCGGCAAAGGCTCCAAAGATACCGTGCTGGAGGCTTGCATCTTCCCCGATATGTCGTCCATCGATTCGTGGGGCTTGTTCTATAACAGCGCCAGCATCGTTCGCGGGATCGACCTGACTACCGTGTTGCGGTACGGGCCGCCACCGGCCGCGGCACACTGAGCCTCGTCCAACCTCCATTGAGTTCAGGCGCGACGCCTCGCTGATCCGGCCGCAAATGCCGGGCAGAGGTGCGATTACCGAGAGCGCCGCGCGCACGGAAAGCGGTTCGATGAATAAGCGAAAAGAGCAAACGACGAAAACGCCAGAATTCCTGGACGACGACCACGAAGCTAAATGGTGGGCGAGCGCGGAGGGGCCGGAGTTTCTCAAGCAGCAATCCGCCGCGAGTAGTTCCAGCGAGCACAAGGAATCGGCTCTGGTAGCCAACCTGAGCCGCGCCGTCATGCACTGACCGACGACGGCGTGGCGGGCACCTGGGAGAAGCGGGCGCGATACGGTGGCGTCCCGGTGAATGTTCAAGGAGATCCAGTCACTCACGATGCGCGCAACAGCGCACCCTCGATCATTGCCCGATAGTGCTCCAGGCCGGGCACACGCATCCCGGGCACTTTGGCCAGATCGTCCCAGCGCCGCAGCCGCACCGCCTCCCGCGCAAACGGCTCTTGCTCGAAGGCGAGCGCTTCCGCTTCGGTAAAAGGTCCGCCCTGCAATTGCAGACTCTGCACTGACGCAGGTGATAGCAGGCTCAAGTACTCGGGGTCCGTCGCGCAGAGATAGCGCTTGGCGTCCACATGCATGCGCACCGGTGCAGTCACTTCGGGGCCGAAATGTTGCGCCAGCCAGGCATGCCCGAGGTCTTCGTGCCGCGCGTCGATACCCATATCCGCGACATGCTCCGGCATGTCATCGAGCAGGTGGCCGATGTCGTGCAGCAGCGCCGCGACTACCAGCCAGTCCGGAGCACCGTCGCGTGTCGCATGATACGCGGCCTGCAACGCGTGTTCCAGTTGCGAGACCGGTTCGCCGAAGTACGCCGCGCCGCCTTTGGCTTCGAAGATTTCGACGATTCGATCGGCAATTTGCATAACGATTACGCCCCTTGTGCCACCGCAGCCCGCCGCTGGCCTATAAATAGCATCGCGGCCGCGCCGCTCGATAGCAGCGCGACGCCTGCCAGCGCCAGGAAAGCTCCGGTCCAGCCGAAGCTCACCGAAATGCGCGCCACTGTGTCGCCTGCGAGGATACCGGCCAGATAGCCGACGCCATCGATGATGCCCGAGGATGTTGCGCTGCCGTGCTTGCCGCCGAAATCCAAAGCGATGGCGCCCGCCAGGTAGGCATATGGGCCGCCGACCAGGCCCACCAGAACTGTTGGCAGTCCGTGCCCGCCGCCCGCGCGCAGCGAGCCCAGCGCGAACGGCGCGGCAGAGCTCAGCAGCAGGCTGTAGAACATGATCGCCGAGCGCCCGGTGCGCCCCAGGCGATCGCTCCAAAAACCCGAAAGGAGCACGGAAACGCCTCCGAACAGCGGAAATACCGCGCTCATTCCGGCTGCCTCGGCTTTACTATAGCCGACCACCTGGTTGAAGTAAGTGGGCGTCCAGGTATTAAAGGTCTCGCGCACCAGCGTGGTGCCGAGCGACAGCGCGCACACGATCCAGAATGCCGGGCTGCGCAACAGCGGCGCAAGCAAATCGCGCAGGCTGGACGGTTTCGGATCTTCGCCCTCGGCGCCGAACAGGTTCAGCGGATTCACTTCTGGCTCCGGGAGGCCGAGATGGGCGCGCGATTCCTTCAGCAGCAGCAAATTGGCGATGAAGATGACGAACAATGTCCCCGCCCGCCACCTGAAAGACCGCGCGCCAGCCGAAACCGTAGCCGATGAGGAAGCCCATAAATTGGCGCGCCGCGGCGTCGCCAAACAGGTAGCTCAAGCTGATGGTCCCCATTACCGCGCCATACGAGGAGTACGAGAACCAGCGCGAGGCAATCTTCACCATGGCCGCCCAGCCCGTGGATTGCACCAGGCGGTTGCCGATCCACGCCAGCGTGAAGACGGGCAATCCGCCGCCGAACGAAAACAGGATCGTGAACAGGATCGAGCCGCCCATGCCGATCGGGAAATTCCGCTTGCCGCCCAGGAAATCGGCGATGCCGGCTAGGAAGAATTTGCCGATCGCATACGTCAGCACCGCGATCGAGGTGCTGGCCCCGACGCGGATCTTGGCTTGGGCGGGAGACATGCCGTGGGCCGCCAGTTCGTCGATGATCAGCGGGAGGCTGACAGAGAAGTCCGAGCGGCAGAGATAGTAGCCCGCGTAGCCGATGAAGAGCAGCGCGATGGTGAGCCCTTGCCAGACGGCCAGACGGCGGCGCATCGGAATCCCATCTCCTTCATGGTCTCTTCGGCGAGCCCGAACGTGAGCGTCAGGCCCGCTCCGCCAGTGGCCGTGACCCCGCGCACATTGAGGGCCGGCGAGACCGAGAGGTACGGTCGGTCCGGATGTTTGGCGTAGACGCCATGCCAGTGCTGCGCGATATCCAGCGCGGGCGCTTGGAGGAAGCTGCGGGCGTAACTCAGAATGCGCTCGTCGATTTCGGCGCGGTCGAAGGGATCGACGGCCATTCCATATTCGTGCGAGTCGCCGATGGTCAGCTCGCGGCCAGCGGTCTGGAAAACGAGCACGTGGATGCCCCAGCGATCATATGCGGGCGTCTCGGCGGCGATGCGCTGCTTCAGTGCGCGCAAAATCCCGCAAACCTGGAACGATTCATAGAAACGTAACGTCAGCCCGGCGGCCAGAGCTGGACCGAGTTGCCATCCCTCCGGCTGCGGGCGGGTGCGCACCATCTGGAGTTTACACCGGGTGACGCCGCTCGAGCGGAACATTTCCGGATAGACCCAGTGCAAACGATGGCTCCCTCGAACTTCGAGAAATCCACTGAGTGGACGGCCGTGCTCCAGCGAAACTGCACGCCGAATCGCTCTGCCAAATACCGGGGGATCTGCGCCAGAGCCACGCGCGGGTCCACTGTGATTTCGGTGGGGCTCCAAATGGCGCCGAGCAGGCCGTCGGGCCGGACGGCGTTGGTGCGCGCCAGCACGCCCGCCGCGTTCAGCCACTCGCACGAATAACCAAGCAGAACTCGCGCGCAACGGCGGCTTCGTCCGCGCGGTAGGCCAAGTGCAGCGAACCAGTCGGGAAATAGGGGAGGCGCGCGGCCGTCAGAAGTTCGACCCAGGCGGCGCGGCTGCCGAGAGCCATGTCGTGCATGCGGCCGGCGGGCTGCCCGATAGGCCAGATCATGCCGAAGTTGCGGACCGACGCGCCCGCCGCCTGCGAGCTGCGTTCGAAGACCACCACCGAGCGTCCCCGTCGGGCCAGCGCATAGGCGTGCGCGAGGCCCAGAATACCCGCTCCAACGATGGCGGCATCCACGGTGTCTGCGGCCATAAAGGCAGAGGCTACCGTATTTGCCGAAGTCGCGCAAATGCCGCCGAACGCGCTATCCTCTGAAGAGGAGAAACAGTCCCATGCTCACGCGCCCAGCCGTCGCGAACGAGGCCGAAATCGATCGCCGTATCAAGGACGTTGAACGCAAGTTGGCGCCTGACGTGGCTTGGATTCGATACTCGGTAACCTTGGACTCAACCGGCGAAGAATCCATATACTTTCGGATCGTGTTATCCGATCAGGCGAGCCGCCAGAGGAGACTACGCGCCGTTACCGAGCACGTGGAGAGTGAACTTTCCGAGATGATCGGGTTCGACGACTTTGGCCTTAACTTGTACTTCAACTACCGGAGCCGGTCTGAACAGGCCGAACTCAAAGAACCCGCCTGGCGACCGGCCCGATCATAAGCTATGGCGTTTGCCCAAGACTTGCTTGAGCAGGCATACCATCTCACGCGGCGTGAGAGAACCAAACCCAGACAGGCGAGTTTGCGGCGAGCGGTATCCACCGCATATTACGCTCTATTCCATCTGCTAATCCGAGAGGCGGTGCGTAACTGGAGATGCGATGATCATCGGGCGGAACTGGCCCGTGCATTCGATCACGGCCGCATGAAAAAGGCATCCCAGAATGTTATCCATGGAAAATTCCGTGGCTCGCCCGCTCCAGCCATCGCCCATTTGAAGGATGTCGCCAAAGCCTTTATCGAGCTTCAGGACGCGCGTCACCTTGCGGACTACGACGACTCCACCCATTGGTCGAGGACAGATACGTTGAAAGCGGTCGATCGAGCCAGCAAGGCGTTCGACGCTTGGAGAATCGTCAGGGGAGACAAGATTGCCCAGGACTACCTTCTGCAACTCCTAATCCAGCGCCGCTGAAGACCCCGGCGTAACAAACCGCACCCTCCCGCTCACCCGCATTACGCGCCATTCCTGTTGCAAAACCCACCATTCGATGCGTCTCTCTTTATTTCCAATAGCTTAACAAGCGAAGATGCAGTCAATCGGGAGAGGTGTAGCTAAACCGTCCCGAACTCAGAGGGAGCATTATGAGCACTCAGTCGTTTGAGCCGAAGCCCGCACCATCTGCCGGTCTGGTCCAGATCAACGCCGGCATCGAAGACGTCATCCAAAAACGCCTGGCGGAAGAGCGTGCGCGCCTGGAGCGCGAAGCCGGCGTAGTGAAACGCGAGTCGCATCAATTCAAACGGCCGGTGGAGCACCCCTTCACCAAGGAACAACGCAGCCGGACCACTCTGCTGTTCGGCGGCCTCACTTGGAAGCACGAGAAGCTCGTGCACGGCGCTCTGGAAGGCCTCGGCTACATCGCCGAAGCCGTGCCCACGCCCAACGTGCGCGCGTTCCAGACCGGCAAGGAATACGGCAACAACGGCCAGTGCAACCCGACTTACTTCACCGTCGGCAACCTGGTGCAGTATCTGCAAACCCTGGAAGAGCAGGGGTTGACCAAGCAGGAAATCATCGACCGTTACGTGTTCTTCACCGCGGGCGCCTGCGGACCGTGCCGCTTCGGCATGTACGAAGCCGAGTATCGCCTGGCGCTGCGCAACGCCGGTTTCGACGGCTTCCGCGTGCTGCTATTCCAGCAGTCCGGCGGATTGAGTCAGTCCGACGCCGAAGCCGGCCTGGAGATGAACCTGGACTTCTTCCTGGGCATCCTCAACGCGCTGAACTGCGGCGATGTGTTGAACGAAGTCGCGTATGCGGTGCGCCCGTATGAAGTCAACGCCGGCGAGACGGACCAGAAGCTCGACGAAGCCATGGACTACATGCACGAGGTCTTCCGCAAGAAGCAGCCGTGGAAGATGGGCGACAGCCTGACCAAGTACCTGGGCGGCTTCAAGGACACCGCGGAGTACATCGGCAAGTTCGTCAACCAGTTGAAAGGCGAGGATTACATTCCCGCGCTGCACCGCTGCCGCGACGCGTTCAACGAGATCGAAGTCGACCGGTTGCGCGTGAAGCCCATCGTCAAGATCACCGGCGAATTCTGGGCGCAGACCACCGAAGGCGACGGCAACTTCAACATGTTCAACTTCCTGCAGCGCGAGGGCGCGCAGGTGCTGGTCGAGCCAATCGGTACATGGATCATGTACATGATTCACCAGGTGGTGCAGAAGTACAAGGACTTCAAGGGACTCGAAGAGGGCGCAGTGCTGCCGCCTCTGTGGCGTCTCGACAAGCGCGCCAAGATCGAATGGAGCTTCCGCAACAAAGTCGCGAAGCTGAAGCTGGCGGAAGCCATCTTCAAGAACGAATATCACAAAATCGTCGGCGCGCTGGGCGACATCGCGCATCACCTGGCCGACCAATACGAATTGCAGCGCCTCGGCCATCCTTTCTATAACTCGCGCGCGGGCGGCGGCGAGGGCCACCTGGAAGTTGCCAAGAATATTTACTATTCGAACAAAGACCTGGCGCACATGGTGTTGTCGGTGAAGCCGTTCGGGTGCATGCCTTCGACGCAATCGGATGGCGCGCAATCGGCGGTCGTGTCGAATTACAAGGACATGATCTACCTGCCGGTCGAGACGTCCGGCGAAGGCGAGATCAACGCGCATTCGCGCGTGCAGATGGCGCTCGGCGAAGCCAAGAACAAGGCCAAGAAGGAAATGGCCGAAGTTCTGGAGCGCACCGGCTTGACCATGGACGATTGCCGCGCCTGGGTGGACGCTCACCCCGAGTCGAAGCGTCCCGTGTATCACGTGCCGCACAGCAAGGGCGTGGTGGGGCTGGCCGCCAATTTCGTGATGCACATCGCGGAGCAAATGCAAAGTGGGGCAGGCCCCCGGCCTGCGGCGGCCTCTCAGGCCGCCCCTTCGCTCCAGTTGACGCACTAGCCCGAGGGATCCATGGACAAACAATTCTTCATCGGAATGGACGTGGGTTCGACCACCGTGAAAGCGGTGGTCGTGGATCAGGCCACCGATCAGATCCTATGGTCGGACTACCAGCGCCACGATACCAAGCAGCCGGAAAAAGTGCTGGAATTCCTGCGGCGCATCGATACCGAGGTCGACGGATTCCACGCCAACCAGACGCGCATCTTCATCACCGGTTCGGGCGGCAATGGCATGTCGAAGTATCTGGGTGCGAAGTTCGTCCAGGAAGTGAACGCCGTTTCGCTCGCGGTGGAGAAGCTGTATCCGGAATGCGGATCGGTGATCGAACTAGGCGGCCAGGACGCCAAGATCATCATTTTCAAAAAAGACCCGGAAACCGGCCGCAAGAAGAAACTGCCTTCCATGAACGATAAGTGCGCGGGCGGCACCGGCGCGGTCATCGACAAGATCAACGCCAAGCTGCGCATCCCCTCCGAGCAGCTTTGCGAGATGGGCTACAAAGGTGTGAAGTTGCACCCCGTGGCCGGCAAGTGCGGCGTGTTCGCGGAGACCGACATCAACGGCCTGCAGAAGATGGGTGTGCCGCCGGACCAGTTGATGGCATCGCTGTTCGAAGCCATCGTGATGCAGAACCTTTCCGTGCTCACGCGCGGCAACACGCTGCTGCCCGTGGTGCTGCTGCTCGGCGGGCCCAATTGCTACATCAAGGGCATGCGCGATTGCTGGAAACACAACATCCCGAAAATCTGGGAAGAGCGCGGCACCGAATTGCCGGCCGGCGTTCCGCCCGAAGACCTGATCCGCACGCCGGATAATGCCCAGTATTTCGCGGCCATCGGTTCGGTGGAATTCGGCAAGACCGAAGATGCCGCCGTCGGCCAGTACATCGGCTGGGATAAGCTCGCATGGTACGTCAACGTGGGCCGCGAAGAAGAGAAGACCAAACGCGGCGGCACCGGCGGCCTGGCCAAGGACGCTGCCGATCTGGCGCGCTTCAAAGAGAAATACCGCACCAAGAAATTCGTGGCGGCCACCTTCCAGCCGGGCGAAGTGGTGGAAGGCTTTGTCGGCATCGACGGCGGCTCCACGTCCACCAAGGCCGTGCTGCTTTCGAAGGATAAAGAGCGCCGCATCCTGGCCAAGACTTACCAGCTTTCGAAGGGCAATCCCATCGAAGACACCATCGAGGTGATGGGCAAGTTGGTGGAGCAGATTTCCGCCCAGGGCGCAACGCTCAAGGTGCTCGGCGTGGGCACCACCGGCTACGCCAAGGACATCCTGAAGGACGTGATTGGCGCGGACGCCGCGCTGGTCGAAACCGTCGCCCACACGCAAGCTGGCCTGCACTTCTACGACGATGTGGACGTGATCTGCGACGTCGGCGGGCAGGACATCAAGATCATCATTTTGAAGGACGGCCGCGTCAAAGACTTCAAGCTGAACACGCAATGCTCGGCCGGCAACGGCTACTTCCTGCAATCCACCGCGCAAGGATTCAACGTGCCCGTGGAGCAGTACGCCGACACGGCTTTCGGCGCCAACGGCTATCCCAGCTTCGGCTACGGCTGCGCGGTGTTCATGCAGTCCGACATCGTGGATTTCCAGCGCCAGGGCTGGAAGCCCGAAGAGATCATGGCCGGTCTATGCAACGTGCTGCCCAAGAACATCTGGCTGTACGTTTCGCAGATTCCGAACATCTCAGCCATCGGCCGCCGCTTCCTGCTGCAAGGCGGAACCCAATACAACCTAGCCGCCGTGAAGGCGCAGGTGGATTTCATCGAGTCGCGCTTCAAAGGTAAAGAGCATGGGGCCGACGTGATCGTACACGAGCACTGCGGCGAGGCCGGCGCCATCGGTTCGGCGCTCGAAGCGGGCCGCCTGTGGGACCATGGCCGCGTGTCCACCTTCATCGGGATGGACGCCATCTCGAAGATCAGTTACAAAACTACCCGGGAGGAAGCTACCCGCTGTTACTTCTGCAAGAATAAGTGCCTGCGCACCTTCATCGACGTCAAGACCACGGTGATGAATCCGGACTACAAGCCCCCGGTGAAGACCAAGGTTCCGCTGGCGCCCGGCTCGCAGCGCCTCATCATCGCTACGTGCGAGAAGGGCACCGTCGAAAGCGTGGACGACATGCGCCAGATCAAGGGGAGTCTGGACAAAATCAAGAAGGCCAATCCCAACTTCGTCGAGATATCGGCCAAGGCTGTCTTCCGCGTGCCGGATGCGCCGCTGGTGGCCGACCCGCTGCCCAAGTTCGTCTTCACCTCGTCCGCCAAGAAACGCATCGAGCTGATGAAGAAGCGCGCCGACATCCGCATTGGCATGCCGCGCGTGCTCAACATGTACTCGATGACGCCCATATTCACGGGCTACTTCGCGTCCCTGGGGATCAAGGCGGAAAACATCGTCTACTCCGACTTCACCAGCGAGCAACTCTATAAGGAAGGCGCCAAGCGCGGCGCCATCGACCCATGCTTTCCGTCGAAGCTGGGCATTCCGCACGTGCACAACCTGCTGTTCGTGGTGCACGCCAAGAAGCCGCTGGATATCATCTTCTTCCCCATGATCGACTGCCTCACCACCGACTTGCATGGGGTGCAGGCCAGCCGCTCGTGTCCCACCGTGGCCACCACTCCGGCGGCGGTGAAAGCGGCTTTCACCAAGGAGGGCGACCTATTCAAGGAGAAGGGCGTCCTGTTCCTGGATACCTTCGTCAATCTCTCCAAGCCCGATGTCCTGGAGCGGCAATTGTTCGAACAGTTCAAAGATATCTTCGGACTGTCGGCCGAGGAGAACGCCCGCGCCGTACAGGAAGGCTATCGCGCCCTCGATTACTACAACAACGTGACCATCCGCGGCGAAGCCCGCCAGGTGCTGGAGGAACTCGAGCGCGAGGACCGGCTGGGCGTGGTGGTGCTGGGCCGCCCGTATCACAACGATCCCGGCGTGAACCACGAAATCCTGGAAGAGTTCCAGAAACTGGGTTATCCGGTCTTCACCCAGGATTCCCTCCCCATCGACGAAGACATCGTCTGGCGCCTGTTCGGGCCGGAAGTGGAATCGGGCGAGATCCCACATCCGATGAACATCGATGACGTGTGGAAGAACTCCTATAGCGAGAACACCTCGCGCAAAGTGTGGGCCGCTAAGTACACCGGCCGGCATCCCAACTTAGTGGCGCTGGAGCTATCGAGCTTCAAGTGCGGCCATGACGCGCCCATCTACTCGGCGGTGGAAGAGGTGGTGGAGCATTCCGGCACGCCCTATTTCTGCTTCAAGGATATCGACGAGAACAAGCCCACCGGCTCCATCCGCATCCGCGTGGAGACCATCGGCTACTTCCTGAAACGCTACCGCGAAGATATGGTGGCGAACAAGAATAAGGTGAAGAGCGTCGATGAGCAGATGGCCGAATTCGAGGCCCGCCTGCGGCGGCAACTCGCGCGTGACAAGCAGCATGACGAAGGCAAGGTGCGCGACTCCTTCGATACCGGAGCCATGCCGACCATCCACGTCACCCTGGGCGCGCTGGCCGCGTCGAAACCGGCGCCGGTGCGGGAGTACGAAACCGTTTCGGGTGACTGAATACTACCACTATCCACCAGTCTGATTCTTGTGGGGCGGCCAATCCTGGCCGCAGGCCACCTTTTAGGTGGCCTTGTCTTGGCGCGGCCCTGATGAACCCGCTCTTCCGCTACAATTGACATACATGGTTGAGATTCAGCCAATCCGCGTCGAACTGGAACGGGAGGAAGATGGTCGAATCCTGGCTTCCGTGCCAGACCTTCCAGGCGTAATGGCCTACGGCGCCAGCGAGGAAGAGGCGACGCGAAAGGTGAAGTCCGTAGCCCTTCAGGTATTGGCTGACATGATCGAAAGCGGCGAGGATGTCCCCGAACCGCTGAAGGTCCTCTTTGTCGCGTGAGCGTCTGGCGCGCAACCAAGGCCAAGAGAGTCTATGCAGCCCTGCTGCGGCTCGGCTGGACCCTGAAGAAGCAGGTTGGTTCCCATCGAAAGCTCCAACGTCCTGGCTGGTCTAACTTCACATTCTGCTTTCACGACAGCGAAGAAGTAGGCCCCGCTGCGCTGTCCAAGATCGGGAAGGACACAGGACTCCGCCCTGAAGATCTCTGAGCATGGGCATCCCGGCGTTGCCACGCGCCCCGGGGGGCCAGTTCAAGCTGCGAGGCCCTGTCTGCAAAGTCTATCTTGACGCGATTAGGAAGCGCCTCCGGGTGGGTGGGCGACATGGAAGTGGCGGATCGCTCACCAATTCTCACTCACTCCTGTAATGGACAGAAACCAGTGAACTCCCGGAAGCGCTAGAATAAACAACATGGAACGTGTCCCACCAAAGGCCGTCCAAGACCCGCCCAACCTGGTCCGGACCGGCTCGTTCAGTCTGGATCGGCTGTTGAGCCACATCGATCCTGGACCCGCTGAAGAATCCGAAGCCCTCGTCCGCTTCATCTATGAGCAGCGCCGTACTGATGTCTCCACCGAATGCAACGGCAAGATTGGTCGTTGACACGGACGTTGCCAGCTTTGTTTTCAAGTGGCACCCCAACTTCGCGCCCCACTACGTGAGGATCATCCGCGGCTTTGAGTTGGTCCTCTCGTTCATGACTCTCGCAGAGATGCGCCAGGGCGCCTTGAACGCGAATTGGGGCCAACGAAAGTGCGACCTGCTGGAAGAGTACCTGGGCGACTTTTCCGTACTTCACTCCGACGGTCACCTGTGTTCCACCTGGGCTGCGATTCGCAACGAGAGCGTGCGCAAGGGACGGCCGATCAGTGCAGCCGATGCCTGGATCGCCGCCACCGCGCTGGTTCTGCCCGCTCCGCTCGTTACGAACAATCCCAAGGACTACCGCCATCTGGACGACCTTCAACTTATTTCAGCAGCGGCGACTTAGCCGCAGCTTCTGCTGCGCCGATTAGGATTACCCGAGAAGGGGCGCAACGGCTTCGGGCGCCAGAACACTCACGAGGGACCCACGAAACCCTTTTGGATCTCGCGTCACGATGAGGTCACACCCGGCCCGCTGCGCGGCTACTGCGGTTACTGAATCTTCGAAGTCCGGCGAGTGCAATTCAAATGCCTCCCGGATGATACCCTCATCCACCGGCGCCACTCCGAACACACGCAGCAGCAAGCTGAGTGCCTTCCTCGCCTCGGCTGCGCCGTGCTCCCTGCGAATCAAAAAGTGGATGGTTGTCACCGCACGGGCCGCAAGCAGGCCTTGGGCTGCCCCGGTTTCGCTGGCGGACCAAACTGCGGCGCTCGCCGCGAAGTGGGGCTGACGGTCGAGCAAAACGTCCAGCGCCACGTTCGCATCGGCGACAACTTTCACAGGTACTTTTCGGCCAAATGCTTCTTATAGTCCTCGGGATCGCCCTTCTTGAGGATTCCGTGGAGCGAGCGAAGAACCGGGGGCAGTTCCTGCGCCGGAGAGAGTGCCGAAACCGAGACTAGGTAAGCCTCGATCATCGCGGATAAGGAGACGCCGCTCTGTTTCGCGTAGCGCTTGGCTCGCGCGACCACGGCCGCATCCACACTCAGAGTCAGCTTCGCCATCGCGTACGGATTATACCAATCCCCGGGTACGTACGCAGGGTCGGGCTTCCAGCTAGGGCGCATGGCAGAGATTTTCCCCGTCGCATCGCACTATCTCCAGGGGAACTTGAATGTAGGGCTTAGAGCGTTCCTGACCTCGTTACGATCTGGAGGGCGAAGCAAAGCAGATTGCGAAACGAACCCAATTTGCCCTTTGTTTCAACACAAGCCAAAAATCAAAGCCAAATTTCCAATCCGAAATCTCCCGAAGAAGACGTCTCATTGTTCTTGGCACACAGGGCCGGTCCGCCGCGGCGGATGTATCCCGATGCAACATAATGCAACACGATCTGACCAATTTCAAGGATGCGGCACCCGCCGCCCCGTCCCTGCGCTACGGCCCACGAACGCTCGGCCGGAGGCCAACGGCGTCCTGGGATTCGCGTTCCACTCGACCAGCATTATCAATAAGTTGGGCTTTGTTTGTGTCAGATCCGGGTGCCATCCCGGCGCTTCTTCGCGCCAACGCCCCCCCAACCATGCCTCACCCCTAAAACAATCGCTCCTGCCGCTTCAACGTCCCGAACGAGCCCAGATTCGCCACCGCGAACGCAAACCGGTATTGCGTCTCATCCCGCGTGCCGAAGTCGTAACGCACAAGCTGCACGCTGAACCCACAGCAGTCCGTGTTGTAAGTGGCCTGCATAATGGCGAAATCCAGGATGCCCACCTTGTTGTCGTAAACGGCCACAAACGCCGCGTTCCAACCCCGCCGCGTCGAGTTGCCGAGGCCCACGCTGGCGCGCGTCTGGTTCTCGCTCGGCAGCAGGGTTGTGTCGCTATGCACCTCCGTTTGCCCCACCGAAACGAAAAACGCGCCCTTGCGCCAGTCGGCGCTGGCGGTCGAGGCCACAATGCCATGGCGCGCCGGATCGTAATCCGTCCGCCATTCCAAGGCAATGTTCCACTTCGGCTGGGCGCGCAGGGCCGACACGATCGGCGAATATGTGCGCGGGCCATCCAAAAAGGTGAAGGGCGTCAGCTCCATCTGGCTCAGCAGCACGTTGCGCTGCCCGGCAACGATCGCGCCGCCGAACGTCGGATCGAAATATCGCGCTCCCGACAATTCCCAACTGAAAATCTCCTGCACGTCGTCGCCGTGCTTGGCGTACAGCCGGTTGGCGAGCGAGAATGTAACCTGGTTGGTATTCGAGAGCAGATCCGTCTGGTCGTAACGGATCACCCTGTTGAAATTCTGCCCGATGCCCGTGACGTATTCGTAGGTGGCCCGCGGCTCGATCACGTGCTTCACTTTGTCGCCCAGCCAGCTCTTGCGATTGAAAACGCGCGCGAAGGAAGGCGCCACCAGGTCTACCTTGAACTCGCGGGCGCTGCGCATGAAGGCCGAGGGAAGCACGCGCAGAAAACCCTCCTCATACGGACCTTGAGCCTCGCTGTAGAAAGTCTCGTCCACCGTGAAGCTGGGGACCAGGTGGAAGTCGCCCAGGCGCAGCGACGTTGTGATCTGCGGCGCAAAGTCCATGCGGCTATTCAGCATGCTGGTGTCATAGCGGCCCATCAGTTGGTAGTCGCTGTTGGGGCAAGGTTCGACAATCCCTTGCCTGGCCCCGGCGCTGGCGCAATAGAAGTCCGGCTGGCTGCGCGACAGCAAACCTGCGCTGGAATCGAACGAGTACCACACCGGCAGACCCTCCGCCACCTGATGGTCGCGGCTCGAAAGATCCAATTCCGGCAGCTTCTTGATCACTACCGCATTGGCGTCCGTAGTCTGCTTTTTGGTGATGGGATCGGTTTCGACGATCTCCGCACTGGTGAAATCCTGTTTGCGTTCGACGACCGCATCCACGGTGTACGTCGACCAGTCCTTGTTCAGGAACGCTACCGAGTTCACTTCCGTAAAGACGGCTTCATTAAATGAGTCGGAAAAGGTCTGGCGGAACGTAAACGAACTGAGGTAGTTGATAAGGCCCCTGGCAGTCCAACCGTCGCCCAGATCCGCCTTTCCCGCCACCGAGAAAGTCAGGCCGCCCTGCTTGGGCCCGCGCGTGCCGTCGGATTCCACCAAGCCGCGGTCCTGCACGCCGAAACCAATGGCGTCGAAGTCTGCCTTGTCGGTGGGCTTGCCGCGGAATTCCAGGTGATGCGCGTACCCGCGCGCCGTATAATCCTGGACGTGGTAAGTGGCGTCATAACTGCGATTGATTGCCCAGAAGGCGCCCACGCCGAACATGTAACCGCGCGTGGAGCTGTGGCCGATGTTGGGCATCAGCAGACCGCTGCGCCGCGGCCGCTTTTCGAGCGACTTATAGAAGAATGGCGTGTAGAAGAGTGGAAACTTGCGTAAGAGGAAAACAGCACGGTACGCCTTGGCCGATTCCTGCGGCACAACATTGAAGCGCGGCCCTCTCAGACGCCACCACGGATTCGGGATCCGGCAGTTGGTCAGGAAACCATCGTAAAGAATATAGTGGCCCTGCACGCGTTCCGCCCACTTGCCCTCGAAATAGTACGGATTGACGCTGGTGAGCATACCGGGGCGCGTGTCTATGCGCGGGGAGGTGGTGCCGCGCACATCGTAGAACTTACCGGCCTCCGACTTGGTGTTGTATTCCATGTGGTCGGCCCAGATCTTTTCGTTGCGCTCGAACTGCTCGAAGTAGATATTGCCGCGCGCCTGCATGTCGCCGGTGTCTTCGTTGTAATCGATCTCGTCGGCGCGGAAAAGCATGTTGACGTTCTCCATCTCCGCGTGTCCACGCAGATGCCACACGTGCCCTTCGGCGTTTTGGTCTACCGCATGCACGTCCCATTCGCCGATCGGCGGTGCGTTGGGACGCTGCTTATAAATGCGTTTATTGGGTTGCGACGCCGGGGGGGCGCCGGGCGGCGGAACCAGGGTCGAGGTCGGCGGAATCTGCCCGAAGACCGCTGCGTCCGTCAAAACCAACGCCGCCAATACGCCAAGAACGGAACTGTACGTAATACTCGAATAAAGTTCGTGACAAATATCGCCGAGTATGCTAACTAGAAAGTGAGGGCGTCTGCACGCGAGAGGGCTCAATCGGCAAACGTACCACATAGGGGCCTTCCTTTGCACCATAGACGCTGAACCATGACTTGCAGTTATTGCCGTTACTTGAATTTAGACGACGAAAGACGCTGCCGGCGTTGCGGCCGGCCGCAATTTGATGTCTATGCCATGGCTACCTCCGGCGCTTTGGCGGCCGTGCCGCGGCCCGATCGCGTCGAGCCCTCGCGCGCGCCCGTGATTTCGCAGCCCGCATACCCGGCCACCGCTCCGCGCCAAGCCATGCTCTTCCAGGACCGCCCTTCCGGCAAAGTCATTCCGTTCGACGGAATTCTGGAGCCACCCGCGCCGCCGAAGCTTAAAACGGTTACCCGCACTTCCACGCGCATCACCCGCCGCCGCCCCGGCGCGCCCAACGACTCGCAGCCTTCGCTCGATTTCCTGCCGCCCGCTCCGCCTGCCCCGCGCAAGCTGTCGACTACCGTCGAGGCAGTCATCGTTTGTGACGCTTCGGTAGCCGCCCCCATGCACCGGGCCTGCGCCGCCGCCATCGACGGCAGCATGATCCTGATCGCCTGCGGACTCTTTCTTACCGTCTTCTATCTCCTGGGCGGCTCGTTCCCCGCCAGCAAACCGGTGATCCTGATCATGTGCGCCGCAGCCATGTTGATCGCCATGTTCTATGGCTTCGTGTGGGTGTGCGCCGGCGGCCAGACCCCCGGCATGCGCACTCTGCGCTTGACCCTCATCAACTTCGATGGCTACCCCCCGGACCGCACGTCGCGCTGGCTGCGCTACCTGGGCGCTTGCCTCGGCTATTGCGCGGGCGGCCTCGGCTTGCTGTGGGCACTGCTGGACGAGGAAAGCCTCGCCTGGCACGATCATATCTCCAAAACCTTCCCCACTTTCCACGGACCGGAAAGCAACTTCGTGCGCCGGCGGTAGTGGGCGGTAATTCAAGATGAAAATCCAATTCGACGAAACCAACATGCTCGCCGGCGTGGCCGGCGAAGCCCACGGGATTTCCCGCTCCGAGATCGCCCGGCATCAACCGCGCGCGCTCGATGCGCTGGCTTCCTTCCGTAAGCGCAGCGACGCGAATGAGCAGGGCTTCCCGCATCTGCCGTTCCAAACGAAAACCATCAACGAAGTGCGCGCCTACGCCGAGTCCGTGCGTGGCTCTTACGACACAGTGTGCTTGATAGGTATCGGCGGCAGCGCGCTGGGCGCGTGGGCGCTCGATTGCGGTATCCGCGGTCCGCACCCCGTGCAGGGCGCATTCTCATCCACGCATCCGCGCCTGGTGATTCTGGACAACGTGGACCCCGCCTTCACCAGCGCCGCGCTGGCCTCCATGAATCCGCGGAAGACGCTCGCGGTGGTTGTGGCCAAGTCGGGATCGACCGCCGAAACCGTTGCCACCTTTCTGATCGTGCGCGACTGGCTGACGCAGGCGCTGAAAGCCAAGGCCGCCGGCCGCATCGCCGCCGTCACCTCGGCCGATCGCGGCGACCTGCTGGAGTTGGCCAAGCGCGAGAACTATCGCACGTTTTACCTTCCGGACAATGTCGGCGGACGATACAGCGTGCTTTCGGCTGTCGGGCTTTTGCCCGGCGCGCTGATCGGCATCGATATCCGCAAGCTGACGCGCGGCGCCGCCGCCATGACACACCTGGCGTGGCAGCCGGACCTCAGCGTCAACATCGCGTTACGGGCGGCCCTGTGTCATTGGCTCTTGTGGACGCGCAAGAACAAGACTATCCAGGTGGCCTTCCCTTATTCCAACCACCTCTGGGGGACGGCTTTCTGGTTCCGGCAGCTTTGGGCCGAATCGCTCGGCAAAGCCAGCAACCGGGCGGGTGTCACTGTGAACACCGGCCAGACGCCGATCGCCGCGCTGGGCACCACCGATCAGCACTCCCAGGTGCAGCTTTACATCGAAGGCCCCAACGACAAGGTGTTCACGTTCTGGGCCGTGGAGAAGTTTCCGGATGTGGGGCGCATCCCCAAAGAGCGGCTGAATCTGCCCGCTTTCGACTACCTGGCCGGACAATCGCTCTCGAAACTGATCGACGCCGAACGGCGCGCCACCGGCGCCGCCATGATTGAAGCCGGTCGTCCGAATTGCACCTTCACCTTGCAGAAGGTGGACGAGGAACACCTCGGCGCATTTCTGCAGCTCATGGAGTTCGAGACCGCCTTCATGGGCGAGTTGCTGGAGATCAACGCGTTCGATCAGGAAGGCGTGGAACTCGGCAAGAAGTTCACGTTCGGGCTGATGGGGCGGAAGGGCTACGAGGAGTATCGCGCGAAGTTCGACGCGTATGAGAAGAAGAGGGCCGCCGCGCAAGCCCCATCTGCATAGTGCGGCGGGCCGAGGACAAGATTCCCGAGGAGCACCGATCAGGCCGATTTCAACGAACGTTTTGCCCTTTTGGCGCCTGACCCGGGAGCAGAAACGTCTTGATCAATTCACCCTCGCCGCAGACCGTTGTGCCGGAGAATCGTTTGTACCAGGGGCCCTCAGGCACCTCTGGCTCGCTGTCGAGCCACTTCGCCAGCAGTTCTAACTGAGATGCGGGAATCTTCCGGCNNCTGGACACGGTCGAGCAAGTGCTGAAACAGAGCGGGCGGAACGTTGTGGCGGCGGACTCTCGGCATGCTTTGATCCCTGGATTTGTGGCGTTAGATCCCGTAGAAGCCGCGCGTAAGGCGTTCCTTGATCTGTGCCGCCGCAACCGCATTGGGAGCCGCCGCGAGCCGCTTGGCCAGCAAGCCCAATTCTTCGGGGCTAAGGCGGTTACCCTTACCTTCCAGCACTGCCAGTTCCGCGGTCTCGAGGGCGACCTCTTCGCCGGTTGGCTTGCGCGCCACAACTTGGCTTCCAGTGAGCGCCTGCCGCACGAACCAGTGATAGACGGCCAATGCGCTCTTGATCACATCGGTTCGCTTAGAGCCGGTTAATGCAGCCATCTGGTCAACTAGCGCTAGTTCGGTTGCCGTCAGGACGGGCTGGATTCTCGCCATACTCGGATATCCTCAGTTTCTGTGCCTATTTTACTCTCTTCTGGCCGGCCTGTCGATCTGCAAACATCGACTCCTCCGGCCGGGGCCCGTTGCGGTGCCAGTGAACGATGCGGCGAACGGAAACACCCGTCCGGGCAAATGCACGGCCAGCCGCCGCCCCACGCTATACTATAGTTTCAACACCCTTTAAACGGCGCGCTTCATGGCTGAAATGAGTGTCATCTGGCTGCGCGTGGCCGCGGCCCTGTACTCGCTCGGCCTGCTGCACGCCATCCTTACCCTGGTCCGCAAACGCGAGCACCTCTTCCGCGTTGCGCTCAGCGCGTTTTCCATCGGCGCGGTGTTGCACGGCGTCTCCATCGTAGAAGAGGGGCTGCTCATGAATCACTGCCCCATCGCCAACTTCTACGAGACGCTCTCCATGTGCGCCTTCCTCATCACCATGCTGTTCCTGTTCGTCTATTGGCGCTACAAAACCGAAAGCCTCAGCGTCTTCATCTTCCCCCTCGTCTTCGTCATGACGCTGGTTTCGACGCTGGGCAACCCGGTGGACGCCTGGACCAGCCCCGTCATCCGCAACGCCTGGCTGGACGTTCACATCACCTTGGTCTTGCTGGGCTTCGCCGCGCTGGCGTTCACCGCCGGAGCCTCGCTGCTGTATCTGTTCCAGGAGCGCGAGCTCAAGCGCAAGAAGCCGCGCAAGCTGTATTACCGCCTGCCGCCGCTGGGTACGCTGGATGACCTGATCTCCCGGTCCATGGCGCTGGGCTTCGTACTGATGACGCTGGCGGTGATCGCGGCCACCACCTGGGCATTCATCGAGCACAAGAGGGATTGGATCAGCCAGCCGGCCATCGGCATCTCGTTCATCACCTGGGGCTGCTACCTGGCCATGGTGTTTCTGCGCATCACGGCCGGATGGCGAGGCCGCAAAGCCGCCATCATGGTGATCGTGGTAGTGGGGTTGTCGGCCGTCACCTGGGTGGCGCATGCGCGGCTGGGAAGCTGGCTGCTGAAGCCATGAAACTGCTGGTCACAGGGGTCAGCCATAAGACTGCGCCCGTCGAGGTGCGGGAATGCCTGGCCTTTCCGGAGCCGGCGCTGCCCGAAGCCTTACACTCTCTGAAATCGCGCGCGGGCGTTTCGGAAGCGTGCATCCTGTCCACATGTAACCGCGTCGAGATCACCGTCACCACGGACGATCCGGTGGACCCGCAGGCGCTGGTGGACGAATTCCTGCGGGAATCGCGCATGGTGGCAGCCACCTCGATCGAGCCGTACCTCTACCGCCACGAAGGCCAGAACGCTATCCACCACCTGTTCCGCGTGGCCTCCAGCCTGGATTCGATGGTGGTGGGCGAGCCGCAGATCCTGGGGCAGCTCAAGGCCGCCTTCGGCATCGCGAAGACCGAGGGCGTGCTCTGCGGATGGCTGGAGGGCCTGCTGGAGCGCTCGTTCAGCGTGGCCAAGCGGGTGCGTTCGGAAACCGGTATCGGGCAGATGGCGGTGTCGGTCAGCTATGCGGCGGTGGAGCTGGCGCGCAAGATTTTCGGCTCGCTGAACAACCGCACGGTGATGATCGCGGGCGCGGGCAAGATGTCGGAGCTGGCCGCCCGGCACTTGCGGCGCTCCGGCGCCACGCACGTTTTCGTCACCAATCGTACCCACGAACGCGCCATCGAAATGGCGAAGCTGTTCCAAGGCACGCCGGTCGAATACAACCGCTTCGTGGCCATGCTGCCGGAGGTGGACATCCTGATCGCCTCCAGCGGCGCGCCGCACTACATCCTGCACAAGGACGAAATGCAGCGGGTGATCGGCGCGCGGCGCAACAAGCCCATGTTCCTGATCGATATCGCCGTGCCGCGGAACATCGAGCCGTCGGTCAACGATCTGGACAACGTCTTCCTCTATGACATCGACGACCTGCAGGAGGTGGTCAACGCCAATCTGCGCGAGCGGCTCAAGGAGGCCGAGCGCGCCGAGGAGATCGTCAAGCAGGAGGTGGAGCGCATGATGGCCCGCCTCAAGGTGCAGGAAATCACGCCCACTATTGTCAGTCTGCAGGAGGAGTTGGAGCGCATCCGGCAGGCGGAGATCGACAAGGTGCGGCGCAAGTTTGGTCCGGTGACGCGCGAGCAGGAAGAAGCCTGGGAGATGCTGACGCGCGGCATCATTAACAAGGTGGCGCACGGGCCGATTTCGGAGCTGCGGTTGCAGGCGGGGCGGCCGGACGGCGCGCACGTGATCGCCGCCATCCGCAAGGTGTTTCACCTGCAGGAATAGAATTGGAGGGCGGGCAATTTTGCCCGCAGCCGCCTTTTAGGCGGCCTCTGGACGTTAACCCATGCTCATCATCGCATCGCGCGGATCGCAACTGGCCCTGTGGCAGGCCCACTGGGTCCAGCAGCAACTGGCAGGCCTGGGATACCCGAGCCGCATCGAAATCGTCAAGACCACCGGCGACAAGATCACCGACGTGCCGCTGGCTCAAGTCGGCGGGAAGGGCCTGTTCACCAAGGAGATCGAGGAAGCCCTGCTGGAGGGCCGCGCGGACTTGGCGGTGCACAGCCTGAAAGATCTGCCCACCGAGTTGCCCGCGGGGCTGGTGCTGGCGGCGACTCCCGCGCGCGAAGATCCGCGCGATGCCCTGGTGGGCCGGCGGCTGGCGGACTTGCCCGCGGGCGCGAAGCTGGGCACCAGTTCGCTGCGGCGCGCGGCGCAGTTGCGCAAGGTGCGGCCCGATCTGCGGATCGAGCCAGTGCGCGGCAATCTCGACACACGCCTGCGCAAGCTGGATGAAGGTCAATATGACGCCATCGTGCTGGCGGCGGCCGGCCTGAAACGCCTGGGTTGGGAGGACCGCATCGCGGAGATCCTGTCGCCCGATATCGTTTGTCCCGCGGTAGGCCAGGGCGCGCTGGCGATTGAGACCGGCCAGTCAGGCCTCCTGGCCTGTCAAAAGCTAAACCACCCGCCCACCCAATGGGCCGTCACCGCCGAGCGCGCTCTCCTAGCCGCTCTGGGAGGAGGCTGCCAGGTTCCCATAGGCGCTTACGCCACCGTGAACGGCGAGAGTCTTTCGCTCCAGGCCGTGGTGGTCTCGCCCGATGGCGTGCAGCTTGTGCGCGATCGATCCGAAGGTCCCGCCGCGGACGCCCAGCGCATTGGCCGCGAGCTAGGGGAAGCGTTGCTGGCCGCGGGCGCGGACAGCATCCTGGAAAGCGTCTACGGATGAGTAAGGTCTACCTGGTAGGCGCCGGACCCGGCGATCCCGAGCTGATCACGTTGAAGGGCCGCCGCCTGCTGGAACAGGCGGACTCCGTGCTCTACGATTACCTCGCCAACCCGGCGCTGCTGGATCTGGCGCCCGCCCAGGCCGAGCGCATCTACGTCGGCAAGAAGAAATCGGTACACGCCTTCAGCCAGGAAGAGATCTGCTCCATGCTGATCGAGCGCGCGCGTCGCGGCCTGAACGTGGTGCGGCTGAAGGGCGGCGATCCGTTCATCTTCGGCCGCGGCGGCGAAGAAGCCGAAGCGCTGGCCGCCGCGGGCGTGGCTTTCGAAATCGTGCCGGGGGTCACGTCGCCGCTGGGCATTGCGGCGTACACGGGGGTGCCGCTCACGCATCGCGAGCATAGCAAGATGGTCACGTTCGTGACAGGACACGATGCCGAGGGCATCGATTGGAGCAAGGTGGGCGGGACGGAGACGCTGGTCATCTTCATGGGCATCTTCGCTTTCGATGAAATCGCGCGGGCGTTGATGGCCCACGGCCGTGCCGCCGATACGCCCGCCATGGCCGTGCGCTGGGGAACGCGGCCGGATCAGCACACGCTGGTGGGAACGCTCGCCACGCTGCCGGGGTTGATCCACCAGCACGACCTCAAGCCGCCCGCGACCATTATCATCGGCGAAGTGGTGGGGCTGCGCGACAAGCTCAACTGGTTCGAGCGCCTGCCGCTGTTCGGCCAACGCATCGTGGTGACACGCGCGCGCGGCCAGGCCGAGGCGCTTTCTTCCAGGCTGCACGCGCTGGGCGCGGACGTGATCGAACTGCCGGCCATCGAGATTCAGCCAGCCCTCGATTACGGGCCGCTCGACAAGGCCATCGCCAACCTCGGCTCTTACGACTGGCTGATCTTCACCAGCGCCAATGGCGTGCGGTTTTTCCTGGATCGCCTGGATCGCTCCGCCGTGGACCTGCGGGCTCTGCGCGCGCACATCTGTGCCATTGGTCCCGCGACGCGCGCCGCTATCGAAGCTTTGCACCTGAAGGTGGATTTGATGGGCACCGATTATGTGGCCGAAGGCATGCTCGCGGCGTTCGCTGCGCACAACCTGGCGGGCCAGCGCATCCTGCTGCCGCGCGCCGCCGTGGCCCGCGATCTGGTGCCCGTCGAACTGACTCGGCGCGGCGCGGTGGTGGATGTGGTGGAAGCCTACCGCACGGTGGCTCCGGCGGGCGCATTCGACCTCTCGGATAAGCCGGACTGGATCACCTTCACCAGTTCTTCAACCGTCCGGAACTTCGTTGCCATGGCCGGTGCGGACGCTATCGCAGGCGTGAAGGTGGCATCCATCGGCCCAGTTACATCGGCCACCGCCCGAGAGTTGGGGATCGAGGTGACAGTCGAGGCGTCGGTGTTTACGGTGGACGGTTTGGTGGATGCGATCCTGCGCGCGGTCGAGCAATCACTCGGAGGGCTGGCGGCGAATGTAATCGATGGGTATACTGGCTCGTAGCCGTAGAGGCAAAATGGCAATTCCGGTCTGTGAGTACGAGGAAGCCAGATAAGAATGCGGCGGTTGGCGGGCCGAATCATGACCGGTCGGGGATCCAATGCCGTGGGCGCGGCGACTCTCTTCGCTCTGAACGTCTGGATCTGCTGGCGTCTCTTTCGCACCGAGTACACCCAGCACTTCAACTCCGTGGAAGGCTTCTTCATTGCCATGGCCCGGCACATTTCCACGCACTGGGGCGGTTTCTCCTGGTGGCCGCTGTGGCACTGCGGCATGCCGTATCAGGAAACCTACGTACCCTTGGTGCATCTGGTGGTGGCGGCGGTGGCCAGCCTGGCGAAGATATCCGCCGCGCATGCCTACCACGGCGTGACCGGCGTCGCCTACTCGCTGGGCGCGGTCACACTCTTCCTGATGGCCATGCGGCTGGGGGCCAGCCGCGGCGCGTCGTTTCTGGCGGCCCTCGCTTACTCGCTGTTCTCGCCATCGGCCCTGCTGATGCCCGACGTGGCCAAAGACATTGGCGGCTGGTTCTATTGCCGGAGGCTGCAGGTCCTGACGGTCTACGGCGAAGGCCCGCATGTCACGTCAATGGCCCTGTTGCCGCTGGTCATTCTGGCTTTGCAGTATGCGCTCGAAAGACGAACACGTCGATCCTTCGCGCTCGCCGCGTTGGCCATGGCCACTCTGTTTCTCACCAATGTGCCCGGCACCATGGCGACCGGCCTGGCCGTATTCTGCTGGATCGCCGTGCAACCCGCCGGCCGCTGGGCGCGCGGTTGGGCGCTCGCCGCGGGAGCATCCGGCCTCGCCTACGCCATCGCCTGCTACGGCGTGCCGCCCTCGAGCCTGGCCACTGTGATGGGTAATCTCGGCCCCATGCACAGCGGCTTCTGGTTTGCGATACACAAAACGCCCTTCCTGTTGCCAGGCGCGCTGATTGCCGCGGCGGCATCGGGCTACCTGTTGCGGTACAGCCGTCTGCCGCTGTTCGCGCGCTTCGGCTTCCTCTATTGCGGACTGTTGGGGGCGATGGTTCTCACCGCACATCCGCAGACGTTCGAGTTGCTGCCGCAAGTGGGCCGGCTGCAACTGGAAATGGAGATACCGGCTTGCCTGCTGCTGGGTGGGCTGGCCTGGTGGATTTACGCCCACAGTCCACGGTGGCTGAAACCAGTGCTGGCGGCGGCGGCGATCGCGGCAGTCGCAGTGCAGATCCGCAACTACCGTGCGGGGGCGCGCGCGGATATTCAAGCGGTCGACCTGGCCACCCGCTCCGAGTACGCCACCGCGCGATGGTTGGATACCCACCTCCATGGGCAGCGTGTTTATGCCACAGGTTCGGACCGCTTCTGGCTGGATGCCTTCACCGACACCCCGCAGGTGGATGGATGCTGCGATCAAGGCACGTCCATGCCGGTTCTGCGGGTTCTGCCGTACGTAGTGAATCCGGCCTACAACCCGGAAGTGACCAAGTTAGCGGTGGTTTACCTCGAAGCGCTGGGCGCGCATGCGCTGGTCACCAGCGGGCCGGAGAGTACCGAGGAGTACAGGGACATCAAGGTTCCGGAGCGCTTTGCGTCGCTGCTGCCGGTGCTCCATCGCGAGCACGGCGAAACCATCTATGGCGTGCCTCAGCGCGGTACCTCGCTGGCCCACGTGCTGCGGCCCGGAGAAGATCCGCGCATACCCGACTGGCACGAAGCCGCGCGCGCTGAAGTGGTCAAGTATGTGGACGCCATAGAGGACGATTCCCGGCCCGAGGCCGCCTTTGAGTGGCTGGGGCCCGGTACGGCTGGCATTCGCGCGACGCTGCGGCGCGACGACCTGGTTTCGGTGCAAGTAGCCTGGTTCGCCGGCTGGAAGGCCGCCGCAAATGGCCATGCGCGCGCCGTATCGGCCGATGGGCTGGGGTTGATCCTGATCCGGCCGGAGTGCGAAGGCAACTGCGAGATCACCTTGAGCTGGACCGGCCCTCGCGACCTGAAGCCTTGCGCATGGATCGCGGCCCTGGCGGTCGTGCTGACGGCCGTTCTCCTCTTCGTCGGTCCGCGTTCTTCAGCGGCCAAACATCCTTGAGCGGCCACTTCAAACCACGAATTTGCTCGCGCCGCCGCCGTATGACGAACGCATCTCCTGACAGCACCTTACTTCCGCGCTTTAAACAAATGAGACGTCATTCGGAGGGCCGGCGTGACCGAATTCGAATGCCAGGAGCGCGGCGATGGCCAGCGACAGCCATGTGAGCACCCAGCCGATGCGGTTCTCCAGCGGCGCTTCAAAGACGAACGCGATATCGTGCTCTCCGGGCGGCGCGTCGATCACACTGAAATCCGCCCCTCGGTCTTTGTGAACCGGCAACGCCTGGCCGCCGGCGTAGGCATGCCAGGCCGGATCGTAAGTTACCTGCACCAGGATGGATTGGCCCGGCGCTACGCGGGCGTGCACACGCATCGTGTCGGTTCCACTCCAGGCAGTGGTGGTGGGCGCATCGGGACCCTCTTCAACTACCGCTGTATATGCCCGCAGCAAGTCAAGATTGGTTTGCTCGAGCGGCGGCAAGGCTTCGAACCGTGCCCGATCCACCACCCGCGCCAGTGATGGATAACGGCGAGGAACCTGGTAAATCACATTGCCTTGACCATCGTCGTACAAGACCGGGAGCACCCCCGCGAACTTAGCCGGGATTTTGAAATCGTGATAGATCTCCTGCGACTGTTTGTCTGAAACGATCACCGCATCTGCGCCCAGCGCGGTCAGCCAACGGACCGCCAGTTCGGGATTGGGCCCCAGCAGGATCTCCCACTGTGCTGGGAACACTTTGCTATTCAGGACGCCTTGGTCGGATCCGCCGCTGACCTGGGCCAAGTCATACCATGTGTCCCACCAGAAGCGCACGGATCCGGACACAAAGGTGCGGGCTTGCGGAAGATGGGCGGCCACCCAATCCGACATCCGGTATTCAACGCGTTGCCGGTAGTCCGATTCCGGAGGATACAACTCCCAGGCGTGGCGGACGTAATGGTGCGCCGACCATAAGGCAAATAACACGACCATCGCGGCCAGAGACCGCGCCCGCACCCGCGAGTATGCTGGCGCAGGCCGGTTCCACAACCGCCGCAGCACTTCCGCGCACGCGATGGTCATCACGAAGTCGAGCTCGGAAGCCAAGCGATGCGGGTCGCCCATGATGCGAAAGTTGAAATGGAAGTAGCCCACCACGTTCAGTCCCAGGAACAGCAGGCTACCGCAAAGGAAGACCGCGTAAGCCCTGTCCGGTTTGCCGGACGCGCCCCGCAGCGACAGCGCTACATAAAGGACGATAGCCACAGCGAACAACGCTACGGACGTCGCATTGCCCTGCGATGATACATACCGCATGTTCTCGATAGTAATTCGCAGGTACGAGGGTGTCAGCCAGAACGCCGACAGACCGTAAGCCAATGCGGGAATGGCCGCGGCGCGCAGCCATATCCGGTTGTCGCGGTGGGTCACCCACAGACTCCAGACCAGAATGGGGTAGAAAATAGCCAGAGCGGTCGCGCCGTAGAAATTCGTGAGGGCGACCAGCGCGGAGCAGATCCCTGCGGCGGCCAGGAATCGGGGGCCACGCCTCTCCAGCGCCAGCCAACCAAACGCCAGCGCGAACGGCAGCAGCGCCAGCGACGACATGTGCGGACCTTCGCCACTTCCCACCAGAATCCAGAGCCGCCACGGGGCGAAATGCGGCGACCTCCATGGAATCACCAGAAATACGGGCGAGACCAAGGCCGAAGCCGCAGCCGCCAACCACGCCGCGCCGCGCGAGCGGCTCATCACCCACACCAGGAAATACACGCCCGCGATTCCCATCGAGTAGAGCAGCGCGGTGTAAACGTGGTATGCCTTCACCGGCGCGTAAACGCGCGACAGCAGGGCCGTGCCATAGCGCAGGACCGGCGGATACAGGTAGTCGTAGCGCGTGCCGCAGTACCAGAGCGGCTGCCACTGGGGGTGCGGTAAGTGGCTGCTGAGAAAGCGGCCATCCTCGATGAATGTGCTTTCGATCGAATCCCAGCGGTCCAGATACTTAGCCTTGAAAAGCGGTTTGATCAGCACCGCGGTGAACAGAAAGATCAGCAGCAAATCGAGGAGGAGTTTGGCGCGCCGCACCGTCAGATCTTCCGGCCGGCGGGCTCGGCCCCCGCGTGATAGCGGCGCTGCAAGCTATCGAACTGGCGGTGGTAACCCCATCCCCAGCGGTACATCAGATATTTCGCCAGCAGCAGCAGGATGGAAAAGCCGTAGATGGTGCTCTGAAAGAACGACGCCGACGAGGCCTGCGCGAAATAGCGGGTCGGTACGGGCACCTCGGTAATGCGCATGCCCAGCGCCACCATCTGCGCCATAATCTCCTGGTCGAAAATGAACTTGTCGGAGTTGGTCTCCAGGTTCACGGATTCGAGCACCTCTCTGCGGAAGGCCCGGTAGCCGGTATGATACTCGGAAAGTTTCAGGCCGAAGGTGACATTCTCCGCCCAGGTGAGGAAGCGATTGGAGACGTACTTCCACCAGGGCATGCCCTGCTTCATGGGACTCGTCCCCATCAGACGCGATCCCAGCACGGCGTCGGCGCGGTCTTCCTGGATGGGACGGACAATCTCAGGCAGCAGGGTAGGGTCGTACTGATAATCCGGGTGAACCATGACCACGATGTCGGCGCCCGCTTTGAGCGCCTCGCGGTAGCAGGTCTTCTGATTGGCCCCGTATCCGTAGTTGCGATTGTGGACGAACAGTTCCAGACCCATGTCGCGCGCGATTTGGGCGGTTTCGTCGGAGCTGCCGTCGTCCACCAGGATGACCAGATCCACCAGTTCGCGCGGCAGATCGGCATAGGTCATGTGCAGAGTCTTGGCCGCATTGTAAGCCGGCATGACCACTACAACTTTGGGCTTGGCCGTCATGGTTCGATCTCCGGCGCGGCGGTGACGATGAATTGATAGGCGAACATCTTCTTCCACCAGCGCGCCGATTCGTACGACATTCGCTCCAGCGTGCGCACCGGGGCGGACCCTTCCCATTTGGGCAGCGCCAGGCCGATGGGCACGCCCGACGAGCGCAGGGTTTCGATGCGGAATCCGGCGGAGTGGAACAGATCGAGCCAGCCGCGCCAGGTATAGAAATGCAGATGGGTGCGGTCGAACAAGCCGCGATCGTCCGCGGGAAAGCGGCCGGTGAGAACGTTCCAGCGGAAGTATGCGTGACCGCTATTGGGAAGCGAGGCGGCCAGCCTTCCGCCGGTGGCCAGGACCGCGCGGATCTCGCGCAACAGGAGCGCGGGGCGGCGCAGGTGCTCCAGCACGTCGGCGCAGATCGCGAAATCGAAACAGCCGGTCAAAGGCGGCAGCCCTAAATCCAGGTCGGCTTCCAAGAGTTCGATGGACTCCGGAAAGCCGGCGCACGCCGCGCCGGGCGACTCGATGCCGGTCACGCGGTAACCCCGGCTGGCGAGGATCGCGCCGAGGTAGCCGCTGGCGCAGCCTACGTCGAGGACGCGCCGGCCGTCGCCCGATGGGGGCAAGCTGGCCAACAGCAGGCTGTGGCTGCTGTACGGGCTGTCCTTGAGTTGGTAAGGCGAGGCGGCGGCCGTTGCCATCACGTCAGATTATCGCGCATTTCACTGCCATAATGATGGTGAGGCACTGCCGCATGATCGAGAACCCANNGCCTGAGAGGCCGCCGCAGGCCGGGGGCCTGCCCCACTTGGCGGCTGCGCTACTATGTCTGATTCTCGGCGGGTGTGGTAGCCTGACCAGGCGTGGCCCCATCGATCCTGCCTTGAGCTCCTTTATCCCGCCGGATACCGTGGCGCTCGCCGGCGTCAACTTGGATCGGGTCCGCGGGACACCGATATATCGGGATCTGGCGCTGCAAAGGCGGCTGCCACGTTGGGACATTCATCAACTGCTGCTGGCCAGCAACGGCAAGCATGTGCTGGCCATCGCGCGGGGCGCCTTCCCGGAGCAGAAGGCGAGCGAGACTGAAGGGATCACTTTCATCGGCCGCGACATTGCGCTGTTCGGCGAGCCTGCGGCCGTGCGCGCGGCCATCGACCAATCGAAGGGCGACGGTCGCGGCGCACCGCGCGACTTGATGGCGCGCGCGCAAGCTCTGCCCGCCGATACGCAGATCTGGGCGGTGGTCGCGGACTGGCGAGGGGCTACTCCGGACCAGCTTCGCGCGATGGGGAATTGGGGCAACCTGGACCGCGTGTTCCGGCTGGTGGAAGGCGCCAGCCTGACCGTCGACTTGCGCACGGGAGTACACGCGGCATTTGTGGGCGATTGCCGGACGGAAGCGGACGCCAAGAACCTGGCGGATTCATTGCGCGGTCTGGCGGCGCTTGCCAGCATTGGCACGCCGCATAGCGTGCCCGGAATCCAAGTGAAGCAAGAGGGCCGCGTCGTGCAGGTCAACATGGATCTTGCGGAAGATCTGGCTGAGAAGTTGGTGCGGTAGTCGCGGTGCTAGAATTTCCCACAGAGGGTTCCTCATGAATAGTCGTAGAAGCTTTGTGCTCGGCGCAGGCGGCGCCGCGGTTTCGCTAATGGCCGGCAAAGCGTCAGCCAACAGCCGCGTTCGGGTGGCCGTACTGGGGATCAATGGTCGCGGCACCGATCATATCAGAGGGTTCAATGCCCTGCCTAACGCCGAGGTCGTGATGCTGTGCGATCCCGACCGCAACCTGCTGACGGAGCGCGCGGAACAGTTTGAAGCTAAGTATCACCGCAAGGTACAGACCGAGCAGGATCTGCGCAAGGTTTTCGACAACAAGGAAATCGACGCCGTCAGTGTCGCGACGCCCAACCACTGGCACGCGCTGGCCACGATCTGGGCGTGCCAGGCGGGCAAGGACGTGTACGTCGAAAAGCCCGGCGCGCATAACATTTACGAAGGCCGCAAGATGATCGAGGCGGCGCACCGTTACAACCGCATCGTGCAGCACGGAGTGCAACTGCGCAGCTCGGAGGCCATCAAGGAAGCCGTCGAGTTGATGAACAAGGGCGGGATTGGCAATGTCTACATGGCGCGCGGCCTGGTGTTCCGGTGGCGTCCGTCGGTGGGCCACAAGGGCAACGAGCCCGCGCCCGAGTATTTGAATTGGGATATCTGGCAAGGGCCTGTCCAGGAGCGCCCCTTCACCCGCGCGCTGGTGCATTATAACTGGCATTGGCATTGGGACTACGGCAACGGCGACGTGGGCAATCAGGGCATTCACGAGACGGACATGTGCATGTGGGGCCTGGGAGTGGGGCTGCCCACGCGGGTCACGTCCATGGGCGGTAAGTTCTTGTGGGACGACGATAAGGAGACACCCGAGACGCTGACCTCGGTGTATCACTATCCCGAGCAGAAGAAGATCATTCAGTTTGAAGTACGTCCGTGGTGTACCAACACGGAAGGCGGCGTGGGCGTGGGCAACATCTTCTATGGGTCGGAAGGCTATCTGGCGATTAATGGCTACGACTCTTACGAAGTGTTCCTGGGCGAGAAGCGCGAGCCGGGTCCGAAGCGCAAAGCTGGCGGCGACCATTACGCCAACTTCATCAAAGCTGTGGAGAGCCGCAAGACGAGCGACCTGGACGGGCCGGTGGAGACGGCGCACCTGGCGTCGTCACTGGCGCACTTGGGGAATATCTCGTACCGGCTGGGGCGTCAACTGCAGTTCGATCCGGCTACGGAGCGGTTCGTGGGGGACGATGACGCTAATAAGATGCTGACGCGAAAGTATCGCGCGCCTTACGTAGTGCCGGAGAAGGTGTAGGACGCGGAGTTACCGCGCGCGACATCACTGGATGTATATCTCAACCGGGTTGGCCGTCTGTCCGTCCGCAGTCAGTATGATATTTACCCGGCCCCGGCCCGCCAGCGATGAAGGCAGCGGGCCAATGTTGACCTGATCCAGGCCCGTAGGGGTTAGACTAGAGAGCCTTGGCGCGGGCGACCAAACGGGTTGCCGCAGCATCGTACGGAGAGCCATCGAGGCCACCGAAGATCTGCACGTCCGCGAACCCCGCGCGCTCCAGCAGGGCCGCCAGTTCGTGGCCCGAGTAGACATTGTGTTCGAATTCGAAGCGGCGGGCGCGCTCGCCTTCGATCAGCAGCCATTGGACACGGATGCGCCCCCAACCGGGAAAAACGTCATAGTGCGACACTTGGATGTCGCCTCCGGGCCACTGCTCCCAGTGTGTCGCCTGACGCTGAGATGCCACGTATTCCTTGCTCGTCACATCGATCACGAACACGCCACCTTTCTTCAGGCTGGCGCGCACGTTGCGCAGCACCGCGAGGTCTTCCTCACGCGTATCGAGATAGCCGAAGGACGTAAAGAGGCTGAGCGCCAGATCGAAAGCGGCTGGCCGCACGAAATCGCGCATATCGGCTTCCACCAGTTCGACCCCTGCGCCGGCGGTTGCCTCGCGCGCTTTGCTTAGAAGGAAAGGGGAGCGGTCCACGCCCGTGACTTCGAATCCCTTTTGCGCCAAAATCAGGCTGTGACGCGCCGGGCCGCAACACAGATCCAAAACACGGCCGCGCTCGACGCCGCTTAACGCCAGGACGCGTTCCACTTCAACCGGCGCAGCAGCCATCTTGCGTTCGCCGAACATGTAGGGATAAAACGTTTGCCAGAAGGCTTCGTTTTCGAACCACTGCATCCAGTTAATATAACCAACTGGAGGAGGCAAGCATGGAAACGCGACGGATTGGATCGCTGCAAGTATCGGTGGTGGGCCTGGGCTGCAACAACTTCGGATGGCGCATCGACGCGGACGCGAGCAGGGCTGCGGTGAACGCCGCGCTGGACGCCGGCATCAACTTCTTCGACACGGCGGATATTTACGGCGCGGGCCAGAGCGAGGAGTTTCTGGGCCGGGCACTGGGAGCGCGCCGCAGTGAGGCGCTGATCGCCACCAAATTCGGCATGAAGATGGACGAACAGCGGTGCGGCGCGCGTCCCGAATATGTGCGGCAAGCGGCCGAGGACAGCCTGCGGCGGCTGGGAACCGATCGCATCGATCTGTATCAACTGCACCAGCCCGACGCGCAAGTTCCCATCGCGGAAACGCTCGGCGCGCTGGACGGCCTGGTGCGCGCCGGCAAGGTGCGCGAGATTGGCTGTTCGAATTTCTCGGGCGATCAACTGCGCGCGGCCGGGGCGGCCGTGCGGGAAGGGGGCGCGCGCTTCGTCAGCGTGCAGAACCAATACAGCCTGGTGAACCGCGAGCCGGAAGCGGACGCGATCCCGGAATGCGTGCGGTCGGGCATCGCGTTTCTGCCCTTTTTCCCGTTGGCCAATGGGCTGCTCACCGGCAAGTATCGCCGCGGGCAGCCGCTTCCCGAGGGCAGCCGCGCACGGGACGGCTTTGGCCCGAAGGTGTTCACGGACGAGAATCTGGCGCTGGTGGAGGCGCTGACGGAGTTCGCGGCTGGGCGCGGGCACAGCATGCTGGAACTGGCGGTTTCGTGGCTGGCCGCGCAACCCGCGGTGGCGTCGGTGATCGCGGGCGCGAAATCGCCGGAGCAGGTGAAGGCCAATGCATCCGCAGCGGGCTGGCGGCTTACCGAGGCGGATCTGGCGGCGATCGAAGCGATGCTGCCGCGGGTGCGATGACGTCAAAAGTGGAATAGTCGGCTGGCGGCCTAAAAGGCGGCTGCGGCAGATTGCGGCGCGCGCTTCCTTTAATTTAACGTTTCAGCCACCGTTGCAGGCCTTCAGGCGTTTTGCCCGGGTGCATAGGTGCATAATGGTAAAAAATGGCAGTCACGATGAAGGACATCGCCAGGGAACTCGGGCTGTCCGTGGTAACGGTTTCCAAGGTCATTCGCAACCACACGGACATTGGAGCCGAGACCCGCCAGCGCGTGCTCAAGCGCATCAAGGAGTTGAACTACCAGCCCAATATGGCCGCCCGCGCCCTGGTCACGGGCCGGACCTATTCGGCTGGGTTGATTGTTCCCGACCTGGTGCATCCGTTTTTCGCCGAAGTGGCCAGCGGGCTTTCCGATGTGCTGCGCCGCAAGAATTACAGCCTGCTGATCTCCTCCTCCGAGGGCGACCCCGACCTGGAACGCCAGGAGATCAAGCGTCTGCTGAGCCGCCGGCTGGATGCCCTGATGATCGCCTCCACGCAGTGGACCGTGGAGAGCTTCCGGCGCATCGAAGAGCAGAAGGTCCCCTACGTTCTCCTCGACCGCGCTTTTCTGGGACTGCCGGCGAATTTTGTCGGCGTCGACGAGATCGCGGTCGGCCGCCTGGCCACCGAGCACCTCATATCGGCCGGGTGCCAGCGCATCGCGCACATTCGCGGCCCCGCCGCAAGCACGGCCGTGGGACGCCTGGAAGGTTATCGCCAGGCCCTCGCGCACCACGATGTGAGCCAGTTCCGGGGCTACGTTCTGGCTGGCCGCTCGGCCGACGTGGATAGCTGGAGCAGCGGCCACGAGGCCATGAAGAAGCTGTTGGCGCTGACGCCGCGTCCCGATGGCGTGTTCTGTTACAACGACCCCATCGCCATCGGAGTGATCGATGCCATCCTCGAAGCCGGATTGCGTGTCCCCGGCGATATTGCAGTGATCGGCTGCGGCAATCTCCATTTCGACAAGTCCCTGCGCGTGCCCCTTTCGAGCGTGGACCAACAGAGCCGTGCCATCGGCGAGCGTGCCGGGAAACTGGTGCTGTCACTCATCGAAGCCAAGGTCGCGCCGCAGCCCAAGAGCATCATGCTCCAGCCGTCCATTGTGCCGCGCGAGTCCACGCGAAGGCCACAGTGAACACGATTCTGCCGGAATCCCCCAGCCTTTGGGATTGCCTTATCGTTACCGCCGCCAACGACCGCCAAGCGGCGGCTTACGAGGCGCAGATTCGGCTCCGCCGCGAGATGGGACTGCTGCCGCAGGTGCGGGACTTTCTGGTAATTGCGGATCGGGATGGCCGCCGCATCGGTAGCGGCGGCAGCACGCTGCAGTGCCTGGACAAAGTGCTCGAACGCGAGTCGCAGCCGGGCGACGGCCTGGGCGATGGCCGGCGCGCGGAGGCCATCTTGAGCCGCCTGCGTATTCTGATCGTTCACGCCGGCGGCGACTCCCGCCGTCTGCCGGCGTACTCGCCCTGCGGGAAGATCTTCATTCCGCTTCCCGCCATAACCCAGCCGAAGACCGGTTCCACGCTGTTTGACCGGCTGGTCCCGGCTTTCCTTGCTCTTCCCGCGGGCGCGCCCGGAGCGGGTCAGGTGGTGGTCGCGGCCGGAGACGCCCTCATCCGCTTCGATCCGGCGGCGGTACACTTCGGCGCACCTGGGATTACCGCGCTTGGAGCACCGGCTTCGCCGCAGGAAGCTGCCCGTCACGGCGTGCTCTGCCCCAACCGCGATGGTTCCGTCCGCTTGTATCTGCAGAAGCCGGACGTGCCCACCCAAACCGCGACGGGCGCCATCGGCCCCGACGGCCGGTCGGTGCTCGACATCGGCATCATGAGTCTGGATGCCGCCGCCGCGGCCAGGCTGCTGCAGGCGTTCTGGACTCCGCCTGCGCGCGCCGCGATTCTGTCTCACGGCATCGATCTGTACCGCGAGATCTGCTGCGCGCTGGGAACGGAAGCAACCTTCGCGCACTACGTGAAAACCGCGCGTTCCAGCAAATCGGCGGTGGGCGAGGCCGTTCTGGAGAGCTTGTTCGCCGCACTGCGGCCCATCCCCCTGAACGTGCGGGTACTCGACGAGTGCAGTTTCCTGCATTTCGGATCCACCAGTCAGTTGATCTCCAGTGGCCTGGAGTTGCTCACCCAGGACCGGGGCGCACCGCCCCCCACCACGATCTTGGACATCGACAACGACGTGCAGGCCAACGGCTCCATCGCGGGCCAGGAAGTCTGGGTGGAGGGTTGCCGCCTGCGGGCTCCGCTTGTGTTGCGGGGCCGCAACGTAGTCGTAGGCGTTGACGTTCTCGATCCTCTCGAACTGCCTCCCGGAGCCTGCCTGGACGTTTCATCCGGCTTGGATCGCAAGGGCGACAAGGTGTGCTTCATCCGGTGCTGCGGCGTGGACGACACCTTCAAACGCTCCCTGGCGGAAGGCGCGACTTTTTGCGGAGAGCCGCTGGCGGAATGGCTGCGGGCGGTTGGCGTGCCCCTCTCGAGCATCTGGGACGACCAGACACCCGAACCGGAGCGCACGCTTTGGAACGCCAGGGTATTTCCGGCGGAGCAAGAATGCGGAGCGTTCCGGCGGTGGCTTTGGATGTTCGACGTTTCGAGCGCCACGCCGGAGCAGAAAACCGCCTTTCTGTCCGCGGATCGCTACAGCTCGAACGAGATCGCGGCGCGCGCCGATCAGGCAGCCTTCCACGCCCGGCGCGCCCGGGTATCGGGGTATGCTGGAGTGGACGCGGCCGCCCGTGAACCATGACCGAAAACAAAAAAACTCTTTTTATCGGGGATGACGGAAGGAACCTGATGTTCACCTTCATCCTGGTTAGTTCGTTGTTCCTCCTGTGGGGCGTCTGCAACGGGATGATCGACGTGATGGACAAGCACTTCCAGGAGGAATTGAGCCTGACCAAATCCCAATCCGCCTGGGTGCAGTTCGCGCACTATCTCGGCTATTTCCTCATGTCGGTACCCGCCGGATGGCTGGCGACGAAGCTGGGGTACAAGGGCGGCATCATCGCCGGGCTCCTGATTGTCGCGGTCGGCGGGCTATGGTTCATTCCGGCCACGCATATCAACGCCATGGTCCACGAAGGGCGCGTCTCGCCCAACATGGCCTTCGTCGGGTACTTGGCTGGGGTGTGCGCCATAGCCGTTGGCCTCACCTTTCTGGAAACCATCGCCAACCCGTACACAACTGTGCTGGGTGCCCGGCAATACGCTGCAACCCGCATCAATCTGGCGCAGTCGTGCAACGGCGTAGGTTGGATCTTCGGGCCCATTATCGGCAGCATGTACTTCTACTCGAAAGATGCGGCGGGCCACAGCACCGGGAGCCAGACCCTCTATATCCCTTACGCGGCCATCGCCGGAGTCGTGATCGTGCTCGCCGTCGTCTTTTTTTTCGCCGATATTCCCGATATCAAAACCGGCGACGATTACCATTTGGACGACGCCGCGCCGGGCGCCGCGCGTTCCATCTGGTCGCACCCTCATTTCGTGATGGCCGTGGCGGCGCAGTTCTTTTATGTAGCCGCCCAGGCCGGCATATTCAGTTTTTTCATCAATTACATGACGTCCGAAGTGCCGCCCATCCCGGGGTCCTGGCAGACGGCGATGGGCAGGATCTCCGCTCATTCCAGTTTCCTGCAGGGCTGGCTCTCGGGTTGGTTCGAGACCAACGCCAGCGGCGTGCTCGGCATCAGCGACAAAGGAGCATCGAACCTGGCATCCCTCGGGTTCGTTTGCTTCCTCGTCGGCCGCTTCAGCGGCGCGGGCCTGCTGGCAAGATTCGCCGCGCACAAGGTCCTCGGCCTCTATGGCGCACTCAATGTCGCCATCACCCTGCTGGTCTTCTGCAAGCTGGGCTGGCTGTCGGTGGCTTGCGTGTTCCTGAGTTACTTCTTCATGTCGATTATGTTTCCCACCATCTTTGCTCTGGGAATATTCGGGCTCGGCGCCCGCGCCAAGAAAGCGTCAGCCTTCATTGTCATGGCCATCATGGGCGGCGCAATCCTGCCCAAACTGATGGGGCTCGTGGCGGACAAGTACGATATGTCCCGCGGGTTCATCGTGCCCGCCGCCTGCTTCGTCGTGGTGGCCATCTACGGCTTCAACTGGCCCCGCTTCAGCAAGGCATAAGTTGTACTAATTGACAAACCACCCCGAATCGGATACGGTACGCTTCGTGCATTTCAAAAAGCTCTTCTTACTCTCCCTGCTTTGCGCGGCCCTGGGCGGCGCGCAGAACTACCAGCCCAAATGGGAATCGCTGGACCAGCGTTCCACACCGGCCTGGTTCGCCGGCGCCAAGTTCGGAATCTTCATCCACTGGGGCGTGTATTCGGTGCCGTCTTACGCTCCGGTGCTGCCCGGCAAACTCGCCTACGCCGAGTGGTACTGGCACGCCATCACCGAAGGACAGAAGCCCGGCGCCGATCCGGTTGACGCCGGATCCTGGGACTTCCATAAGCGCATGTTCGGCGCGAACTACGATTACCGCGACTTCGCGCCCCGCTTCCGCGCCGAATTGTTCGATCCCACTCACTGGGCGGACGTTTTCACCCGCTCCGGCGCGAAGTATGTCGTCCTCACATCCAAACACCACGAAGGCTTTGCGCTCTGGCCGAGCAAAGAAGCCTCCCGGACTTGGGGACGCCCCTGGAACGCCGTGGAGATCGGACCCCGCCGCGACCTGCTCGGCGACCTGACCACCGCCGTGCGTGCCAAGGGCCTCCGCATGGGCATTTATTATTCGCTCTACGAGTGGTACAACCCCCTCTATCTTTCCGACAAGCCCCGCTATGTCGCCGAGCACATGATGCCCCAGTTCAAGGATGTGGTGACGCGTTACAAGCCGTCCCTCATCTTCAGCGACGGCGAATGGGAGCTGCCTTCCAGCGATTGGCGCAGCCCCGAACTGCTGGCGTGGTTGTATAACCAGTCGCCCGTAAAGGACGAAGTGGTCGTCGACGACCGCTGGGGCAAGGACACCCGCCACAAACACGGCGGCTACTGGACCACCGAATACACGCCGGGCCTGAGCGGCATCGATCACCAGTGGGAAGAGAGCCGCGGGATGGGCTTTTCGTACGGTTATAATCGCGCCGAACGCCTGGAAAATTATCACACCGGCCGCGAGCTGGTGATTCTTTTGACGGATATCGTGAGCCGCGGCGGCAATCTGCTGCTGGACATCGGTCCCGCCGCCGACGGAAGCATTCCGGTGATTATGGAAGAGCGTCTGCTCCAGATGGGCTCCTGGCTGAAGGTGAACGGCGAGGCCATCTACGGCACCAAGCCGTGGAAAGCCACGCGCCAGTGGAGCGCCGGCGAGGTGCCCACGATCGACTACAAAGCGGAGTTCAACTCGAATTACGATGTGGCGAAACTCGCCGGCAAACCAGAGGGCGGCAAGGCTTCCATCGAGGCCTTCTTCACCTCGAACGGCGGCGATCTCTACGCGATCCTGCCGCGCTGGCCGGGACGGCAGTTCACGGTGAAGGGCTACGAAGGCGCGAAACCGGCCAGTGTGACATTGCTCGGGGTTACGGCCCCGCTACGCTTCAAATCAGGCGCAGGCTCTGTCACGGTCGAACTGCCCGAACTGCCCGAGGAGCTGCTCGCGCAGCCAGCCTGGGTGCTGAAGCTGAGCCACTAACGCGACGTCAGGCAGGTCGCCGCCGCTCAGTCAAAGAACTTCAGCGACCACTCGTCCATCCACTGAACGATAGGCTTGTCGCCTTCCCATTGGATGGGCAGCCAGACATACCGCCCGTCGGCATGGTTCTGCGGCCGCCAGCGGTCCGCCATGAAAATGAACGCCCCCGGCTTGCCTTGCACAGACAGAATGTAAGTGCTCTGGCTTTCGAAGGTGTTTTCGGTCTGCTCCTTAGAGCCGCGCACCGGGTTGCGCAGTGCGTGCCATTCGCCCAGCATCGCATCCGCGACGCCGGAGCGTGCGGCGTTCGGTGTCCAGCCCGTACAGCCCGATGTGATCATGTAATACTTGCCCTTCCAATGGAACACCGCCGGCGCCTCGTTGTGGCCGCCCGGAAAGGCGCGGACCCATTTGCCGCTGAACGAGAGGTAATCGTCGCTCAACTGTGAAATGTGCAGGGTGGCGTTCTCCTCCGAAGCGTGGATGTGATACGCGATCCCGTCGTCATCCACGAACAGGGTCATATCGCGCGCCATCTGGCCGCCCTTGAAATCGCGCCGGACGATGCCGCCGTCCGTGGCGGCTGCGAGCCACTCCTTGCTGGTCTGCCGCAGCACGCCCGCGGGAATCGGCCCTTCCTTCTGGCCCGCGGGCATGTTCAAGGGCCACGTCCCGGCATCGGGCCGCAGCGAGCGGACGACGGCGTACGGGCCGGCGGCTTTGTCGCTCTGTGCCACGGTGGTCTGGGCCGCGTCGTAGCCCCGTCCGCGCAGTTCGGTATGGAACCACATGACGAACTTGCGGGTCTTGCGGTTGTAGATTACCTTGGGCCGCTCGATCGCGTTGCCGCGCGAAATCACGCTCGAGGGGCCGTCCGCCGTCATGGTCAGCGCGAGGCCTTCGTCTTTCCAGTCGTACAGGTCGCGCGACGAGTAACACGAAACTCCGCGCGTGCCACGGCCGTCGCGCGACTCGCCAAACCAGTAGTAAACGCCCTCGTGATACAGCAGCCCGCCGCCATGGGCATTCACATGGACGCCATTGTTGTCCGGCCAGAGCTGGCCGGGGTGGAAAGCCGCTCCCGCCAGCGCAGCGGCTGCCGAGAGCAACGCAGCGGCCAGAAGCCGAATCTGGTTTGTCATAGTCTACTTTAGACTTACCACCGGGTGGGGTCCTGCTGGGGCAGGCCGCGCAGGGGGCCGGGCAGGCGCCCTGCCCGATGGCTCGGGCGCCATCCAGCATGCGTCGGATTACAGCCTGGTGACTGCTTCCAATCCCGCGGCGGCCGACGAGGCGGTCGTCATCTACGCTACGGGCCTTGGCCCGGTGGGCACCCCGGTCGCGGACGGCGCGCCCGCCGCGCCGCGCCGCGCCGCGATTCAGCAGCCGTGCTATCCGTTCAGTGTCATATTTGGCCACACCGAGGATTTCCAAGGCACGGGCAACATCCTGTATGCCGGACTGACGCCGGCCTATGTTGGCCTCTACCAGGTGAATGTACAAGTGCCGCCATCCACTCCCTCGGGCCCCACCAGTCTGCATATCTACTGGCCCGGCTGCTGGCTTTCCGAGGAGCCGTCCCCTGGGAATCCCGGTTTCAGCAACACAGTAACGCTGCCCGTCCAATGATCTGCGATACCGCCGCGCCCGGAGACACCCGGCCGCTATCTGCAGATCCGCACTAAGCGGCTATGGCACCCTGAACGGCACGTTGCTGGAGAGCGTGCTGCTTGTTACCACCTCGACTGTTCCACTGGTCGCGCCCGTGGGTACGGTGGTGGTGATTTCGGAGCTCGAAACCACGCTGAAGACAGCCGCGACGCCGTTGAAAGTGACGCTGGTCGCGCCCGTCAGATTGGTCCCCAGAATAGTGACGGTCGATCCCACCGCGCCGGAGGTTGGCCGTGTTTCCACAAACGGGCCCGGACCGACCGAAAAGCTGAAGACTGTGCCACAGCCCTGGGAGATTACTGGAGGGCACTTGTCGTCGGCCCCGCCGCCAGCCGTGGTCCCATAGAAGACCCCGTTGGTGTCCTGGGCCAGCCCCTCTTCAGGGTAGTGCGGGCAGTCGCTTTGGGCGCAGAAGTTCCCGAATAGCGTGGTTGGCGTACCACCCGGAGTGATTACGAAGATCGTCCCACAGCCGAGGGTGCCGCCGGAGCCACAGTCGCCCCCGCCGGTCCCGCCATACTCGGTAGTCCCGTAGAGGTTCCCATCGCTGCCCTGGACTAGCCCCGCGGCGGGGGCTGCGCCGTCCATGCACCCGGTCTGAGAGCAAAAGTTATATAGCCCCGTCGTGAGCGTGCCACTTTGGGTGATTTTGAAGACCGTGCCGGCGGTATCGCTCTGGGCATCGAGGTGGGGCCCGCCGCCTTCGGTTATCCCGTAGATGTCCCCATTGTTGGCCTGGACCAGCGGGCCGGAGGGGTAGGCACCGTCCGTGCAGTTTGGGAGCAGAAGCTGTATAGCGTCGTCAGCGTGCCACTACGAGTCATTTTGAAGAGCGTCCCACAGCCGGCGGGGAAATTAGTGGTGCAGTTGGCTCCGCCTTCAAAGGTTGTCCCGTAGAAGTTCCCGTCGGTGGCCTGGATCAGCGCCGCGTTGGGTGCGTAGCCGTTCGTGCCGTCGAAATTGACTAGCGTCGTCGGCGTGCCACTCGGGGTGATTTTGAAGATCGTCCCTTGGTTCGTGGTCCCGCCCAGCGTGGTCATCCCGTAAAAGTCGCCATTGGTGGCCTGGACCAGCCCGATGGGGTGTTCGCCATCCGTGCACCCGCTTTGGGCGCAAAAGCTGTATAGCGTCGTCAGCGCGCCCCCCGCCGTCATTTTGAAGAACGTCCCTGCGCCAATGCCTTCGGCATCGAGGTTCGCCCCACCACTAGACGTTGTCCCGTAGAACTCCCCGTTGTTGGCCTGGACCAGCCCATTGGGTCCGGAGCCGTCCGAGTCGTGGAACTTGTGTATCGTCGTCAGTACGCCCCCCGTGGTCATTCTGAAGACTGTACCATTGCCGTCGGATGGGGCGCTGGCGATCCCGTAAAGGTACCCATTGGTGGCCTGGACCAGGGCCTGCCCCTGGGGTTTTCCGCCGTCTTTGAAATCGAAGCTGAGCAGCGTAGTGTAAGTCTGCGCACGCAGGGCAATTGCCATCGTCGCGTACAGCACGAAAACGCCGTACGTTTTAGCCGAGCTCAGTCCGTTCAACTTGTTGACGATTCGTTGCATCGATCTCCTCCCTTTGGAACTCCTAATCCAGGAGTTCCATCATGGCCCTGGAATCTCAGATAAGATTCTACACTGTGTTGGTCTCCCCCTTCAATCCTTATACATGAAATGTGAGTACCAGAACTTGCTGGTTGTCCTACCCGGCCCCGGTGACGGACGAGCCGCCCTTTGGGAATCCCAGTTTCGGCAACACGGTAACGCTGCCCGTCCAGTGATTTGCGATACTGGCGATATGCACGCAACCGCAAAAGCTATCGCCGCTCCCGACCCTTCCGAGTACGCCCCATACTATGGCCGGTACATTGCGCTGGTCGGCGGCGGCGACGTGGTGGCCGCGCTCGAAGACCAGCCGCGCGAAACGCTGGCGCTGCTCTCCGCGCTGAGCGAGGAACAAGGCGATTACCGCTACGCTCCCGGCAAGTGGAGCGTCAAGGAAATGCTGGGGCACGTCATCGACGTCGAGCGGGTCTTCTCCTACCGCGCGTTGCGGTTTGCGCGCAACGACCGCACGCCGCTGGCATCCTTCGAGCAGGACGATTACGTGCGCGCAGGCAACTTCGCGGATTGCCGGCTGGCGGACCTCATCGAGGAATTTGTATGCGTCCGCCGCGCCAGCCTGTGGTTCTTCCGCCAGTTGAGCGCGGAGGCCTGGATGCGTCGCGGCATCGCCAGCGGCAACGAAGTCTCGGTGCGCGCCGTCGCTTATATCGTCGCCGGCCATGAGTTGCATCACCGGCGGGTGTTGCGGGAGAAGTACCTGAGATGAACCCTCGCTGGATCTGGATAGCACTGATGTCCACTATAAGTCTCCGCGCGGCGGATATCGCCGAAATCCGCTCGATCATGGCCAACCGCGTGGAGAAGGGCAGGGCCGTGGGCATCGTCACCGGCGTCATCGACGAAAAGGGACGCCAAGTCATCGCCAGCGGCAAAGTCTCGCTCGACGGGACGCAACCGCCGGATGGCGATACGGTTTACGAGATCGGCTCGGTCACCAAGGTCTTCACCTCGCTGGTGCTCGCCGACATGATCGAGAAGGGCGAAGTGAAGCCGGACGATCCGGTCGCGAAGTTTCTCCCCGCTACGGTGAAAGTGCCCAGCCGCAACGGACGCCAGATCACGCTGCTGGACCTCTCCATGCAGGTCTCCGGACTGCCGCGTCTGCCGGACAACCTGAAGCCCGCCGATCCGGCCAACCCGTACGCCGATTACGATGCCGCGAAGCTATACGACTTTCTTTCGCGCTACACGCTCACCCGCGATCCCGGCGAGAAGTATGAGTATTCCAACCTGGCCGTCGGTTTGTTAGGCCACGCGCTGGCTCTCAAGGCGGGCATGAGCTACGAAGATCTGCTGCGGCGGCGGATATTCGATCCGTTGGGTATGCGCAGCACTTCCATCACGCTTTCCGACGCGCAGAAGAAGCGTCTCGCGCCGGGATACGACGCGTCGCTCAAGCCCGCCAGGAACGGGGACTTCGCCGTGCTGGCCGGTTGCGGTGCGGTGCGCTCCACGGTGAACGACATGCTGAAGTTCGTGGCGGCCAACCTGGAGCTGACCGATACGCCCCTCAAGTTTGCCATGCGCCGCATGCGGTCCGCGACCAAGGCCATAGGCTCCGAGGACCTTGAGATCGGCATGGCGTGGCATGTCTTCACCAAGTTCGACACGCGCATCTGGTGGCACAACGGCGGCACCGCCGGCTACCGCTCCTTCGTGGGCTTCAATCCGGCCAAGAACGAAGGCGTGGTGGTGCTGTGCAACACGTTCCTGGACAATGACGACCTGGGCAGGCATATTCTGGAGAGCCGCTATCCGCTGAGCGCCGTCCACGAATACAAAGAAGTGCCGGTGGATGCGGCCGTGCTGGAACGATATGTGGGCGAATACGAGCTGACGCCGGCCTTCAAGATCGCGGTGACGCGCGAAGCATCGCGGCTGTTCGCTCAAGCCACTGGCCAGCCGCGTTTCGAGATATTCCCGCACGCGGAATCGGAGTTCTTTCTCAAGGCCGTGGATGCCCAGATTACATTCCTGAAGGACGGTCTGATTCTCCACCAGAACGGCATGGATCAGAAGGCGAAAAAGGTGAAGTAGTGCCGCTCATACCAGCAATCGTAGCCCGACAACGAACAGCAGACACACCGCCCAGCCCGAGATCAACGCAACCAGCCCCCATGCCCGCTTTCGGGGCAGGCGCCACCACATGTAATAACTTCCAAGCACCATAATCATCAGGCCGATTCCGACGGCATCCATCGTAAACGCCCAAATGCTCGTCAGTAGCCAGTCTCGCTGGTTGCGCGAATCGCCTGCGCGCACGCCGGTGAACGTGTGCAAGATGTGCATCACGCCCCAGACGTTGAGGTCGATGCGCCGCACGGTTGCGCGCTCGCGGTCGAAATCTGTCTTGATCTCGAAAATATGGCCGGGCCGGCTGGCTCGAAAGTCCAACCGGCGCGCATCGGCTCGCGCGGAGGTCCATTCAATTTCGCCGCTCAACCCCAATTGCTTCAGGATATTCTCTGCCTGCGCCAGATCGGGACCCACGGGAGGCGGCGTGATCGCCCGCTCGAAAGCCGTCTGCTTCCTGGTTGGCCAGAACTCGGCAAATGTCCACCCCGGGTGATTCAAGAGCAGGCCTGTGAACGCAAACAACCACAAGAAGAATAGCAGGTAAAGGCCGATGTAGAAATGCAGCCGGCGATTCCAGACTTCGAAAATATCCAGCACGCGGCGCACGCAGTCATCCCGCGACGAGGGCATAAACTATCCCGAAGAAAGAGACCGCGCCGGCCGCCAGCATCGCCATACCTGCGCGTCTTTCGAGCCGCAAGACCGTCCACAAATAGATCCCGCTCACAGATATGAAAAGTAGCAGGTACACGGTGGCATCGGCCAGCCAGCGCCAGGCGCGCATCGCAATCCAGTTCATGCGAATCTCAGCCAGGTGCGGACCCGGCGATTTGTGCAACTGCACCAACGCGTCCCAGATGCCGGTCTCCCGGCCGCTAATCGTAGCGCTTCGTCGATCGAGGTCGAGATCGAAGGTGGTCTCACGTCCCGGCACGCCGACTGGGACACTGAGCCGGTGTTCCTTCGGAATGTACCGGATGGATCCGATTTCACCGTGAACGCCGGCCCGATCGAGAAGGGGACGAACGGCGTCGATACGCGCGCGCCCGGAGAGATTCTCCAGGCCCGCGGGGATTTCCAGATTCTGTACGGGTCGCGCCGTGCGCTCCGCCGAGGGAGAGGGCAGGGAACCCGGCGGGTGGACCAGAACGAACACGCTCACGGCGAACACGACCAAAAAAGGACTGATAAACAGGCCCGCGTACAAATGCAAATCGCGGGTGACCAGGTAAAAGCCCCTCTGCACGCGCGCTACCCCTGCTTCGGCGTCACCCGCCAATACACTCCATACCGCTGATCGACAATCCGGTTCAGCGGCAGCATGGAAATATCGCGGCTCTGCCCCTTCGTGCGGAACCCGAGCGGCGCTCTGGGAACCGGCTCGATCCACGACCGCGGATCGCTCGACTCGGCCACGAATTCCGGCGCCGCCGCCGGTTTGGGCATCTCCGGCGGGTTGTCGCCGCCGCGCCGCATCGCCTCGGTTAAGCCCTCGCGGCCCAGGTCTCCCGCCAACACCAGCGGGCCGTACATGATGGCCTGCAGCGTATCGTCGTCGGGCATCGGATGGACGTGCAACTTCATCGGCAGAGTGGCGTGCAGCTCATCGCCGTTTTCCCAAGTGCGATCGACCACGAAGTACCCGCCCGCGCGAACGGCGTCCACCGGCTTTCCATTCACCGCCACGGTCATCTTGCCGTCCGTCCAATAAGGCTCGCGGACGCGCACGGCCAGTTGCGCGGGCTTGGCGGTCGAGATCCGCAGGCGCGTCTCGGCCTGGCTGGGGAAAGTCGTAATCTGCCGGAGGCGGATGCCCTTCTCTTGCCAATCCAGTTCCGAGGCCACAAACAGGTTTACATACAAGCTGTTCTCGTCGTGGAAATAGATGCTGTCGGCCAGCTTCGAAAACGATTCGACGCCCGTGCCGGTGCAGCACCAGAACGACCCGCGCGGGCTGGCGAACACCTTCCAATACCCGGTAGCCAGCGGCACATAGTACATGGTCAGCCCGTTCTTGGGATTCATGGTGCCGAGAATGCCGTTGAACAACGCGCGCTCGTAATAGTCGAAGTAGCGCGCCTCGGGCGACCACCCAAACAAGTGGCGTGTCAGTTTCAGCATGTTGTAAGTGCAGCAGCATTCCTGTGTCGAGTAGCCCAGTTCGCCGGCCAGTTTGTCGGGGTCCGAGCGCCAGTGTTCGTCGTTGCTGGTGCCGCCCGTGGCATAGGCCCGGTGCTGGGTCACTTGCGTCCAGAAGAATTCCGCGATGCGCCGGCAGCGCGCGTCGCCCGTCAATTCGTAGCGCCGGGCCGCGCCGACGATCTTGGGGATCTGCGTGTTCACGTGCAGTCCCTTCAATTCGTCGCGCCCCTCGGCTAACGGACCGAAGAGTTGCTCGTGGTCGAAGCGGTGCGCGGCCTCGGCGTAATCCTTCACGCCGGTGACCGCGTACAGGTTGTAGAGCACCTCGTTCATGCCGCCGAACTCCACGCGCAGCACGCGGGCCATCTCTTCGTCGCCGAGCGTATCGGTCCACCGCTTGGTCCATCCGGCCATGCCGCGCACCACTTCGAGCGCCTGCTGGTTGCGGGCCAGAACGTACATGTCGAGGAGGCCGGCCATGATCTTGTGCAGCGTGTACCAGGGCGCCCAAACCTTCTGTCCGGCTTTCAGGCGATCGAAGAACGATGGCGGGAACGCGCTCAAGTAGCCGTCGCCGTTGGCCTTCTGGCACTTCGCCAGTTCGGCCACCACCAGGTTCCCTTTGCCGCGCAACATCGTGTCGCCGGTGCTGACCGACATCAGCGCGCAGGCCGACAGAAAATGGCCGGTGAAGTGGCCGCGCAACTCCACGTCCGGCTTTTCCCAGCCGCCCAGGGGCTCAGCCGAGGAGGGCAGGCCCGCGGTCAGACGGAAGGTATGCAACAGCCGGTCGGTTTCGAGGTCCTGCAGGAAGCCCCGATTGAGCTCCATCAACGCCAGTTGCGCGGTGCCGATGAGGCGGACGCTGTCCAGGTCGAAGGGCTGCGCTTGCGCCTGCACGGAGTCCTTTACGGAAGCGGGTCCGGCCGCCACGGCTAAGGGGGCCACGGCGGAAGCGGCGATAAACTGGCGGCGGGTGAGGTTCATATGATGAAAGCCCGGCTTGGGCCGCCTGAAAAGGCGGCTGCGGGCATGATTGCCCGCCCTCCAGGGAGCTAACCCTTCTTCTTCGCCCCAGCCAGCCCCAGCGTCTGCATTTCGCTGAAGTCCACGCGGCGGTGCTCGTCCATCGCCAGATTGGAAAGGATCACGGCGATGGAATCGTTCAGCCCGATTTCCAGGTTCGACTTCGGCTTGTGGTTCGCCGGATCCTTGCAGCACAGGAAGAAATCTTCAAGTTCCACCGTCACCGGGTTGCGGTCCTCCTCGGGCGCCATGATGCCCTTGCTATAAAGCCACCGCCGCGCAAACTTGCTTTCGCGCATCAGGAACGAATCGTTGGCTTCTGCCGAATCCTTAGGCAGCAGCAGCGGAATGCCGCGGGTAGCCGCGGCCGTAGTCATGGTGGCGCCGGCTACGAAAGCAGCTTTCTTGTCGGTGGCCTTCTTTACGTCCGGAGCCGATACCGGCTTGGGTTCGCGATACCACAGCGCCGTCGCCGGATGGCTATCGTCGCCGATGGTGATCTCGATGGCGCCGGCGGTGCCCATGATCACCTCGCCGAACTCCTGGCGCTGCGCCTGTAGCAGATCCAGGTGTGAGCTGGTGCTGATGGAGCTGTACAGCAGCTTGCGTCCGCGGGGGTAAACGTAGATCAACTGGATGTTGTCGTAGACGTCGCGGCCGTCCTTGAACGTATCGATGCCGCCCACGCCGATGACGTACTCCGGCGGCGAGCCGAACATCCAATCGGCCACGTCGATCTGGTGCGAGGCCAGCTCGGCCGTGTTTCCGCCAGCGTACTCGCGGTACATGCGCCAGTTGATCTTGCGCTCCAGCGAGGGATCGGGCACCGGACGCCGCTGGCTCGAGTTGCGGTGCCACTGGCCGCGAATGTGCGTGACGTTGCCCAGCACGCCCTGGTCGATCATCTGCTTGGCCGTCTGGTAGAACTGGCTGTAGCGCCGCTGCAGGCCGCACTGCAGCACTTGCTTGGGATGCTCGGCCACCAGCGCCCGCAGCGCGTGTACTTCTTCCGCCTTGTGCACCAGGCTCTTCTCGCAGAAGACGTGCTTGCCCGCCTGCAGGCTGTCTTTGGTGATCGGAAAGTGCTCGTACAGCGGCACGGCGATCAGCACCGCGTCGATATCCTTGCGCGCCAGCAGCTCGCGGTAGTCCTTGTATGGCGCTGGATTATTGCCGGCGGTATCCACGCCTTTTTTCAGGTTGACGTCCCAGTTGTCGCACACCGCCACGCAGCGGCCCGCGTCGGTTTCGTGGAGGTGCTTGAGCAGGTAAGTGCCGCGGCTTCCGGTCCCGATAAATCCGTACTGCACCTGGTCGTTGGCAGCGTGTACCTTCTGGATGAAGGGCGCGCCTTGGGCCGCGGGCAGGGCTGCGGCGACAGCCGAAACGGCGCCGGCCGCCTTTACAAAATCGCGGCGGGTGACATCGTTATCATGTGCCATGCAGGGTCCTTAAAGAAGAGGTTTGCCTCCAAATTGTAGCATGGAGCTTTCAGCGATCGGCTATCGTCACCGGCCCGACGGCAGGAATCCGAAGGACACCACCGGCATCCCCAGCGTGCGCGTGCCGCTGCCCCGCTCGTGAAATGGTGGATCGGTTTGAAACTCGGCTTCTACGGTTCCGGGGGGGCCGGGCGGCAGCGGCCATCGCAGGGTGCGCATACCCGACTCCGTCAGGCGGGCGGTCCCCAGCGGAACACCGTTCAGCCGCACGGTGAAATCGGTGTGCCCAAGCGTTGCGAGCAGTTGCGGGCTTGTGTCCAAAACTACTTCGAATTGCGTGGCGCGTGGCGCGCGGTACAGACGGGCCGTGGCTTGTGGCGCGGCCCAGCGAAAGCCTTCTTCGAGTCCAAACCAGCCGTTCGTCAATTGCCAGATCGGCGTCACCTCGTTCATCATGATGTAGGTCGCATCCGGAGAATCCGGATAATGGGCCGCAATCCCAAGCTTGTGGCTCTGCTGCACCCAGACGAGCGTGGCGATAGCGGGACTCTGCCGAATCAGTTGCGCCGCGGTACGACCCTCCATCGGATACACTTTGACGTTCACCTCCGGCAGCAAATAGCGCAATGCGCCCGCCGTCCCCCAGGCAGGAAACGCCGGCGGCAGGCCGTGATAAAGGAAGATCGGAATACCCTGGAAGGAAGGGGCGGTGGCTCGCAACTGCGCGACATAATCGCGGCTGTCGGCATCCTCGGCCAGTTTTTCGCGGCGGTAGTCGCGCAGATCGACGTAGTTCCAGGGGAGCCACGCCGCCAGGAATACGGCGGCCAGGAAACCATACCGGGCGTCCGCCAGAGAGGACAAAGCCATCGCCACGCCAATCAACGGCACGTACCAATACGCGCTAAAGAGCCGTCCCGGCAAAAAGACCAGCGGGACCAGAAATAGCACGGTGGCCGCCACGCCAAGCCACGCCCGGCGATCGCGGCGGACGAAGGGAAGCGCCAGCAGCGCGAAGCCCGCGAAGGGAATCCCGAATAACTCGGCCGCGTAGAACTTTGCGCCGGCGGCCAGCGCGGCGGGCGTGAAGCGGAAGGTGTAGTCGTTATCCTGGTTGGGATTCCTGAAGATGCCTTGGAGGCCGAACGAGAGCGACACCAGAAAGAACGGGATCAGCGGGCGCCATTGGCGCTTGCCGAACCAAAGCTCGTAGCATGCCAGCACAGCCGGCAGCATCACGGCCAACTCTTTCGACTTGTACGCCAGCCAAAAGGCCAGGAACGACAACACCCAGCGGCGTTTGATCCAGAACAGGAAACTAAGCAGGCAGAAGGCGCAGCAGAACAGATCGAATGCGTACATGGGTTTCCAGTAGACGTCGAACACGGCCATGTGAAACGCGAAGAACAGGCCGCCGGCCGATGCCGCGAAAGGCGAGGCCCCCAGGTTGCGCAAAACCATCCACAGCAGCCAGATATTGAACAGGTGGAGAAGGTGGAGAGGCAGAAGATATTTCGGAAAATCGAGGCCGTAGGCGTGGCTCATGATCCGGAAATAGAGGTGGCCCACGGGCCGGAAATTCCGGGCGTTGTAGACCGGGTTCACCAGATCCTCGGCAAACTCGGCGATTGGAATACGGGGCGTCCAACTCAGGCTATCGAGCTCGTCGCCCCCGAAGTAACCCCGGTAAGCGCTGCGATTGGCGATAAAGAACAACAGCGCCATGGCTAGAAATAGGGCCAAACCGATCCATTTGTTCATAGGCGAGGGCTAACGGTCGATGTTACAACGCCGCGGCTGTGGTGTGCAGACCGCGCCTTGTTATTATGAGCTGATGACATGGCGTTAATCGCCGTTTCCGGACAGCCCGGTTGCCGGTTCGAAGAAGTGGCGCGCATCTCCGCGCACCGCCTCGGGTTCGAGTTGGTCAATGAATCGCGGATTCACTCCCTCATCGAACGCGAATTTGGCGCGGACGCCGAAGTGCCCCAGAAGGCCCGCCCCGATCTGGTGGCCTCCATCCTGGCGCGGTTGGCGACCGCTCACCACATGGTGTACTGCGCGGCGGGTGCCGAGATGCTTTCGCGTCAGTTCCCCGGCACCCTGCGCGTACACGTCGTCGCGCCGGATTCCGTGCGCATCGGCAATCTCATGCTGGACCGGCGGCTCGAGCGTCCCGCGGTCCGCCAACTGCTGCGCGAGTTGGATGCCGCCCAACGCGCGCAGTATAAGAGCACGTCCGGCAGGGCCACGGCGCTCCCGCACTGGTTCGATCTGATCCTGAACGCCGAATCCATGGACTCCGAGCAGATGGTGGAGATGATTCAGGGTTCCGTGGGCGCGCTGGGTCTGAAGGAGCGCGGCTTTCTGTCGGCGGCGGCCGAAGCACAGATCCAGTTTCAGATCCGCCTGCGCCTGGCGCGGCATGGCATCGTGCCGCCTGGCGCGGTGCGCCTGCCGGACAAAACCTTCGCTCACCCGAGCGAACGCATCTTCGCCAACCTCCTGGATTTCTACCGCATCGCCTGGGAGTACGAGCCGCGCAGTTTTCCGGTACAGTGGGATGCGGAGGGACGCATTTCCGAATCTTTCACGCCCGATTTCTATTTGGCGGAGTTTGACTTGTACGTGGAACTGACCACCATGAAACAGTCGCTGGTGACGCGCAAGAACCGCAAGATCCGGCTGCTGCGGGAGTTGTATCCGCACCTGAGCGTACAGATTTTCTATCAGAAGGATTTCGAGAACCTGATCTTCAAGTACGGCCTGGCGGAGCGGCCCGCCAAAGTATGAGCAAGGTATGAGCCGCGAAGGCATGAGCAAAGACCCGCCGGCCATCGAACGCATCCTGTTCACCGAAGAGCAGATCGCGCAGCGCATCCACGAGGTCGCCGCCGAAATCGACGAGCGCTACCGGGGCAAGCCGCTCAAACTGGTGGGAGTGCTCAAGGGTTCGGTGTTCTTTCTCACCGCGCTGGCGCGCCAGATTCAGATTCCGGTGAAAATCGATTTTCTGGCCATCTCCACCTTCTCGAACAAATCCAGCGCGCCGGGCATCGTGCGCATCGCCAAGGATCTGGACGAGCCAATCGAAAACGAAGATGTGCTGTTGGTGGAGGACATCGTCGATACCGGCCTGACGCTGCGCTACCTGCTGCAAGCGCTCTCCAGCCGCGGCCCCAACTCGCTGGCCGTCTGCACTTTCCTGGACCGCAATTCCCGCAGGCTGGTCCAGATCCCCGTGGAGTTCCGCTGCTTCGAGATTCCCGACCGCTTCGTCATCGGCTTCGGCCTGGACCACAATCAGCTCTACCGTAACCTGAGCTACGTGGCGGTGATGAAGCCGGACAAGAACGCGTGATCCCGGCTGCCGGCGCGCGCGGTCTTATAATGGTCATTCATACCGGAAAAACCTATGTCAAAAACTACCGACACATTTGTCGAACAGAATCGCGACCGTCTTCTTGAAGAACTGAAAGAGTTCCTGCGCATTCCCAGCATCAGCACGCTGCCCGAGCATCGCGGCGATATCGATCGCGCCGCGCAGTTCGTCGCCGACAGCTTGCGCCACGTTGGCATGGAGAATGTCGAGATCGTCCCCACCGCCGGGCATCCGTTGGTCTACGCGGATTGGATGCACGCGCCTGGAAAGCCCACCGTGCTGTGCTACGGCCACTACGACGTGCAGCCGGCCGATCCGCTGGAAGAATGGAACAGCCCGCCCTTCGAGCCTACCGTGCGCGACGGCAACATTTACGGGCGCGGCACCGCCGACGACAAAGGCCAGATGTACATGCACGTGAAGGCCATCGAAGCGCTGCGCGCCGCGACCGGAACGCTGCCCATCAATGTGAAGTTTCTAGTGGAAGGCGAGGAGGAAGTTGGCGGCGAAGCCATCGCCAAGTACGTGGCCGAGAATCCCGAAAAGTTGAAAGCGGATGTCGCGCTGGTTTCCGATACCGAGCTTTTCGCCGCGGGCATCCCCACGCTGTGCATCGGCCTGCGCGGATTGGTCTACATGGAGGTGGAGTCCAGCGGGCCCGCGCGCGACCTGCACTCCGGCTTGTACGGGGGCGCCGCGCCGAATCCCATCTTCGGCCTGGTGGAGTTGCTTTCCAAAGTGAAGAACGCCAACGGCGTGATCCAGGTGCCCGGCATCTACGACGATGTGGAACCGCCGGCGCCCGCCGAAAAGCGAAGCTGGAAACGGCTGCCGTTCAGCGAAGAGGAATTCCGGCTGAAAGAGGTTGGATCGAGCGAACTCACCGGCGAGCGCAAGCCCTCCGTGCTGGAGCGCGTCTGGGCGCGCCCGACCTTCGAAGTGCACGGCATCGCGGGCGGCTTCACCGCCGCTGGCGCCAAGACCGTGATCCCCGCGAAGGTCACTGCCAAGGTGAGCTTCCGCCTGGTGCCCAAGCAGGATCCCGACAAGATCGTCGCGGCGTTCCGCGAGTTCGTCGAAAAGCACACGCCCAAGGGCATCCACTTCCAGGTGCGCATACTGAGCTCCGGGCCCGGGCTGTCGGTGAACCCGGACCACGCCGCCATCAAGGTAGCCGCCAAAGCGTTCAGCGATATTCTGGGCAAGAAGACCGTGTTCATCCGCTCCGGCGGATCGATTCCGATCGTGGGCGATTTCGCCACTCACCTGGGCATCCCCACCGTGCTGATGGGCTTCGGCCTGCCGGACGACGGTCTGCACTCGCCGAACGAGAAGTACTGCCTGGACAATTACTACAAGGGCATCATGACGGTGGCCCACTTCTTCGAGCAGTACGGGGCGGCGGCGGCGGCACAGCCGGTGGCCATTCCAAATCCTCGCGCGGATTGACCAGCAAGGGCGAGGCGGCCATGACCATACGCGCCCCCAAGAGTGCGCGCGCCACGGTACAATCGCGGCATGGCCACACAGAATTACTCCAACCATGTCCGCTACGTATTCGGCTTCCACGTCGTCCTGTTTGGCATTCTGGTCCTGACGCTGATCGGATCGTTCGTCAATCTCTACAAGTCGTGGGGCATCCACGACGGGCGGTTTTATTGCGCCGCGTTGATCGTGGTGCTGGTGGTTTGCTGCGGGATGCTTTTCAACTACGCCCGCGTGTTTCCGCTGAAGGCGCAGGACCGCGCCATTCGCGCCGAAGAAAACCTGCGGCATTTCGTGCTGACGGGCAAGTTGCTCGACCCGCGGCTTGAGGTCAAGCAAATCGTCGCGCTGCGCTTCGCGCCGGATGACGAATTCGCCGGCCTGGCCCGGAAAGCGGCCGATGGCAACATGCCCCCCGCCGATATCAAACGCGCCATCAAGAACTGGAAGGCCGACGATTACAGGGTTTAAGGACCGGCCATGGCGCAAACAGAATCCACCATGCCCGCACTGGGCAGGCCTGCCGCGGATTTTCATCTGCCGAATGTGGTGTCCGGCGCGACGCTCAGCCTCGCCAGTTTTGCCGCCAAGCAGGCGCTGCTGGTGATGTTCATTTCGCGGCACTGCCCTTATGTGCAGCACGTCAAACACGAACTGGCGCGGCTCGGAAAGGATTACGCCGGGCGGCCGCTCGCGATCGTGGCCATTTCGTCGAACTACGTCGTGCAGTATCCCGAAGACAAGCCCGAGCACCTGCGGGCGATGGCCGTGGAACTCGATTTGAATTATCCGATCTGCTACGACGAAACGCAGGAGGTAGCGAAAGCCTACGACGCCGCATGCACGCCGGACTTCTTCCTGTATGACGAACAGCGGCGGCTGGTCTATCGCGGCCAGTTGGATGGCGCGCGGCCGCGCAATGACGTGCCGGTCACCGGCGCCGATCTGCGGGCGGCGATCGACGCTGTGCTGGCCGGCCAGCCGGTGAATCCGCAGCAGCGGCCGAGCATGGGCTGCAATATCAAGTGGAGGCCGTAGCTTGCGGCACGAAGCGGAGCGGGCTCTGGAGAGCCCGCGCAGGCCTGGAGGCCCGCCCCACGGGGATTGTTAGGACACTGAAGTCTTGGAGGCAGGAGTGGAGAAGAACGCCAGGAAGGGCTCCCTTGTCATGGAGCCGACGGAGCGCTGGACCCCGCAGGACGCCAGCGAACTGTACGACGTGGCCAGTTGGGGCAAGGGCTATTTTTCGGTGGACGGCAACGGCCACCTGTGCGTGCATCCCGCCAAGGATCCGCAGCGCTCCATCGATCTCAAACAACTGGTGGATACACTGGTGCTGCGCGGCATCTCGCTGCCGGTCCTGGTGCGCTTCGCCGGCATACTCGAGCACCGTCTCGGCGAGTTGGCCGGCGCATTTCAGACCGCCATCGCCGAGCATCGCTACCAGGGTGAATACTGCTGCGTCTATCCGATCAAGGTCAACCAGCAGAGGCAGGTGGTCGAAGAAGTGCTGGAGTTCGGCCGCCCGTTCAAGTTCGGCCTGGAGGCCGGCTCCAAACCCGAACTGATGGCCGTGATGGCCATGGCCGACAACGAAACTCCCATCGTCTGCAACGGCTTCAAGGACGACGAGTACATCGAGATGGCCATGCTGGCCCAGAAGCTGGGACGCCACATCATTCCGGTGGTCGAGAAGTATACGGAGCTGAAGCTGATCCTGCGATACTCCGAGCGGGTCGGCGTGCGGCCCATGATCGGGCTGCGCGTGAAGCTGGCCAGCCGCGGCTCCGGGCGATGGCGGTCTTCGGGCGGCTATCGTTCCAAGTTCGGACTTTCGGTCAGCGAAGCCGTGCGCATGCTGCAAGAGCTGAAAGACGCGGGCATGGCCGACTGCCTGAACCTGCTCCACTTCCACCTGGGCAGCCAGATCACCAACATCCGCCAGATCAAGGCCGCGGTAAACGAGGCCGTGCGCGTGTACGTGGAGCTGGCGCGCGCCGGCGCCGGACTGCGCTATCTGGATGTCGGCGGCGGTTTGGGCATCGATTACGACGGCTCGCAGACGGACTTCGAATCCAGCGTGAACTACACGCTGCAGGAATACGCCAACGATGTCGTCTATCACATCCAGAGCGTGTGCGACGAAGTGGGCGTACCGCACCCCACCATCGTCACCGAGAGCGGGCGGGCCATCGCCGCGTATCACAGCGTGCTGGTTTTCAACGTGTTGGGCGTGTCGGGCATGGGCGAGTCCGACGTGCCGGCGGAAGTTTCGGCCGAGGCCGAACAGCCGCTCATCGACCTGCAGGAGACCAATCGGTCGCTGACCAGCAAGAACCTGCTGGAGAGCTATCACGACGCGCAGCAGGCGCTGGACCAGGCGCTGAACCTGTTTAGCCTGGGCTATCTATCGCTGGAACAGCGCTGCCAGTGCGAGAACCTGTATTGGGCGATCAGCCGGCGCATCCAGGCCCTGGCGCAGTCGCTCGACTATTTCCCGGAAGAGTTGGAGGGTCTGGAAGCCATGCTCTCGGACACCTACTTCTGCAACTTCTCGCTGTTTCAGAGCATGCCGGATAGCTGGGCGATCAAGCAGTTGTTCCCGGTGATGCCGATTCACCG